>NZ_OPYO01000022.1:0-112274 GCF_900275665.1 Pseudomonas sp. JV241A
TGGTGAGTCAGTCCCTGATGTCTGCGAGAGCCTTGGTCTAGGGCGGACCGCGCTTCGTCGCTGGGTCGAGCAACTGCGCCAGGAACGAGAAGGTCAAACACCGGTCGGCGCGAAGGCCATCACTCCAGAGCAGCAGCGAATCCAGGAGCTGGAAGCGCTAGTCCGGCAAAAGGACCGGGATATCGAAATCCTAAAAAAGGCCAGTGCTCTCCTGCTTCGGGACTCCAAGGATCGTTCTCGCTGATCAACGAACTGAGTGAGCAATTTGGTGTTTTCGACTGCTGTCGCGTCCTTGGAGTTCGGCGCAGTAGTTTCTACGCATGGCGAAAACGCCAGGGACGAAAGGATCCGGTCAGAGAGGATCTGCGTTCAACGATGGCCAGCCTTTTCAAGGCCTCTCGTAGCTCTGCTGGGTCGCGAACGCTGGTTCGGGAATTGCGTCGTGCTGGCCATAAAGCCGGGCGATACAAGGTACGTATGCTGATGAAGGAAGCCGGTCTGCAATGCAAGCAACGCAGGCCGCATCGTTACCGATCATCGGGCACAGAAGCATTGATCGCGAGTAACCAGCTCAAGCGAAACTTCAACGTCTCGACGGTCAACCAGGTGTGGTGCGGCGATGTCACCTACATCCAGGTAGGCAAGCGTTGGCTGTACTTGGCGGCTGTGATCGACTTGTATGCTCGCCGAGTGGTGGGCTGGGCTTTCTCAATGATCGCCGATGCCCGGCTTGCCTGCGAGGCGCTACGAATGGCGGTCGAATCTAGAGGTAGACCGGCTGGAGTGATGTTCCACTCGGATCAGGGTTGTCAGTACACCAGCCATAAATTCAGGGCTGCTCTTGAGGAGTACGGTCTGGAACAGAGCATGAGTCACCGAGGCCAGTGCTGGGATAACGCCGTCATGGAGCGCTTCTTCGGTGCATTGAAGTCTGAGTGGATGCCAGCAGAAGGTTACGAAACCGAAGCGCAAGCACAGTTAGACATCCAGGCTTATCTGATGCGTTACAACCTTAAGCGTCTCCACAGCTACAACGGCTATGAAACCCCGGTAGCCATGGAGAAAAAGCTCAAGGTTGCGGCATGAACCTAAACCGGTGTCCAAAATCTGTTGACCAGTTCAAGCCCGCTCCCACCCACTCCAGGCAGGTGCGCACCTATGACTCGTCATCGATGGGCGGGCCGCGACGTGCTTCCAGCAACGTCCTGGGCAAGGCAAACCCTTCAAAACTGCGCTGGGTGACCGGGTTGTTGGCCTTGTGCACACCGACGCGGTAGCGCATCAGGCCATCAGCCACGGCAAAGGTCAGGTCGACGCTGGTGTCGGTCCGGCCGTTGAGCTGGGCGCGGCTGAGCAGGCGAAACAGCGACCAGGGCCCACGATAACTGAGGCTGGCGGTGTTGCCGCTGCTGTGCACCAGCGTCAGCTGGCTGGCGCTGGCACTGCTCAGGTCATTGGGCCAGACCAAGCCGGTGCGCTGTGGCGCGCCATGCCGGTAAGGCACCAACTGGCCATCGATGCTCAGCAGGCTGCTCAAGGCCAGGGGCTCGATGCTCAGTTGCACCGCCAGGTGGCCGCGGTTGTTGAAAAGGCACCCAAAGTGAAATGGCCAGAAGATCTGGATCTCGAATCACGGACGGCACCTTGAAGCCGCCTCCACGACCGGTACACATTCCAACCCCTACTCAGCGAAAAACGGAATCAGCTCCGGCGCATCTGACAGTCAAGCGCGTAGGAAGCCGTAGGACCCGTCTGAATTACCTCTCCTCTCTTGAGGCCTCAAGCCACACCCGCCTAGATTTCCCCCTGGGGCTTCCCGTGCAGCTCCAGCCCCAGGGCGCTATGCACATTAACGGCAAGGACGTCGACATCAATTGAAGGACCCACTATGGAATTTCGCAACCTGACGCCCTTTGCCGCGTTATGTTTCAGTGCGCTCGATACCCGGGGCAATGATTACCCCGTCGTGGTGATGAAGGTTGGCTATCGTCTGCAGCCCATCCCGGGCCAGCCAGGGCACTGCAGTGCCGAAGTGATGGCTGACGAGCCGATCCTGCTGTGCGCAGCCGATCGTTACTTCGGTGAACAGGGCCAGAGCAGCGTCTACGAAGAAAGCGACCTGGCGCCGTTCAAACCCCGCTGCGATGTGATCATCAACGGCCATGCCCACGCCCCCGGCGGCGAACCGACAACGTCCTGGACTGCTGGCATCCGCCTGAGCGCTCCATTGAGCGAACAGCCATGCACCGCACAACACGAAGCAGAACACCATGAGGCGCGGGGCATTCTGCTCGACAAGCACCTGCGCTTCAGCGGCCCTCGACACTTTGAGCATGGTCTGTTCAGCGGCTGGCGCTTGTCTGCTGCCGAGCCGGCCATCCGCGTGCCCTTGCGCTGGGAGTACGCCTTCGGCGGCAGCAGTGTGCTGCCCAACCCCGACTATCCGGACAATTGCGCCGAGCCGTACCTGCTCCATCAGGTCTGCTACAGCAATCCATTGGGCCGGGGCTGGATCGAAAAACGCCATGAGAAACACGCCTGGTCCATGGACGCGCCACTCCAGCGCCTGGCGGCCCCGCAAATCGAGGCGCTCGACAGGCCGGTCACCCACCTGCACGTCACCCACCATCCGGACGGCGACATCAGCGCCGCCGACATGGCCCAGCTGTCCGCCACCTACGGCTACTGCCCGGCAGGGTTTGGGGTGGTGGGCCGGGCCTGGGCGCCTCGCCTGGCCCTGGCCGGCACCTACGACAAAGCCTGGCAGAAAAAACCCTGGCCGGGGTTACCCGCCGACTTCGACTTTGCCTACTGGAACGCTGCCCCCGTCGACCAGCAAATCGCCTTTCTGCCCGCGAACCTTCGCATCGAACTGTTCAACCTTACCCCGCCTGCACTCAGCCACAACGGCCAACTCTGCGTGGAACTGCCCGAGCACCGGCCCTTTGTGCTGATGCGCCTGCACAGTGGCGAGTTGCTGCCGCTGCCGCTATTCACCGACACCCTGCATATCGATACCGATGCCATGACCTTGTCGTTGACTCACCGGATCAGCCTGCCCCGCCCGGACGACATTTGCGCACTGGAAGCCTGCTTCGATTTCGCTCCGTGCCCCCGTAGCTGAAAACTGCAAGCCAGCCTCTCCCGGGGCTTTTTCGTTTCTGCGCCGCTTTTGCAGTTCTGTGCGACACATCCCACTTCAGGTACTCCCGTACCAGCCCCTCTAAGTGGTAGCTTGGAAATGTTTTGTTGCACCCATCCTTTCTCATCATTTGCCTGCAAAGGAATGCCCCCCGCAATGAACTTCGCCCTGAAAAAACTGGCTGCGGCCACCCTGATGCTCGCTGGCCTGGCATCGATCACCTCGCCTGCCTATGCCAACATCACCCCACAGCAGAGCGCGGCCATTCTCAAGAGCTTCAGCGACGCTTCGGTCAAGGATTTCCGCCAGTTCCTGGCCAGTGTGGCGAAAAGCGAACTCGGCAAGGCCGACAAGCTCGACCAGAGCATCGCCGCCTTCCTGACCAACAAGCAGCTGACGGCTGAACAGCAGAACGAAATCCATCGCCTGCTGGGGATCTATGCCCGGCTGAAGTACGGCGATGCGGCCACCCAGACCCTACGTGAACTGGTGGCTATTCCGACCTTCCGCGTCGACGGCGTCGATCAGCACGACAACCCCGAATTCATCAAGATCGCCGAGAAGATCAAGAGCCTGGCCCAGGCCTTCAACCTGAACTTTCGCAACATCGACAACCGTGTCTATGAAATTTCCCTGGAAGGCCAAGGCGATGAAGTGGTCGGTATTCACGCCCACGCCGACGTGGTGCCGGTGACGCCGGAGAACTGGGTACTCAAGGACGGCACCCGTCTCGACCCGTTCAAGGTCACCCTGGTTGGCGATCGCATGTACGGTCGCGGCACCGAAGACGACAAGAACGGTATCGTCGTGGCGATGTACGCCATGAAAATCATCAAGGAAGAGAAGCTGCCGCTGGCACGCAACTTCAAGCTGCTGGTCGACACCACCGAAGAGACCACCGGCGACGCCATCCCCTACTACTTCGAGCGCAACCCGACGCCTAATTACAACCTGGCACTGGACGGTGGCTACCCGGTGGTGATTGCCGAGAAAGGCTACGGCACGGTCATGGCCAGCTTTGCCCGGCGCGCAGGCGATGGCCAAGGCGCTGAAATCACCACCCTGACCGGCGGCCTGGCCACCAACCAGATCCCTTCGACCTCGGTGGCGACCCTGGTGACCGACAAGCCCGCCGAGCTGGCTGCCACCCTGCAAAAAGCCGGCGCTGAGTATGCCAAGGCCAATGGCGGCAACTTCGAGGTCAGCGCCAAGGTCGATGGCAAGGACGTCAAACTGACCGTCACCGGCGTCTCGGCGCACTCCTCTGAACCTGAGTCCGGGGTCAACCCGGTGGCGCGAATGCTCGACTTCATCAACAGCCTCGACGGCAAGGTCGCGCTCAAGCACAACCACATCACCGACGCCGCCCGCTACGCCGCCGACAACTGGGGCCTGGACTACCTGGGCGGCAAACTGGGTGTCGGTTTCTCGGACAAGTTCATGGGCCCGCTGACCACCTCGCTGACCTACGTCGGCCTGGACGACAAGGCCTTGAAACTGGCCGTCAACCTGCGTGTGCCTAAGGGCAAAAGCCCGGAAGCCCTGAAAAGCGAAATCGCCGGCAAGCTGGACGCGTGGAGCAAGCAGAGCCGCATCACACCGACCTTCGACTACTCGATCGCCGAGCCGATGTACCGCAACCCCGAGGGTGAATGGGTCAAGGCGCTGCTCGCAGTCGCCAGCGAAAACCTGGGGATGAAGCAGGAGTTCGGCACCTCCGCCGGCGCCACCTCGGTGCATGAACTGCCCAACGGCGTGCAGTTCGGCCTGGCCATGCCCGACGTCAAGTACACCGGGCATAACGACAACGAGTTCAAGACGGTGGAGCAGTTCCTTCTGGACCTGCAGGTCGTAACGGAAATGATGGGGCGTGTGGGACAACTGCCCAAGCTCTGACACGTCCGGCGGGCCCGCTGTTGTAGCGGGCTCGCCGGGTTGATCGGCTTACGCCGCTTCTTCAGCGCTATCACACCACTTGCAGGTTATGATCCACCACCGCCCCTCCATGGATTGGATCAAACATGCAAAAGACCTCGCCCCGGCCAAGATTGCTCAGGGCCACACTGCTGGCAGTGTCTGCACTGACCCTCGCCAGCATCAGTGGCTGCCTGACCAGCGAGCTGTATGAGCCGCGGGCCAGCGACGAAGTCTATACAGAGCAGGTAGGCCAGCTCTATGTGACGGCTGACCAGAAGAGCTTTGTGGTGCTGGGCAAAAAGTACCACTACTTCATCCTGGTCGAACCCGAGCTATTGCAGGCGATTCGCTCAGGGCTGCATGCCAAGATGCAGGCCGAGTTTCTGCCGGTCCACGTCAGCATGTATGAAACCCTGGACGGCGAATTCGAACTGAAGATCCCCGGGCTGGGGCAACTTGCAGCAGGCGAGGTCAACGAGGCAAAAGCGCTGGGCTTCGTGGCATCGGCGCAACAGGACGCCCTGCTGCATCGCTACAAAATTCAAGGCAGCCGCTTCAAGTCCAGCAAGGACATCAGCGCCCTTCAGGGCAGTACGCTGAACAGCACCTATCCCCTTCAGGTTTCGGCCTACCGAAAAAAGAGCAAGGTCACTCAGGTACTGCTGACGCCGGTCACCGTCACTGCTGACGGCGTGCTGATGATCCTCGCCGCGCCGCTGCTGCCGGTGGCGTTCATGGCGGCTCAACCGTTTCGGGTCAAATAGCGGTTGCACACGCCAGTGATATCATTTTGATGTCAACTCATTTACCATCGCCGCGCCCTTCTGCGTGGCCCCGCCTTTTTTGTCGCTGCAAGGTCCAGCCCGCACGCAAGCGAAGCACACAAAACACCGTTAAAGGAATGAACCGTGAACCCCGTGATGTTCCGCAAGACCCTGCTCGCCCTGGCCGTAACCGCCACTGCCTTGCCCGCCCTCGCTGAAACTGTCCAGCTGACCAACGCCGGTTTTAAAAGCGAGCACCAGCGCTACAGCGGCAATCTCGAGATCAACGGCGCCTATACCGGCGGCAGCGACGAAGATGCCATCGAGCTCAATGGCTCGAGCATCGAGAAAGACCTGATTCTCAACGCCACCATCAACAGCACCGGCAACTTCGCCGGCGGCGTCGACATGGACGTGTGGGAAGGCACGCAGCCGTGGGTCGCCAACAGCGTTGGCGGCGACGTGATCAACAAGGGCAGCATTTCCGCCATCGGCGGTGGCGCCAACGCGCTGATGATCGACCCGGCGAAGATTGGCGGCAGCGTCATCAACGAAGGCCTGCTCTACGCAGAAGGTGCGCCACTGAACGACGACGGCGGCCGCGATGTCGCCCGCGCCGTGGATTTCTCCGGCTCTTCGGTGATCAAGGGCGACCTGCTCAATGCCGCCGGCGGCAAGATCATCGCCAAGGGTGAAGATGCCAAAGGCATCAACCTTGAAGGCGGCGAGATCGTCGGCAAGGTCATCAACCGCGGCCTGATCGAAGTCACCGGCGCAGGCGCCACCGCCATCGACGCCACCACCAGCGGCTCGGGCGCGTACACCGACATGGTCGACCTGGCCGGCATCGAGAACCACGGCACCATCATTGCCAGCGGCGACGATGCCGAGGGCATCCGCATCGACGGCGCCAGCTTCACCGGTATGAACAACCACCTGGTCAACACCGGCACCATCCGTGCCGAAGACGCCGCCATCGCCATCGGCTTCAGCGACTTCGACAGCCCGGGCGCCCAGCCCTGGTACAAAGAAGAAGGCGATTTCAACATCTTCAACAGCGGTTCGATCATTTCTGCCGACGAGGCCATCGACGCCTCGGAAAGCAACCGCCCGGTCGAGCTGATCCTGCGCAAAGGCAGCGTGATCGTCGGTAACCTGATCGACCTGAGCAACATCGAAATCGAAGGCGACACCTCGTTCACCGGTACCGACAGCCGCGCTGACGGCGCCAACATTCGTATGAAGGACGGCGGCTGGATCGATGTCGGCAGCGTCAGCGACAACCTGAAAACCACCCTGACCTTCGAAGCCCCGCACACCAGCATCGACGGCAACCTGTACGTCGCCGGCAATTCGGCCCTGGGCCTGAACCTGAGCAGCGCCACCGACGCCAACACGGCTGTGCTCAAGGTCAGCGGCACCACCCAGTTCGGCCAGGGCGCCCAAGTGCAGCTGGCGGCCAAAGGCGAAGACTTCAATGCCAACGGCAGCACCTACAAACTGATCGAAGCCGGCCATATCGAACTGCTGGGTGCCGACGGCGAAAGCGTCGACCCGAACGGCAAACTCAACCTGGTCAGCAGCTCGGCGCTGCTCAAGGTCGACAGCTTCACCGTCGACAACAATCAGGTGGTGGCCGTGGTCACTGGCAAGGGCAAGGAAGAAGTCGAGCAGATCATCACCAACCAGGGTGGTTCGGCCAACAGCCAGAAAGCCCTGGGCAGCCTGACCGCCGACGGCATGATCGGCAAGCTGGCCAGTAACGACCCGTTCAAGCAGGCCCTGCTCAACGCCGACGAAGCCCAGGTCGCCAAGCTGGCCTCGGAACTGACCCCGGAAACCAATGGCGGCGCCACCCAGGCCGCCACCACCAGCCAGAACCTGGTGAGCAACGTCACCGGCAGCCGCACCAGTTCGCTGCGCGGCGCCTCCTCGGGCGAGGGCTTCAAGGAAGCCGGTGTCTGGGTGCAGTCGCTGTACAGCGACGCCAGCCAGGACCTGCGTGACGGCGTTGCCGGTTATAACGCCTACAGCCGCGGTATCGCCGTGGGTGCCGATGGCAAGCTCAACGACAACCTGACCCTGGGCCTGGCGTACAGCTTCATCAACACCGACGTGAACGGCAAAAGCGGCAACCAGACCGAAGTCGACAGCCATGCCTTTACCCTCTACGGCGGGTTCGAGCACGGCAACTACTTCGTCGATGCCAGCCTGACCTACGGCTTCAACGACAACCAGAGCAAGCGCAGCATTGCCGGCACGCAAGCCAAGGCCGACTATGACAGCGACCTGCTGGGCCTGAACCTGATCGGTGGCTACACCTACCACATCAACCCGCAGGTACTGGTCGAGCCGCGCCTGGCGGCCCGCTACAGCCTGGTGAACATCGACGGCTACCGTGAAAAAGGCTCTTCGGCAGCGCTGAAAGTTGAAGACCAGCGTTACGAAGCCATCGAACTGGGTGCAGGCCTACGCGTGGCCGGCAGCATGGCCCTGGGCGCCGGTACCCTGGAGCCGCAAGCCAAGCTGATGGCGTATCACGACTTCGCCGCCGATGAAGCCAAGAGCACCTCGACCTTCCTGCTCGGCAGCACGCCGTTCGTGACCAGCGGTGCCAAGGCGGCGCGTGACAGCTACGAAGCCGGCGTGGGTGCCGACTACAAGCTGGGCGCGGTGACCCTGGGCGTCAACTACGACTACATCGGCAAGTCCGGCTTCGATGCCGACGTGTTCTCGGCGAAAGTCCGTTACGACTTCTGATGAGCAAACCGCTTGCCGGCCCACGCCCGTGGGCCGGCGTCTGGCGAACCGTGGGGGCGCTGCTGGCCAGCGCCCTTCTCTGTGCCTGCCAATCCCCCTATCAAGCGCTGCAACAACTGGCTGAACAGCACGGTCGACACCTGGAGGTTGTGCCGGGGCAGCCGTTCCCGCTCGCCATGCTGGCACCACCTGACCAGCGTGCAACCGAGCGTCTGCGGGTGTACCTGGAAGGCGACGGCCATGCCTGGGCCACGGCCAGCCAGCCGAGCCTCGACCCAAGCCCGCGCAACCTGCTGGTGGCGCGACTGGCGCTTGAGGATCCGACCCCGAATGCCTACCTCGCACGGCCTTGCCAGTTCGTCACCGCAGCAGGCTGTAGCTCTGCGCTGTGGACTGATCGACGCTTCTCCCAGGAAGTGGTCAGCAGTCTCAGCCAGGCGCTGGACCGGCTCAAGCAGCGCGTTGGCAATCGCGAGTTCGAGTTGGTGGGGTATTCAGGTGGCGCGGCGTTGGCGGTGCTGCTGGCCGGGCAACGGGACGATGTCACGCAGATCCAGACCATCGCCGGCAATCTTGATCCAGGCTTATGGGTACAGCTCAAAGGCTTGTCGCCCCTGAACGGTTCGCTGGACCCGATGGTCTATCGGGACCGCCTGAAATCATTGCCCCAGCGCCATCTGCTGGGTGGTCGCGACGCGGTGATTCCTGGTGACATCGCAAGCAGCTTTCGCGGCAATCTGCGGTCGAGCGACTGCAATCAACGGGTGATCATCCCTGCCGCGACGCATGAGTCAGGCTGGGAGACTGCGTGGAGGGTTTGGCGAAGCCAGGCGATCGAAAAGTGCAATCAACTACAGGGCCTTGACCCGCACATCCCAACCAGCTTTTGAGCGTCCAGGAGCGGAAGCTCAATCGGCGCCCGGATCTCCAGCTCGCCTGAACCTTTGATCATCGTCACCTGAGGCGTACCGCTGTCTGACTTGAAGAAATAGGACACCGTCACCTTCTTCGCTTTGCCCGTGGCATTTACTGCCTCGGACACCTCCCGAACAGTCTGCTGAAAACGCTTCGTCTGCAGTTCATTGAGCGGTTGCCCTTGTTTGCGCAAACGCTTCATCGCCTTCCAGGCATTATCGCCACAGTACCCCGTCGATTCCAGATACACCGCGCTCTGCCATCTGCCGCGATAAAACCATTTCTCCTCGTGGCGACGTAGCACCCGAGAGGGATTGGAATTTTCATGGCGATTTCATATTTCGTAATGTTCTAGAAAACTAGTATTTCTGACAGTGGCCAGTAAGTTCTGGATGAGTTCACTGTGAACTGTACTGATACACGGGAACATTCATTAACCTGCAAAGGTGACAAGATGCTGACTATTACGATAAAAGGGCTGCCACCCTACATTGACTGGAATGTTACAGAAAAATTAGTGCAGAGCATTGCGGGCTGGAAATACGGCATTTATTCCAGGAAGACGGATCTGGACGAGGCGGAGTATAAAGTACAATGCGAGAACAGATTGAAGCAAGTACCTACGATGGCGGCGGATATCCGCAAGGCAATCTGCGATTGGCTGGAGAAAGAACGCCAGTATGGGGACGAGGGATTCGATACTATCGTGGTCACCGTCACTGAGGTGAACGACCCGGCGCAAGCGGGGTCAACGACTCCAGAGATTATAAAGGCGAACGCAACTCCCACGAACGTGAATACGAATCAGTAGGAGGGAAGCGTGCCGTGCCTGGTGCCAAGTATTCGGCTCACCATCTCGCGCAGCCGTAACCAATCCCGCAACTCGCGTGTCGCACGGAGCGCCTGACTTTACCCAGGCGGCCCACCGTGCGCGATATTCCGCCATGCGACACTTCCCTCTGGCGAGATCTGGGTGTCGCGCGCTCTCGTAAAGCCGGCGGAGTTTCAGGGCATGCTGGGTGAATGCGCGCGGTGCCACGGCGGCGCACCCCTCAGCCGTAAAAACAAACCCCATCCAGTCAAAGCCTTTCTCGACCTTGCCGATGAAGGTTTTGTCGGGGTGCTCGATTCCATAAAAATCAATGGTTGTCCATCAACGTCCATCGCGATCCGCGCGCGGTACAGAATGGAGCTGCTGGTGCAGGAGCTTCCAGCTGCTGGATAATGGCTGCCGACCTCCGCTTTCTGTGCTGCTAGCGCCGCCCGGCGAACTCAATCCCGACGAATCACCACCACCGCATCCAACATGACAACAACCGCTCTGCCGTGAGTGGCGCTACAGCTCATGCTGTACACCCGTCCTTCAAGCGACACGGACATCAGCGTGGCACTGAACAGCAACTGCTCTGAGGCCGCCACCAGGCGTAATGCGCGCATCTCGGCATGCATCACCGTGTATTCCACGGAACGTTGGAACTCATGGGCCAACAACTGCGACATCACTTCGCATAGCCCGGACAGGACGGCTGACATAGGCCACATCGGGTGGTCCGGAAAATGGCCGGCACAACGTTCTGCCGAGTAATCCACGCTGCATGCAGTGATCGCATGACGCTTGAGCGAAAGCACGAGCAATGGAAACATTCGCCGGTATGGCGAACGCGTTGCTGGAGAACAACCGGCATTGCCATGGTCGGCAAATGCGAGATCGAAGACTTGCGCAGGTAAAGCTTGGTAGCTGACGGTGAGATCGGCACTGACCCCACCCGCCGTGAGCAGTTCGGCGTTTGCCTCTACGCGCTTACCGGAGCGTGCTGACACCCGTGCACGTGCAGCAAACAGCATGGCTCGATCTGTATTCAGCCCAGCCCTGTGCATCGTCCAGATCGCATGATCAGCCAAATAATGGATACGCTCATCCGGATGTTGGACCAGGGCTGCCGCGCAAGCGCCGAGCGTGGACAGGTGACGAATGCATTCGGACAGGGTTAGAGGTCCCGCCTCAGCACCGAGGGGCTGCTCAGGTTTGAAATTTCCCCAGATGTCCCAATCAGCGTCTGCCGTCTGGTAGAGGGTGTCGAATGCAAAATAGGGACGCTGGACCGCCATCCTCTCGACCATCGGGTCAACACCGACAGTCACTCGAACCTTCGTGCTGGCGGGCAAAGCAATCAAGTCCATCGAGACTCATCTCCAAGTGTCCCAGCTCCGGAACCACCCTGAACTGCCGTGACACCCGGAACGATACGGCGCTCAACGATTTGCCGATACTGACAAAAATGACAGTCGCCTAACCCTGCGGGTACGGCTCAATCCGCGCGCGGCACATGACGAGGCTTGTTCTGTTCCTGCCTAGCTTCGGTCCCTGCTGATGCCGAGTGCCCGCCCCGGCGCGTCCTGCAACGCACGCTGGAGCAAATCCTCGCCCCCCCTTCCGGGGAGGCTTGACCAGCGTCGCTTTCAGCTCGATGTCCAACAGGCTCGGGCTATTGAGCAGTTGCTTAATCACTCTGCCAAGGACATCCCGGGAATCGCTGAATTGGTTGATCGACCGCTGCCTTGGCCCGACTGGATTTTCAGGTTACCAAGCACCTAATTCGCAAGAAAATATGTCCAGGCGACCGGCCAGCCTTGCCAGTGTCATGTCGTTGAGTGACGCGCCAGAGCCTTGGCTGAAAGCATTAAGCAAAGCCACGATGTCCCACGCCCTCGCCCCTTCAGATTTCACCCCGTCGCACCTCTTACCCTGTTGGCAGCCAAAAGACACGCGCAGGAAGCGAACAAGATCGGTGAAATCGTGAAGGACATTCAGAGAAAGATGGACCGTATCGCGGTAGATACGGATGCTCAGATCATCAGTAGGCATTAACCGCCGCTTGCGCCTGGCAAAGGCTACAAACAGGAAAGCCCCCAATAATCTTCGTCCAATTCTGTCGCTTCGCAAGAATGCGGCGCTATTGTTTGAACGTCAGAGAACTGGAGTACCCAATCTACGCCAGGCTTGGGACGATGGATCCTGATCGTCTTGTGCTTCCAGTCGATCGACTTGAGCAGCCCTTCCACCGTTTCGCCGACCTCAAGCTCAATTTGGATGCGCTCACGAGTGCGATACAGATTCAGGCGAGCCAAGTTCAAATTGTTCATGCGCTACTCACCTCATCGCTCAAAAGTTCAGAACCAGACAGCGCACCAGTAAACGCTATCTGCCTGATGATATGTTCATGAGCCAACGCCATTGGACGTTGCTATCCGCCCGTACCTACTCCTGATAGTCAAGACAGCGGCATACCCGCCTAGCAGCCTGCAGAGCATTTAACAGAATCTCCCTTACGCCACCTTCATCCATCTCCTGCAAAGGAAATCCAAATTGCTTCAGTTCCTCCAGCACCCCGTCAAATGAAGGAACGCCAGAACGGTTCTGGCTGAGACGTTCGTATAAGCCTCTGATTTCATCGTCGCCCATTGATGCCCCCAATGTAACAAACGTCCAACCCGTTAACCCGCAGCCATACCTGCTCACATTTTCCGATCCAACGACATTGGCATAGACACTACTTACGCGAAGCAGCAGCTGTCTACTGACAAAATTGATAGTTCTCTGTCGGCATGAAAGCGTGAGTCGCGCTGCCTGCAACAGGTGCAGTTGCTGATAGTACAGACCTGGTTCTGCCCCCTTGGCGAACCAGTGCATTCAGTTGTTCAGAGCGAACCCGTCGTGTATTTCACCAAAAACAGGGGAGACTCCCATGCTGAATACATGACCCTATCACCACACAACACATCATCGATACCTATCATTTTTGCCAGTAGATTTGCCGACACTATAGATCAACAATGCAAAGGCCCATCCCAATGCTGGCTTAACCTCAGGTCGTCAGTAACGCTTAGCATAGAGAGTAATAATTACAATCACCTCTGAAGCCATGAATTGTATTTTTTCACTCCCACTATCCATGGAGCACTTGCCTTGTCTTTGCCCTACCGCGCTAGCACCCTGAAAAACATTATTCTAGCACTGTGCGTTTTCGGCACGATGGTAGAAAACATTAACGCAGAAGCGCGTTCAGAGACATGGCAAATTGTCGTTGACGCCGGAAGCAGCAAGACACGCGGGATTCTTTATAAATTATCCTCTGACACTATTACTCCCATTGTGGAATACAGCACTAAAAACCCATTGGCTAGCCATGTGCATTTTCCTGAAAATGCAGACACCCAACTCATAAGCCCTTTGCTTGACGCATTGATTAAGCTCGCCGATGACAAAGGATATACCCTGGAAAAAAACAATGTCCTCGTGAGCGTTCTCGGAACAGCAGGCATGCGCGAGTTGTCTCCATCTCAGCAACTATCTATTTATCAGTCTGTCAACGAGGCAATCCATGGCAAGGGATTAATGACAGGTCAGGTGCGTACGACTGAAGGATGGGAAGAAGGGGCATTCGCTTGGGTACACCTTAATTACTTAATAGGACTTACAGGGTCTGACAAGACGCTAGGGATAATTGAGATGGGTGGAGCCTCAAGCCAGATTACTTTTGCCAGCAACGATCCGCAGGCGGATAGCACCCATACGGTACAATGGAATAAAAAAACCTATCGTATTGTGAGTGAAAGCCTGCTTGGCCTGGGTGCTGATGCGGCCAGGTTTGCTATGGACAGGGTGCAACAGCAAGATCAGACTTGCTACCCCGAGGGCTCATCAAAGCCAGGTTCATTTAACTTCAGCGCGTGCGACAGTGCGTACGACAAAGCCATAGCGACTGATGGCAAATCTGAAATCCAGAAATTCGAACGCGTTGTCAACTCAAACGATTTCAGCCACACCCACTTCATCGGCTTGAGCTCACTTTACTACACACTCAGCTTTTTCAACAATGACACGCCAACCCGACAGACATTGAAACATGGAATTACGCACAACTGCGAGCATTACAAACACATTGAAGACGCCATCAAGAATGACAGCTCAAAAGATAAATACCAGCCAGAAAACAAATGTGCAAACGGGGTATTTGCTTATAACATCCTCTACGACCACCTCAACTTGAAAGATGGACAAATTACAGCACTAAAGAAAATTGAAAACATGGACATCCGGTGGACCGAGGGCTACTTGTTAATTAACAAGTAAACCTACCAGCATGGCCGTTCGCCTCTGGATGCCGAGCGGAGTAAGCCAACGTGTTTCGGCGTGCCCGGCGTCAGTTCACACGATCATTAGCGTACGCCTGCAGTACGGATGGGGCGACAACCAACGGGGTGTCACTGGGCCGTGGCGTCCCGAAGGGGCGACGTAACCGTGGCCAGCAATGAGTACCCATGCCAGGGAAATGCAACTGAAACAACGAGACTTGAACGTACTGGCCTGCACTGGATGTCAGCGCTTTTGCGCAGAAACGAAAAAAGGCCCCTAAGGGCCTTTTTTCTATCACTACAGCACTCTGCTGAATGCTGAAGCGCCATATTTGGAGCGGGAAACGAGACTCGAACTCGCGACCCCGACCTTGGCAAGGTCGTGCTCTACCAACTGAGCTATTCCCGCGTCGTGATGGGGGCTATTGTAACGATTCAATAAATCTCGTCAAGCCCTTGATTCAAAAAAGCTTTATTTCTGCTCCGAGCCTTCGCGCAGGTGCGGCCAGGCGGCGCGCAGGTAGTGCACCATCGACCACAGGGTCAGGCCGGCCGAGATCATCAGCAAGGCGTAGCCCAAAATCACCCAGAACGTCAGCACCGGCGGGTTGGCCAGCAAAATCACCAGGGCGAGCATCTGCGCCGCGGTCTTCCACTTGCCCAGGTTCGACACCGCGACGTGCGCCCTCGCCCCCAGCTCGGCCATCCACTCGCGCAGGGCCGAGACCACGATCTCGCGGCCGATGATCACCGCCGCCGGCAGGGTCAGCCAGAAGTTGGCGTGCACTTGCACCAGCAATACCAGGGCCACGGCGACCATCAGCTTGTCGGCTACCGGGTCGAGGAAGGCGCCGAACGGCGTGCTCTGCTGCAGGCGACGGGCCAGGTAACCGTCCAGCCAGTCAGTGGCCGCGGCGATGGCGAAGACACTGCTCGCTGCGATATAGCTCCAGTGATACGGAACATAGAACAGCAAAATGAAGATCGGAATGAGCAGGACGCGAAGAACGGTAAGCAGATTTGGAATATTCATCGGCACAACTGGCTGCAAAGTGAGCAGGCATTCTACTCGCTATGCAGGTTGGCATAAATCGACTCGGCAAGCTTTTTACTGATTCCCGGTGCTTTGGCGATTTCTTCGATGCTGGCGCGGGTCAGTTCCTGCAGGCCACCGAAGTGCTTGAGCAGGTCACGGCGGCGTTTCGGGCCGACGCCGGCGACGCCTTCGAGGGTCGAGGTGCGGCGCGTCTTGCCACGGCGGGCACGGTGGCCGGTGATGGCAAAGCGGTGGGCTTCGTCGCGGATCTGCTGGATCAGGTGCAGCGCCGGTGAGTCGCCCTTGAGGGTGAACTCGTGGGCCACGTCATTCAGGTACAGGGTTTCGAATCCGGCCTTGCGCGTGGTGCCCTTGGCCACCCCGAGCAGGATCAGGTCGGGCACCGCCAGTTCCTGCAGCACCTCACGGGCCATGTTCAGCTGGCCCTTGCCGCCGTCCACCAGCAGCACGTCGGGCAGCTTGCCCTCGCCGTCCTTGAGCCGGCCAAAGCGCCGGGTCAGGGCCTGGTGCATGGCCGCGTAGTCGTCGCCCGGGGTCACGCCTTCGATGTTGTAGCGCCGGTAGTCGGACTTGAGCGGCCCTTCCGGGCCGAACACCACGCACGAGGCCACGGTGGCTTCGCCGCTGGAATGGCTGATGTCGTAGCATTCCAGGCGTTGCGGGGTTTCATCCAGGGCCAGGACCTGGGCCAGGGCCTCGAAGCGTGAAGCCATGTGCTGACGGTTGGCCAGGCGTGCGCTCAGCGCCTGCTCGGCGTTGGTCACCGCCAGTTGCTGCCAGCGCGCACGGGTGCCGCGCACTCGGTGGCTGATGGTCAGGTCACGGCCGCGCAGGGTTTCGATGGCAGCGCTGATCGCGGCGAAATCCTCGTGCACCACGTTGACGATCAGTTCGCCCGGCAGCTCGCGCTCGGCATTGCCCACGTAGTACTGCGAGAGGAACGCGGCCATGACCTCGGCCACCTCCTCCTCGATGCCCACTTGCGGGAAGAAGTTCTTGCTGCCCAGCACCCGCCCGCCACGCACGCTGATCAGGTGCACACAGGCGCCACCGGGATTGACGAAGGCTGCGACCACGTCGACATCGCCGCTGCCGCCTTCCATGCTCTGCTGGTCCTGGACCCGGCGCAGCAAGGCGATCTGGTCGCGCAGCTCGGCAGCCTTCTCGAACTCCAGGGCCATGGCCGCCTGCTCCATCTCGGCGTTCAGCTCGTTGGTCAGCTGGTGGCTGCGGCCTTCGAGGAACATCACCGAGTGGCGCACATCGACTGCGTATTCCTCCGGCTCGACCAGGCCGACACAGGGCGCCTTGCAACGCTTGATCTGGTATTGCAGGCACGGCCGGGTGCGGTTGCTGTAATAGCTGTCTTCGCACTGGCGGACGAAGAAGGTCTTCTGCAGCAGGCTCAGGCTCTCGCGGATCGCTCCGGCACTGGGGTACGGCCCGAAATACTTGCCCTTCTGTTTCTTGGCCCCACGATGGATGCCCAGACGCGGGTAGTCGCCATCGGAGAGAAACACATAGGGGTAGGATTTGTCGTCGCGCAACAGGATGTTGTACGGCGGGCGCCATTCCTTGATCAGGGTCTGCTCGAGCAGCAGCGCCTCGGTCTCGTTGGCGGTGATGGTGGTCTCGACCTGGACGATGCGCGCCACCAGGGCAGCCGTCTTCGGCGCCAGGCCAGTCTTGCGAAAATAGCTGGCGAGGCGCTTCTTGAGGTTCTTGGCCTTGCCCACATACAGCAGCCGGGCCTCACCGTCGAACATCCGGTAGACGCCCGGGCGACCGCTGCAGGTCGCCAGGAATGCGCTTGAATCGAACACAGGTGTCATGAGTGCGCTCAGAGACTGGCGTCAACCATGCCGTGGCGGACGGCCAGCAGCGTCAGCTCGACGTCGCTGGTGACCGAGAGTTTTTCGAAGATCCGGTAACGGTAAGTATTGACCGTTTTCGGTGACAGGCACAGCTTGTCGGAGATGATCTGCACCTTCTGGCAGCCAACGATCATCAGCGCGATCTGGATTTCCCGCTCCGACAACGCATCGAACGGCGAGCCTTGCGGCTGGAACGACTTGAGTGCCAGCTGCTGGGCGATCT
Organism: Pseudomonas sp. JV241A; assembly: GCF_900275665.1. Taxonomy (NCBI): domain Bacteria; kingdom Pseudomonadati; phylum Pseudomonadota; class Gammaproteobacteria; order Pseudomonadales; family Pseudomonadaceae; genus Pseudomonas; species Pseudomonas sp. JV241A. The sequence continues at coordinate 17,789 of NZ_OPYO01000022.1, forward strand.
GCGGGCTGATATAGCGCTGGCCGGCAAACACCAGGCGAATGGCCTGGACCATTTCATCGAGCCCTGCACCCTTGGTCAGGTAACCGGCGGCGCCGGCCTGCAACAGGCGGGTGGGGAACGGGTCTTCTTCACAAACGGTCACCGCCACCACTTTCACGTCCGGATGGCTGCGCAGCAGTTTGCGCGTCGCCTCCAGGCCGCCGATACCGGGCATTTTCACATCCATCAGGACCACGTCGGGCTTGAGCTCGCGCGCGACCTTCAGCGATGCCTCGCCGGAGTCGGCCTCGCCCACCACCTGCAAGCCATCGATATCGGCCAGCATGCGCGTGATGCCCGTACGCACCAGATCGTGGTCATCGACCACCAGCACCCTAATCAAGCAGACACCTCGCACTGCGGCGGTAATTGGATCCCGCCACCTTAGCAAAAAATATAGCCGTAGACCTAACGGAACACGTCATTTGCCTGACGTCATTTTTTCACTTTCCTGACAGGCGCCCATACATCCCCCGCTCATAGCCACCGGCCCTTACCGGCGGGCGCTGGCCACGCTCGGCAAGGCTGCCCAGCAATTGCTGGACGGCAACCTGGTCGGCCGCCTGCAGCAGGCGAAAGCTGCCGAGCAGCTGTTCTTCCTCAGCGCTCAGGCTGCTGTGCTCAACCGGGGTATGCACCCCGCTCAACACATACAACGCATCGACCCCACGCGCCGCCACGGCGGCCAGGTAGTCGGCCTTGGGGGTGCGCTCACCGCTTTCGTATTTGCCCTGGGCGTTGGGCTCTACCCCGCCGATATCGCCAAAGGCGCGCTGGGTCAGGCCCAGCCGTTCTCTTTCTTCCCTGATACGCGAACCGATTCCATTCATCTGTCTGACATCTCTTATCCAGCATCCGGATGGATGAGCACACAGCCTTCAATGGCGTGCCTCGAACGAAGCCCGAACTATGCCGCGATCAGGTCCGCTGCACAAGTCGAAGCCCGCTCTACCTGTCCGGGATTGTCAGGACAACCGCCGAGTCGGTTACGGATCTCGCCCGCAGTTCTTACACAGCGCACTAATAAGCAAACAACTTCCGTTAATAGCTAAAGTGCCATCACCTGGCGACTATTAGCGTTGGAACACAACAGCTTACGGATAATAAAGAAGCTCAAGAGAACATGCAAAATGCCCGTCAAAAAAACCATGAAAATCGCCAAAAGCCATTGAGGCAACGGCTTTCTGACGCCATTTTCACGGCAAAATGTTGATATCGGATTTTTGACGCCGAACTAACAACAAACTTTAACTTGTTGATTTATAACGGCTTTTTAACTTTAACGCAGCGATTTTAAACTTTATCCAACTCAAAGTTAGAGACAGCTTGCCGAAGTTAAAAAAACTCCCTTAGGATGTAATAAGACAACGAAAAACGCCTGCATCGCCTCCTTTTAGCGCGCTGCTTTTTCTTGCGCGTCTGCCGCGTCGACTATGCCGTTTAACTGACTATCTCGGTCAGCTTTTGCTGAACCTTGGGAGAGGGAACTATGAATATCAGTATCTTTGGATTGGGTTATGTGGGCGCTGTCTGTGCCGGTTGTTTGTCCGCTCGTGGGCACCAGGTGCTGGGCGTGGATATTTCGCCGGCCAAGATCGACATGATCAACCAGGGCAAGTCGCCCATTGTCGAGCCGGGCCTTGAACAGTTGCTGCTCGACGGCGTGCGCCACGGCCGCCTGCGCGGCACTACGGATGTCCAGGCCGCCGTGCTGGCCACCGAGATGTCGCTGCTGTGCGTCGGTACCCCGAGCAAGAAAAACGGCGACCTGGACCTGGTCTACATGGAAGCGGTATGCCGCGAAATCGGCACCGCCATGCGCGACAAGGCCAGCCGCCACACCGTGGTGGTGCGCAGTACCGTGCTGCCCGGCACGGTGAAGAACGTGGTCATCCCGATCCTCGAGCAAAGCTCGGGCAAGCGCGCCGGCATCGACTTCGGCGTGGCGGTCAACCCCGAATTCCTGCGTGAAAGCACCGCGATCCAGGACTACGACTTCCCGGCCATGACCGTGATCGGCGAGCTGGACCCGCAATCGGGCGACCTGCTGCAGTCGCTGTACCAGGGCCTGGACGCGCCGGTGATCCGCAAGTCGATCGAAGTCGCCGAGATGATCAAGTACACCTGCAACGTCTGGCACGCGACCAAGGTCAGTTTTGCCAACGAGATCGGCAACATTGCCAAGGCTTCCGGCGTCGATGGCCGCGAGGTGATGGATGTGGTCTGCCAGGACTACAAGCTCAACCTGTCGCGCTACTACCTGCGCCCCGGCTTCGCCTTCGGTGGCTCGTGCCTGCCCAAGGACGTGCGCGCCCTCACCTACCGTGCCGGCCAGCTGGACGTCGAGCACCCGCTGCTGGCCTCGATCATGGCCAGTAACCGCAACCAGGTGAAGAACGCCTTTGAGCTGATCACCCGTCAGGACAAGCGCCGTATCGGCCTGCTGGGCCTGAGTTTCAAGGCCGGCAGCGATGACCTGCGCGAAAGCCCGCTGGTGGAGCTGGCGGAAATGCTCATCGGCAAAGGCTACGACCTCACCATCTACGACGCCAACGTCGAGTATGCCCGGGTGTTCGGCGCCAACCGCGAGTACATCGAGTCGAAGATCCCGCACGTTTCGTCGCTGCTGTGCAACGACCTGCAGCAGGTGATCCGCGAAGCCGACGTGGTGGTGCTGGGCAACAACGATGACCGTTTCGCCCAGGCCCTGGATGCCAGCAGCGACAAGCAGATCATCGACCTGGTGGGTTTCATGGCCCACGGCAGCGATGCCCAGCGTGAGGGTATCTGCTGGTAAGGCCCCGTCCTCCAGCAGAGAGCACTCCAGCCAGAAAGTACTCCACCCAGAGAGTACCCGGCGATTCACCCAGGCACCCCGCCTGATTGACTGCACACCTGCCAACTGCCCGGCCGACCCTGTCATGGCCAGGCGCGAAAAGTGCGCATGTCATTCAGCCGGGCGTGGCCCGAACACAGGAGCAACGACTACATGGAACGACAGCAACAGCCGCCCCGAGGGCAGCCGGACTACCTGCAGGCAGGCGCGCGTTTTTGCGCCTGGGCCTGCCTGTTCGGCCTGATCGCGCTGGCGTCGGAGATGGTCGCACCGCAGTACCTCGACCCTGCACACCACAAGTTCATCTTCATCATCGGTGCGCTGGGCATGTGGCGCTATGGCAATGCCATCGTCCACTACCTGCGCGGCATGTACTTCCTGCACTGGAAGTTCCCACGCATGCGCAAGGCGGTCGAGCGCATGGGCGATGCGGCGCTGCCGGCGCACATGTTCATGGTGGTGACCAGTTTTCGCATCCCCACCCACACCACCTTCAAGGTCTACCAGTCGGTGTTCCAGGAGGTACAGCGGCTGAAGGTGCCGTGCACGGTGATCGCCTCGATCGTCGAGAAGGGCGACGAGCAGTTCATCAAGGAGATCATGCGCAACGAGGTCAAGGACCGCGACGACATCAAGCTGGTGATCGTCCGCGCCCGCGGCACCGGCAAGCGTGATGGCCTGGCCCATGCCTTCCGCGCCCTGTCGCGGCAGATGCCGCTGCAGGACTCGGTGGTCGGCGTGGTCGACGGCGACACCATGATGCTGCCCGGTTGCGTCGAGCGCGCGGTCAAGCTGTTCGCCTACCTGCCCAACGTCGGCGGCCTGACCACCAACGAGTTCTGCGACGTCGAAGGCAGCAACCTGATGCGCCAGTGGCACTCGATGCGCTTCGTCCAGCGGCACATCAACATGTGCTCGATGGCCTTGTCGCACCGGGTGCTGACCCTGACCGGGCGGCTGTCGTTCTTTCGCGCCAGTGTCATGACCGACCCGGACTTCATCCGCGACGTCGAGGCGGATTTTCTCCAGCACTGGCGCCTTGGGCGGTTTCAGTTTCTCACCGGTGACGACAAGTCGTCGTGGCTGAGCCTGATGCGCGCCGGCTGGGACACCTTCTACGTGCCCGACAGCAACACCCTGACCGTCGAGCATCCGCCAGACAACAGTTTCTGGCGCGCCACCCGCCAACTGATGTTCCGCTGGTACGGCAACTCGCTGCGCCAGAACTTTCGCGCCACCGCCCTGCTCGGCCGCGCCCGCCTGGGCCTGTTCACCCTGTACGTACTGCTCGATCAGCGGGTGTCGATGTGGACCTGCCTGATGGGCCTGACCGCCTCGGTGGTCGCCGGCATCTTGTTCGGCATCCAGTACCTGCTGGTGTACCTGTTCTGGGTACTGCTGTCGCGCAGCATCGTCACCGTGCTGTTTCTGTTCGCCGGCCACCCGGTCAGCCCGGTGTACCCGTTCGTTCTTTATTACAACCAGATCATCGGCTCGCTGATGAAAGTCTACGCCCTGTTCCACATGGACCAGCAGAGCTGGACCCGGCAAAAAACCACATTAAGCAACGGCACCGTCAACTTCGATGCCGCCCTGAACCGCTGGTCTTCCAAGGCGATGCTGTTTTCATCCATCGCGATTTTCTTCGGGGTCATCTCGGTTCTTCTCGAACTCACGCAACGTTAAGGAAAGGCGCCTGCCATGAGTAGTTCAAGCACACCCGCAGTACCCGCGAACGTCGTCCACGAAGCCATCGACGAACGCCAGTACGTGCGCACCAAACTCAATGCCCGGGTCAAGCTCAGCGCGGCCGGCCAGCCGCCGTTCGACAGCACCCTGCAGGACATCTCCCTGGGTGGCATCGGCCTGCTCCACCCCGAGCCGCTGAAGATCGGCAGCCTGTACCACGCCTCGATCCAGCTGCGCCTGAACCAGGTCGACCTGAACATCGACAGCCAGATCAAGATCGTCTCCCAGCGCGGCCAGGAAGTCGGCGCCCAGTTCGTCGAGCTCGACTCGCAGAAGCGCGACATCCTGCGCTACATCATCAGCGCCTACCTGTCGGGCGAGATCGCCGACATCAACGGCCTGTTCAACGTGATGCAGCGGGAAAACTACATCAAGGAACGCAAGCACAAGTACGCCAGCGCGCGCAGCTCCGGCGAGCGTCTCAAGGCCACCCTCGGCACCCTGCTGTATGCCGCCGCAGGTGTCGCCGCGCTGGGCTTTGTCGCCTACAAGTGCTACCTGCTGTTCTTCCGCATCCCTGCCGTGCAGGCCCAGGTTTCGGCCAATGCCCAGGTCATCAGCATGCCCGACAACGGCTATGTGAAGTTCCTCCTGGCGCCGGGGCAGACCGAGGTCAAGGCCGGCACGCCGGTGGCGAGCATTTCCACCCAGCTGGCCACCAGCTTCACCAGCCCGGCCGACATGAAGGCAGTGGCCGACCTCTCGCCCGGCGACCTGCAGACCCTGCTCGGGCGCGCCACCATCGAGACGGTGATCAACAGCCCATGCGACTGCGAGGTGTACTTCCCGAGCAAGCCACTGGACGGCTACGGCTACAAGCAGGCGCCACTGGTGCATTTGCTGCCCAGGGATGAAGGCCTGTTCGTCACCGCCAACGTGCCGTTCGACAAGCTCGCCGACATCGGCCGGGTGACCTCGGTGGACCTCAAGGTGTTCGGCCTGGATGAGACCTTCAGCGGCAAGGTCGTCGACTCCCATGTCGATGAAGCCAACAAGAACCTGGCCCTGACCATCGCCCCCGACAGCCCGCTGCCCCGCGCCGCGTACCAGAAGCCGGTGGCGGTGGACCTGTACCTGGGCCTGCCGTTCACGGCTTCGCGCTAAGCCCCACCAAGGAAGGAATAGGCAATGAATGCGAAGACGCCCTCCCGCCTGCTGCTGGCCAGCATCGGCCTGGCCTGCGCCAGCAGCGCCCTGGCCGGGCAAAGCCTGGAGCAGATCCGCTACGCGCTGTACAAAGATCCCGGCGCCAATGTCAGTGCCGACCTGCGCGCCCTGGCCGACCGCGGTGACCTGGCGTCCAAGCTGTTGCTCGGTGATGTGCTGGCCAACAGCGATGGCGCCAGCCGCCCGGAAATCATCGGCCTGTACAAGGAGGCGTTTGCCGATGGCCGCGGCCAGGTCCCGGCGCTGGCCTCGCTGGCGCGCCTGCTGGACCGCACCCCGAGCCTGCAAAACAGTCAGCGCGAGTGGATGGCCCAGGCCCTGACGCGCTACCCGGCGACCCTCGACCCGCGCAATGCCAGCACCACCCTGGAGGTGTTCCTGGTGTACCCGCAACTGGTCTCCACCGAGCAAGCGGCGCAGTTGCTGGCGCTGTACCAGCAGTCGTGCCTGCTCAACTGCCGCCCCGAGCTGTACCAGGCAGTGCTGGCCGAGCGCCAGGGTGACCGCGCCGGCGCCGAGCGCTGGTACCAGCAGGCGGTGCGGGTGGATGTGCGGGCGATCGATCGCTACTACCGCTTCCTCGGCGACGATCAGGACCGCGCCTTCCCGGCCTTTGCCCGCAGCCTCGAAGCGCTGCGCCCGACCCTGGCCGTGGAGATCGTGCACCGCATCGGCTCGTTGCTCGACAGCATCAACAGCGTGCAGCGCGCCGAGCAGGAAGCCGACCGCTACGAGCGCCAGGCCAGCGCCATGGGCCCGGCGCGGGTGCAACCGGACGCCGCGCAACTGGCCGCGGACAAGCAGCGCAGCGATGCCCTGGACCTGGCCCGCGGCGAAGCCCATCGCTGGCGCGACAACGCCGTCGAACGCGGCTTTGTGCCGGCGATGGTGTCCAAGGCCAACTACATGATTTCCAACCCCACCGAGCACAACGCCGAAGAGACCCAGGCGCTGATCGACCAGGTCCGGGCCCGCGAAGCGACCCGGGCCAAGGCGCTGCAGGCCTCGTTCTACATGGTCAACAACTGGCTGACCCTGGATCCGGACAAGGCCCGCGCATTGATCGACGAGCTGCTCGCCAACCGCTACCCCGACGCCGAACTGCTGCTGGCCGAGTACTACAGCAAGGGCGTGGCCGACCAGCCCGACCAGGACCAGGCCCTGGCGATTTTCCAGGCCCAGGCCCGGGCCGGCTCTACCGCCGCCTGGTACCGCATGGCCACCTTGCACGCTTACGGCCGTGCCATCTGCCATGACCCGGTCAAGGCCTACACCTATGCCCAGGTGGCCCTGGCGCTGGGCGAGAACGGTGCCCGCAGCCTGGTCAAGCGCCTGGAAAAGACCCTGAAAAAGGATGACATCGCCCGTGCCCTGGCGGCACGCAACGATCTGTTGAAGGAGGCAACCCTGTGAAAGCCCACCACACCCTGTTCGGCGCCCTGCTGACCCTGGCACCGCTGTACCCGGCGCAAGCCCTGGAAGAAGTCACCGGCCCCGAGGCCGACAGCAGCGAACCGGTGCGGGTCGCCGACGGCAGCGAGCCGGTGATCACTTCGGAGTTCTTCAACAAGCTCACCGTGCAGACCGGCTACGGCCCGGAGAACGCCGAAGTCGGCCGCAACCGCGAGATGTTCTACAGTTTGCGCTACGAGCCGTCGTTCGCCTGGTACTCGCCGGAAAAACGCTGGGCCAAGTGGATGGTCTATGGCCGCGTCTGGCTGAACTACGACTCCAGCGAGTCGGCCAGCGTGCAGAACGAAAACGCCAACAACCTCGACCGCGAACAGCCCGAAGGCTGGTACGCCGAACTGCGCGAGCTGTATGTGAAACGCAACCTGCTCGGCGACGACCCGCGCTTCTCGCTGTCGGCCGGGCGCCAGCGCTATTTCGACGACTACGGCATCTGGTGGGACGACAGCATCGAGTCGCTGCGTTTCAACTACAACGACACCTTCTCCCGCGGCTTCGTGGCCGTGGCGCAGAAGTTCTACAACTACAACAGCGACGTCAACCGCCTGGCCGACAGCGAGGAGCGCACCACCTACCTGATGGGCGAATACGCCTACCGCTGGAGCGAGCACAACTGGGCCGGCGTGCGCCTGATGCACGAGAACGACCACAGCGGCCACGATGCCGAAGACCGCTACGACTTCAAGGGCATGCGCTACGGGCTGTTCTTCAAGGCTGACGACCTCGACGTGACGCCGCTGTTCAGCGACTACCACCTGGAGCTCGCAGGCCTGGACGGCAAGGTCGACAACACCGACGTCAACGGCGTCACCAGCAGCGGCCACAACGCCAGCGGCTGGGCGGCCCTGGGCGAGATCGGCAAACGCTTCCACGACCTGCCGTGGACGCCCCGGGTGGCCCTGCGCGGCGGCCTGACCGACAAGCCGAGCAACGACAACGACGGCTTTCGCCTGAATGCCATCCAGTCGGATCGCATCACCCGCCAGGGCAGCTACAGCACGCGCCTGGCCAGCTCCTTCGTCAGCCTCGACCTGCGCAACCTGAGCTACTACGGCATCGCCCTGGAAACCAACCCGACGCCGCGCAGCGCCCTGGATTTTCGGGTTACCGACCTCAAGCTGCGCGACGCCAACGGCACCCTGCCGATCCGCCTCGAAGGCGACCAGCGCAGCGAGCGCAACCGCGCCATTGCCCAGGGTACCCACGGCGGCGGCAAGGACGTCGGGCAGATGCTCGACCTCAACTACTACTGGAAGATGTTTCCGGTGGCCATCGACGGCAAGCACCTGGACGTCAACGCCCTGGTCAGCGCCAGCTACCTCAACGCCGGCAACGCCCTGGACAGTGGTGATGACTACCAGCTGACCTTCGGCGTCGTGGTCAGCTACTAAGGACGGAACCCGAGATGATCTTCGCCTCCAACGTCTTCCTGTTCCTCTACCTGCCGCTGTTCCTGGCCGTGTACTTCCTCGCCCGGGCGCCGTGGCGCTCGACGGTGATCGTCGCCGCCAGCTACATCTTCTATGCCTGGTGGCGGCCGGACTTTCTCCTGCTGTTCGTGGCCATTACTTACTGGAACTACTGGTTCGGCCTGCGCATCAAGGCACGCCTGGATGCCGGCGACAAGCGCTGGGCCTTTCGCCTGCTGTGGATCGGCATCATCGGCAACCTGTCGACCCTGGGTTACTTCAAGTACGCCAACTTCGGCGCCGACGTGCTGGCCGCCCTGCTCGCGCCGCTGGGTATCAACACCTTCACCCTGGAGACGATTTTCCTGCCGCTGGGCATCTCCTTCTATGTCTTCCATGCCCTGAGCTACATCGTCGATATCTACCGCAAGGACGCTACGCCGACCAACAACTTCATCGACTTCGCCGCCTTCGTCGCGCTGTTCCCGCACCTGGTGGCCGGGCCGATCCTGCGCTACAGCCAGTTGGCGCCGCAGCTGCGCCAGCGCACTCACTCGCTGGAGCTGTTCTCCCTGGGCGTGTGCCGCTTCATGCTCGGCTTCATCATGAAGGTGCTGATCGCCGACCAGCTGGCGCCGATCAACGTGCTGTTCATCGGCGAAGGCACCCTGCAGTTGAGCGATGCCTGGTTCGGCCTGGTGGTCTCGACCCTGCAGCTGTACTTCGACTTCGCCGGCTACAGCCACATGGCCCTGGGCCTGGCCTTGATGATGGGCTTCCGTTTTCCGGAAAACTTCAACCAACCCTATGTGTCGCAGAGCATCACCGAGTTCTGGGCCCGCTGGCACATGACCCTGGCGCATTTTCTGCGCGACTACGTGTACATGCCGCTGGTGCGCAAGCGCATCGCCGGAGCGCTGCCGGCGCTGGTCTACACCATGCTGCTGTCGGGCCTGTGGCATGGCGCCAGTTTCGCCTTTATCTGCTGGGGGCTGTTCTTCGGTTTCGGCATGGTCATCGAGCGCAAGTTCAACCTCGCCACCAAGGTCACCACGCCCTACCACCTGGGCCGCAACCTGCGCACCTTCGTGCTGATCATCCTGAGCATGCCGCTGTTCTTCACCAACGACCTGCGCCACAGCATCGACATCTACCAGGCGCTGTTCGGCCTCAACGGCCTGGGCTCGCTGGACCTGTACGTGCTCGGCGCCTCGAAGATGGCCATGTCGTTCGCCGCCATTGCCCTGTGCTGGCTGGTGCTGGCCGGCAGCAACAACGTGCGTTTTTACGCCGGCAACAAGGAGCAGTACTTCATGCGCCATGTCGGCGGCCTCAAGGCCCTGCTGCTGTGGGCCGGGTTCGCCCTGGCGCTGAGCAGCCTGGCGGCGCATTCGTTCTCGCCCTTTCTGTACTTTCAGTTCTAGGAGACCGCCATGTACCCGGTCATGAATTCGGCCAGCAAGGTCAACGGCATTGCCTTCGGCGTCCTGCTGGCGGGCATGTTCGTCTACTCGCTGCCGCCAGTGTTCAGTTTTGCCCGCAACCAGACCGACGCCTGGAACCTGTTCGTCGACGGCAAGCTGCTGCGCAAGTTCGAGCAGGTCTACGAGAAGCGCTTTTTCCTCCGTGAACCGTCGGTGCAGCTGTGGGCCAACGCCCAGTACCGGCTGTTCGACGAAGGCACCAAAGGCGTGGTGCTGGGCAAGGACGGCTGGCTCTACACCAACCAGGAATACCGCGTACCGAACAATCTTGAGGCCAACCTCGACGGCCAGCTCAAGCAGATCGCCGAGATCGAGCAACGCCTCAAGGCCCACAACAAGCGCCTGATCCTGCTGCCGCTGCCAATGAAAGTCGACGTGTATGCCGCCCACACCGAGCGCGCTGTCGACCCGCGGGCGATCAGCCTGTACGACCGCTTCGTCGAGCGCCTGCAGGCGCAGAACATTGCGGTCACGCCGCTGCGTTCGGCGTTCCTGGCCAACCTCGCCGGCCCCGGGCTGTTCCTCAAGTCCGACACTCACTGGAGCCCGGAAGGCGCGCGCCTGAGCGCCTACGAGCTGGCACGCCAGCGCCCGGAACTGCTCGGCGACGAGCGCTACCTGTCGCACAAGGTCGCCGACAAGACGGTCAAGGGCGACCTGATGAACTACATCCAGTTCAACCACGCGCAACTGGCGCCGCAGTTCGGCCCCAACCAGATCGCCCTGTACGAAACCCTCAAGGCCGAGCAAAGCGCCAGCGACCTGTTCGCCAGCGAACAACAGAGCCTGATGCTGGTGGGGACCAGCTACAGCAAGATCGATGACTGGAACTTCGTCGGCTTCCTCAAGGAGGCGCTCAACCGCGACCTGCTCAGTGTTTCGGTGGAAGCCCGCGGGCCGTTCGAGGCCATGAGCCAGTTCCTCGCCAGCGACCAGTTGAGCAACCCCGAGATCGACACCGTGGTCTGGGAATTCCCCCTGCGCACCCTGCTCGCCCACCGCCTCGGCTCCCTGAGCCGCCCCGGCCAGACCCAACATTTCTAAGGAGAGACTGATGAACATTGCACTGCAACGCCTGCTCGCCACTTCCGCCCTGCTGCTGGGCAGCAGCGCCGCTCATGCTGCCGAAGGCAACGCCGACCTGTATGACGCCGTGGCCCCGGCCGACTCGGCCTTCGTCCGCGTGCTCAACCTGTCCGGCGCCAACATCGACGTGACCCTGAGCGGCAAGATCACCCCGCAACGGGTCGCCGCCGGCCAGCTCAGCGGCTACCGCTTCACCCCGGCCGGTGCGCACAAGATCGCCGTTGGCGGCACCGCCATCGAGCCGCAGCTCAAGGCCAACGCCGCCAGCACCGTGGTCTACGATGGCAACAAGCTGACCCTGATCGCCGACAAGTATGTCAACGAGCCGAAGAAAGCCCAGGTCGCCTTCTATAACCTGACCCCGGCCCAGGCGGCGCTGAAGACCGTCGACGGCAAGCACGTGATCGTCGACCCGCTGGGCAAGGACCAGACCGGCAGCCGCATGGTCAACGAGATCAAGATCGGCTTTGCCGCCTACGTCGATGAACAGAACGTGGCCAGGTTCGATGAGCTGTTCCTGAAAAAAGGCCGCTCCTACAGCTACGTGCTGCTGCCCAAGGGCGCCGGCTATCAGAGCATGAGCCTGGCCAACAGCATCGACCCGAGCGAGTGACGCATGGCCATGAAGCGCTTTCTTCCCCTTGGCCTGGTCGCATTGCTGGGCCCGCTGCTCAGTGCGCCAGGCATGGCCGCCGAACCAGGCAAGGCCAACTGCACCAGCCTTGAGTGCATGGTCTGCCCGGGCCTGAGCGACCCGCAGAACTACGCCGAAGGGCGCATGAAGCTGATGCGCGAAATCGTCCCGGCCAAGGACCGCTGGCTGTTCCGTTCGGCGGTCGACCTGACCAACGATTTCGGCATCCCGGCGCCCATGCGTCCGGAGTTCGCCCGCTTGATGGCCGCCTTTCGCCAGCAGGGCATCCACGTGGCCATGGCGGTACAACCGACCCGCGGCCTGATGCACCGCGACAAGCTCTACGCCGACAAGCTGCACGGCTTCGACTTTGCCCGCGCCAGCGGCAACCTGGAGAGCTACCTGCAGCAACTGCGCGCCGCTGGCGCGGTGGTGCCGCCGTTGATGCAACTGGTGCACACCCCGCCCAAGGGCGAGTTCTTCTTTCGTCGTGACCACCACTGGACCCCGGCCGGCGCCGAAGCCACGGCGCGGCTGGTCGCCGAAGAAGTACGGCGCCAGCCGTTCTATGCCCAGCTGAGCAAAAAGCGCTACCGCACCGAACCCGGCGTCATGGTGCCCAAGGACGGCACGATGAACCTGGCGCTGAGTTATATCTGCGGCAACAACTATGGTTTCCAGTACGTGCGCGGCTACCAGACCATCCCCGAAGCCGACGGCGCCGACGCGCTGTTCGACGACGCGCCGGACCCGGAGGTGATCCTGGTCGGCGACAGTAACGCCGCCGCCCGTGAAGACGAAAGCAAGCAGTTCAACTTCGACGGCTACCTCAAGCAGTACCTGGAGGTCGACATCCTCAACTACGCCCTGCCCGGCGTCGGCCAGGACGGCTCGCTGCTCGAATACCTGCTGTCGGAAAACTACAAACCCAAGGCGCCGCCGAAGCTGATCATCTGGGAGCTGCCGGCCAACTACCAGCTGGAGTCCGAGCAGATGTACCGCCAGCTGATCCCGGCGATCAAGGGCGGCTGCCCGGTGTCCACCGAGGTCTTGGCCAACCGTGTGCAGCGCCCGCCGCTGCGGGTCAACGAGCGCATCGAGCTGCTCAGCAACGCCGGTGAAGGGCGCAGGAACCTCAGCAACGGCCAGGGCTTTCTCGATATCCGTATCAGCGACAAGAACGTCAAGGATTTCTACGTGATCGTCTATTACGACAACGGTGCCCGCGACAAAGTCTGGTTCCGCCGCGAAGCGGTGGTCACCGGCGGCCAGTACTACCTTGAGTTGAGCCGGGCCAAGGCGTTTGCCGGCGCCAACCTGCTGTCGGTGTTCATGGAACCGACCAAGCCCGGCACCGCCGCCACCCAAGTGGAAACCCGTGTATGCCTGTAAAGACCTGGACAGCGCTGGGCCTGGGCCTGTGCGCCAGCCTGCAGTTGGCCGACAGCCTGGCGGCCAGCTCGATCTGGCCGCCGCGGGCCACCGCGCAGTCGGCGATGATTGCCGACTACCGGACCCTGAGCTGCAGCAAGGAAGTGCCCGCGCCCTACACCGGCAGCTTGCAGTTGCAAAGCAAGTACGACCAGCGCGACGCCAGCAAGTCGACCCTGCGCAGCAGCCCGGACGCCAACAGCGAACAGATCGGCAAGCAGGTCAAACAGTTCATCGGCGGCCTGATCTACGCCAGCAAGCGCTTCCAGCGGGCCAAGAATCCGCAGGAGGCGAACATGGCCCTGGCCTGCCAGGACCAGTGGCTGGAGCGCTGGGCCCAGGCCGGTGCGCTGCTCAACCCCGACGCCAGCAGCACCGGCATGGCTGCACGCAAATGGGCGGTGGCGGCCATGGCCTCGACCCTGCTGATGACCCAGGCGGCCAGCGACGCCAAGCTGCAATTGTCGCCGGCCCAGAAGGCCTGGTTCAACCAATTGGGCGAACGCATCATCGCCGAGTACCAGCCGCGCCGTACGCCGGGCTTTACCTGGTTCAACAACCATGACTACTGGGCGGCCTGGGCCGTGGCGGCGACCGGCATGCTGGTGCAGCGCGACGACTTCATCCAGTGGGCCGACGGCAACCTGCGCCGTGGCCTGCAGCAAGCAGTGAAAGCCAGCGATGGCAGCTACGCCTACCTGCCACTGGAAGTGGCGCGCAGCAAGCTGGCCGCCACCTACAGCCAGTACGCCCTGGTGCCGCTGGTGCTGCTGGCCGAGTCGGCGCGGGCCAACGGCCTGCCGTGGAGCAGCGACGATCAGCAGACCCTGGAACTGCTGGCCAACTTCGCCGCCCGCAGCATCCTCGACCCCGACAACCTGCCCGAGCTCAAGGGCAAGTCGCAGACCGACGTCGCCCCGTACAAACTGGCCTGGCTGATCCCCTTCCTGCAGCGCGCCCCGGGCAACCGCCTGGCCCGCCAGCTGTATGACAGCGAGGATGGCGAGGTCGACAACTACAGCCAGATCGGCGGCCCGCTCAAGCCGTTCTATCCCAAACTGCCGTAATCAAGGACGAACCGTCATGGCCATGCTTGCCCGCCCGCTTACCCTTTCCTGCCTCGCGTTGCTGTTCAGCGCGATGGCCCAGGCTGCCAGCCAGAGCTTGCCGTTGCAGCAATCGCTGAGCGCCGTGAGCAGCGCCGAACACCAGCGCGACCTGCAGCAGTTGCAGCAACAGGTCAGCCAGGCCGTGCAGTTGCAGGTCAACGAACGCCCGCGCCCAGCGGGTCGCGCCAGTGTCAGCCTGCAACCGATGTTCTCGTCCCAGGCTGGCAGCTGGCCGTTCGAGCCGTTCGTCAACAACGGCCTGTTCCGCGCCATCGCCGGCTACCAGGCGCATCACCCGCAAGCGGTAATGGTGCGCGGCGGCAGCATCAGCCTGGCGCAACTGCACGACGCCCTCAACGACCCAAAGATCATCAAGCGCTACAAGGACGGCTACCTGCTCAGCTACCCGCTGGTGATCGCCAGCGATGGCGGCCTGCTGCTCGAAGGCACCAGCCTGTACCTGTACAGCTACTCCGGCACGGCGCTGATCAACCAGGGCTGGCTGGGCCTGAACCAGTCACGCCTGGAGAGTGTCGCCGGCGACAAACCCGGCAGTACCGACCGCGCCTGGCGGCCGTTCGTGGTGGCCTGGGCCGGCAGCCATACCCAGGTGCTGGGCTCGACCCTCAACCGCCTCGGCTACAACGCCAACCTCTCGCGCGGCCTGACCACCGCCCTGAGCAGCCAACAGGCCGCGTCGACCCGCCCGGCCACGCTGATCATCCGCAACAGCCAGTTCAATGAGCTGTCCAGCGCGGTGGAGCTGCAACACAGCCAGGCGCAGATCGACAACAGCCAGTTCGGCCAGTCCCAGCAGTACGCCATCGACGTGCGTGACAGCCAGGTGACGCTGCGCAACAACCAGTTGCGCGGCATCGACAACAACAGCGGCATCCGCCTGCGCGGCCAGACCCGCGGGCGCATCGAGCACAACCTGATCCTCGGCGCGCACAAGGCGGCCATCGAGGTCAGCGAGCAACAGGGCGCCCTGCTGCTGACCGGCAACCTGATCGGCGACAGCCGTGGCAACGGCATCCAGCTGCGCAACCTGGCGCCGACGGCTGCCGCGCCGCTGTTGATCAGCGACAACCTGATCGGCAACAGCCAGGGCAGCGCCGTGGACGCCAGCGAGGTCGGCGCCGTCAGCCTGATCGGCAACCGCATCGGCAACAGCCCGGAATACGCCGTCAGCCTGCGCAATGCCGCGCCGCTACCCGGGCCGCTGACCTTGAGCGGCAACACCCTGGGCAAGGTCGGCAAGGCGGTGGTGCGGGTCGAGGGCTTGCAGCAGGTGGTGCTGGGGCCGAACACTTTCGAGGGCAAGCCGATTTTGCAGAACCTGCTGATTGGTGACTTGTTGCCGGTGCAGGGCCTGCTGCTCGACGCCACCCAGCGCCGGGGCTGCGTGGTGCGGGTCGAGCTAGGCGAGCGTGCGCTGCATACGCAAAAAGCACTCGTCTTCGCCGACACAGACAAAACCCTCGCGCAGGTACAGGAACCGTGCCGGGTTGCTCTTGAACACCATCAGGCGCAGCAGCGGCAATTGCCGTTGGCGGGTCCAGTCCACCAGTTGCGTTAATACCCAACTGCCGACGCCACGGCCGCGAAAGCCTTCGAGCAGGTGCAGTTCACGGATGAACAGGGCCTGGCGGTCCTGGCTGAGGCTGAAGTAGCCCAGCGGTTGCTGGGCTTCGCTGATCAACCACTGCTCGCGCCACTCCCAGGCCTGGTCGAAGGCTTCTTCCTGCCAGAGCAGGTCGAACTCGCGGTAATACGGCAGCATGGCCCGGCGGGTGAGGTCGCGGGCGAAGGTGCGGTGCTGGTCGGTGGCGGGGGTCAGTTGCACAGTCATTCTAGTCGTTCTCATTCAGCAAGGCTGCGCCTTGCATCGCCGGCAAAGCCGGCTCCCACAAGGGCCAGGATATGTGGAAGCCGGCGTTGCCGGCGATGGGCTGCAAAGCAGCCCCATTGACTCAAGATTTGAATTCGTCGGCATAACACACCGGCGAACTCCCCGGCCCCTGGCGCTCCAGCTCATCCTCGAGCCATTGCGCCAGCACCATCGCATTGTTGTGCTCGGTGTCCTTGCCGGCATACAGCAAGGTCACATCGCCCTGCCCGGCCATGCCCAGCAACTTCCACCAATGCTCGGGCCGCGCCGTCAGCTCCTGGCGGTAGCGCTCGGCAAACCCGGCAAAATCCACTTCACCGGCATGAAAAGCCTGACGCAACGCCGTTGACGGCGCCACCTCCGGCAGCCACAAGGCCTGCAACTGGTCCTTGCGCCGGTTGCGCGGCCACAGGCGGTCGACCAGCACGCGCTGGCCATCGCTGGCTTGCAGCGGATCATAAACGCGTTTGCAGCGGATCATCGCTTCGCTCCATCGGCAGGTCCCTTGATCCTAGGGCTTTCCTTGACCGAGGTCACGATGAAGTCAGCGATTGTTTTTATCATGGCCGGGCAAGGCTCGACCCTTCCTGGTAACCCGGACCCGTCATCATGACCACCCCGACCCTGGCTGGCAGCCCATCGCTGGCCAACCTTGACCCCCGCCCCCGTCTCAACCACAAACCCGGCCGCACCACCCTGACCCTGTTTTTCAGCCTGCTGGTGGGCGGGCTGTTGTACACCGCCTGGAGCCTGTTTCGCGACATCGACGCCACCGGCACCGTGGTCACCACCTGGACCCCATTTTTGCTGCTCGGCCTGGCGTTGCTGATTGCCCTGGGCTTCGAGTTCGTCAACGGTTTTCACGACACCGCCAACGCCGTGGCCACGGTGATCTACACCCATTCGCTGCCACCGTCAGTCGCCGTGGTCTGGTCCGGCTGTTTCAATTTTCTCGGCGTGCTGCTGTCCAGCGGTGCCGTGGCCTTCGGCATCATCGCCTTGCTGCCGGTGGAGCTGATCTTGCAGGTCGGCTCCTCGGCAGGCTTCTCCATGGTCTTCGCCCTGCTGCTGTCGGCGATCATCTGGAACCTGGGCACCTGGTGGCTGGGCTTGCCGGCCTCGTCATCGCATACGTTGATCGGCTCGATCATTGGCGTCGGTATCGCCAACGCCTTGATGCACGGGCGCGACGGCACCAGCGGCGTGGACTGGACCCAGGCCAGCAAGGTTGGCTATTCGCTGTTGCTGTCGCCGCTGGTGGGCTTTGCCTGCGCGGCGCTGTTGCTGCTGGCCCTGCGCATGCTGGTCAAGCGCCGCGAGCTGTACCAGGCGCCGGTCGGCAACACGCCACCGCCCTGGTGGATTCGCGGGCTGCTGATCCTCACTTGCACCGGGGTATCTTTCGCCCATGGCTCCAACGACGGGCAAAAAGGCATGGGCCTGATCATGCTGATCCTGGTCGGCACCCTGCCCATGGCCTATGCCCTGAACCGCACCATGCCGGCTAACCAGTCGCTGCAGTTCGCCGCGGTGGCCGAGGTCACTCAGCAGGCCTTGCAGCGCAGCGCCCCGCAGGCCGCACCGGCGGATCCGCGACAGACCCTCAGCGCGTTCATCCGCGAGCCGCAGGCCAGTGAAGAACTGCTGCCGGCGCTGGCAGCGCTGGCCGGGATGATCGGCACCGAGGTCAAAAGCTATGGTTCGCTCAACCGGGTGCCCGCAGAGGCCATGGCCAACGTGCGTAACGACATGTACCTGACCTCCGAAGCCATTCGCCTGATCGACAAGCACCAACTGGCGCAGTTCAATGCCGATACCCAGGCCAAGGTGCAAGTGTTCAAGCAGCAGATCGACAGCGCCACCCACTACATTCCGCTGTGGGTGAAGATTGCCGTGGCCATTGCCCTGGGGCTGGGCACCATGGTCGGCTGGCGGCGCATCGTGGTGACCGTTGGCGAGAAGATCGGCAAGACCCACCTGACCTACGCCCAGGGCGCTTCGGCGGAGCTGGTGGCGATGTGCACCATTGGTGCGGCGGACATGTACGGGCTGCCGGTGTCGACCACCCATGTGCTGTCGTCCGGGGTGGCCGGGAGCATGGTCGCCAATGGCTCGGGCTTGCAGATGCGTACCCTCTTCAACCTGCTGATGGCCTGGGTGCTGACCTTGCCGGCGGCGATTGTGCTGGCGGGGGGGTTGTACTGGTTGTTTCGGCAGGTGTTCTGAATCGCGGGTCAAGCCCGCTCCTACAGTGATTGCGCCGATCCTGTAGGAGCGGGCTTGACCCGCGATAAGGCCTATGCAGGTATCTTCAACCCGCGCGCCACCGCCGGCCGCTGCACGAACGCCGCCAGCACCCGCTTGACGTTGGCAAAGTCATCAAAGCCCACCAGCTCGCCCGCCTCATAAAAACCGACCAGGTTGCGCACCCAGGGCAGAATGGCGATATCGGCAATGCTGTAAGCATCCATCACCCACTCACGCCCTTGCAGGCGCTGGTCCAGCACCCCGAGCAAGCGCCGCGACTCGGCCACGTAACGGTCGCGCGGACGCTTGTCTTCGTACGCCTTGCCGGCGAATTTGTGGAAAAAACCCACCTGGCCAAACATCGGCCCGATCCCGCCCATCTGGAACATCAGCCACTGCAGGGTCTCGTAGCGCTGGGCCGGGTCCGCCGACAGCAGTTGCCCGCTCTTCTCTGCCAGGTAAACCAGGATCGCCCCGGACTCGAACAACGCCAGCGGCTCGCCACCCGGGCCATTGGGGTCGAGGATCGCCGGGATCTTGTTGTTGGCGCTCAGGGAGATGAATTCCGGGGTCAACTGGTCGTTGGTCTCGAAGCTGACCTTATGCACCTCGTAGGCCAGGCCGATCTCCTCGAGCATGATCGACACCTTCACGCCGTTGGGCGTGGCCAGCGAGTACAGCTGCAGCAGCTCGGGCTGTTTGGCCGGCCATTTACGGGTGATCGGGAATGCACTGAGATCGGTCATGAACAGAACCTTGAGCAAGAAATTGAGGCAGACACTGTAACCAGTTTTGTCACCGCCGCGCGACCATCACCCAGTCGCGGTGACGCTCCGGGCCACATTCGAACACGGCCTCGCCGACCTTGCTAAAACCATTGCGCTGATAAAAACGGATGGCCCGGGTGTTCTGTTCATTGACGGTCAGGCGAATGCCGCCGCGCACCGGCGCCAGGGTGTCGTCGAGCAACAGCTGGGCGCCGCCGAGGCCATGGTGCTCGGGCAGCACATAGCAGCGGCTCAGCTCCGGCACGCCATCGGCCTCGGCAATCCCCAAGGATTCCGGCGCGCTGTCGACCAGGCTGTAACCCACCACTTTACCCAGGTGCTCAAGCACCCGCAGGCGCTTTCGCGGATTGAGCAGGTGCAGCACGAAGTGCTCGGGCTGCAGCCGGGTGTCGATGTATTCCTGCAAAGCCTGGGCAGCAGAATCCGGCGGGCTGGCCAGGGCGAAGGTCTGGCCGGCAACATGGCTGAGCGCCTCGGCATCACTGGGCCGGGCAACACGGGTAGTGAATGGCATGCAGCAACATCCTGTCCAACGGGCGAACCGGCATGGTAGCCCGATCCCTCAGAAGGCAAAACAGGAACAACCAAACGCGCCCCAAAAGCCCTGAAAATCACTGACCGGCACCGACGCTTGCCGCGCGCGCTGGTGCGCATGGGCATGCACCGCACAGGCACCGACGCACTGATGTATTTGTGCGGTCAGCGGCGCACCCTGGCGCCAGTGCCCGGGCACCTTGGCCACCGGCGACCAGTCGGGCAACACCGGCAAAGTCGGCGGGTCGAGCCGGGCGAACTCGGCGGCGCCGTACACCACCTTGCCATCGACCAGGGTCAGCACCGACTCCAGGCTTTTGATCGCCTCGGCGTCGATGCTGAAATAGTCGGCGCTCAAGGCCGTCAGGTCTGCCAGCTGGCCGACCTTGATCTGGCCCTTCTTGCCCTGCTCGCTCGAGAACCAGGCGCTGCCGTGGGTGAACAACGACAACGCGGTATCGCGGTCCAGGCCCTGCGGGTACAGCTCCAGCCCGCCCACGGTGCGCCCGCTGACCAGCCAGTACAGCGAGGTCCAGGGGTTGTAGCTGGACACCCGGGTGGCGTCGGTGCCGGCGCCGACCGGGATGCCTTCACCGAGCATGCGCTTGATCGGTGGTGTGTGCTGCGCGGCCTTGGCGCCGTAGCGTTCAACGAAGTATTCGCCCTGGAAGGCCATGCGGTCCTGAATGGCAATGCCGCCGCCCAGCGCCCGTACCCGCTCGATGTTCTTCGGGCTGATGGTCTCGGCATGGTCGAAGAACCACGGCAGTCCGTTGAAGGGAATGTCGCGGTCGACCTTCTCGAACACGTCGAGCATGCGCGAGATCGACTCATCGTAGGTGGCGTGCAGGCGAAACGGCCAGCGTTGCTCGAGCAGATGCCGCACCACCGGTTCCAGGTCGCCCTCCATGCTGCCGGGCAGGTCCGGGCGCGGCTCGAGGAAGTCCTCGAAGTCGGCGGCAGAGAACACCAGCATCTCGCCGGCGCCGTTGTGCCGCAGAAAGTCGTCGCCCTGGCCGTACCTGACGCTGCGGGTCCAGTTTTTAAAGTCGGCCAGTTCTTCCTTGGGCTTCTGGGTAAACAGGTTGTAGGCGATGCGCACGGTCAACTGCCGGGTCTTGGCCAGTTGCTCGATCACCGCATAGTCGTCGGGGTAGTTCTGATAACCACCGCCGGCATCGATGGCGCTGGTCAGGCCCAGACGGTTGAGCTCGCGCATGAACTGGCGGGTCGAGTTGACCTGATATTCCAGCGGCAGCTTCGGCCCCTTGGCCAGGGTCGAATAAAGGATCATCGCATTGGGCCGGGCGATCAGCATGCCGGTCGGGTTGCCGTTGGCGTCGCGCTGGATCTCGCCACCCGGCGGATTGGGCGTGTTGCGGTCAAAGCCGACCACGCGCAGGGCGGCGCGGTTGAGCAAGGCGCGGTCGTACAGGTGCAGGACGAACACCGGCGTGTCTGGCGCCGCCTGGTTCAGCTCGTCGAGGCTCGGCAAACGGCGTTCGGCGAACTGGAACTCGTTCCAGCCACCGACCACCCTCACCCACTGCGGCGCTGGCGTGCGCAGGGCCTGGTCCTTGAGCATGCGCAGGGCATCGGCCAGGGACGGCACGCCTTCCCAGCGCAGTTCCAGGTTGTAGTTCAGGCCGCCGCGGATCAGGTGCAGGTGCGAATCGTTGAGCCCGGGGATCACCGTGCGTTGCTTGAGGTCGATGACCTGGGTCGCCGGCCCGCGCAAGGCCATGACCTGGGCGTCATCACCCACCGCCACGAAGCGTCCGTCGCGAATGGCCACGGCGCTTGCTTGCGGCCGCTCGCGGTCCACCGTGTGCAAGCGGCCATTGTGCAGGATCAGCTCGGCCGGCACGGCCGTTTCGGTACCGCGCAGAATGGCCCCCGCGGCCAGTGGCGCCGTCGAGTACATGGCCCCGGCGGCGCCAAGCACGGAACTGGCGGCGATGAAACGGCGGCGGCTTTCCTGATCCTGGTTCATGGCGGCTCCTGAGGCGCGGCGTTGCCGGGCGAACAAAAGCTAAACGATAGACCAGCGCCGGCGCCGTACCAGTCAGCGGCGACGAAACAGCGGCCGTGGTTCGATCACCGAACGCCCATACAGCACGCTCATGCCGGCCAGGCCCTTGAGCGCATCCTCGGCGCATTTGTCTTCACGCACGGCGTAGCTGTCAAAACCGCACTGGCGCATATGGCTGAGCTGGTCACGCAGTACATCGCCCACCGCGCGCAGTTCACCATGCCAACCCAGGCGGCTGCGCAGCAGGTAAGCCTGGCTGTAGCCACGGCCGTCGCGAAAGCTGGGGAAGTCCACCGCGATCAGCGGCACCTGGGGCAGCCAGGCGCGCAACGGCTCGATCTCATCGTCAGGCCCCAGCCACAAGCCGTCACGGCCCAC
The DNA here is from genome assembly GCF_900275665.1 of Pseudomonas sp. JV241A. Lineage (NCBI taxonomy): Bacteria > Pseudomonadati > Pseudomonadota > Gammaproteobacteria > Pseudomonadales > Pseudomonadaceae > Pseudomonas > Pseudomonas sp. JV241A. The sequence continues at coordinate 40,073 of NZ_OPYO01000022.1, forward strand.
GGGCCGCTGGGCGCGGCGGGCAATCCAGGTGGCCAGCGGCAAAATCAGCAGACCGTCGGGCAGCACCTCGCCGGGTTCGCGCAACAGCTGCCAGGGATCGTGCTCGATCAACTGCGCCTCACCATTGCGCAGGCCAATCACATTACGCATATCAGCTCCTCCGGGCGCTTGGCATAGACCCGCTCCTTGAAGGGTTCCAGGCCGACCCGGCGCACGGTGTCGACAAAGGGTTCGTCCTGCTCGCGATAGGCGCAGTAGGTGGCGATGATCTGCTCGATCACCTGGGGGATCTCGGCGGCGCTGAACGACGGGCCGATGACCTTGCCCAGGGTGCTGTGCTTGCCCTGGGCGCCACCGAGGGTCACCTGGTACCACTCGCTGCCGTTTTTATCGACGCCGAGGATGCCGATGTTGCCGATGTGGTGGTGGCCACAGGCGTTGATGCAGCCGGAGATGTTCAGGCTCAGCTCGCCCAGGTCGTGCAGGTAGTCGAGGTCGTCGAAGCGGCGCTGGATCGACTGCGCGATAGGGATCGAGGTGGCGTTGGCCAGGGCGCAGAAGTCGCCGCCCGGGCAGGCGATGATGTCGGTCAGCAGGCCAATGTTGGCCGTGCCCAGGTCACGTTCGCAGGCCAGGCGCCAGAGCGCGTGCAGGTCACGCTTGCGCACGTCCGGGAGGATCAGGTTCTGCTCATGGGCAATGCGGATCTCGCCGAAGCCGAACTGCTCAGACCAGTCGGCCACTGCATCCATCTGCGCATCGGTCAGGTCGCCCGGTGGCGACGCGTCACCCGGCTTGGTCGACAGCACCACGCTGGCATAACCGGGGACCTTGTGCGGCTTGACGCAACAGGCTACCCAGCGGGCGAAGGCGTGGTCCTGGGCCAGGTGGGTGTCGTAGGCCAGCTCATCGTCGATGACGCTGTCGTAGGCCGGTGGCTCGAAGGCGGCGGCGACCCGCTGGAACTCGTCCTCGGTGAGTTGCGCCGGGCCGTCCTTGATGTGTTGCCACTCCTCCTCCACCTCGCGGGAGAACGCCTCGATGCCCAGCGCCTTGACCAGGATCTTGATCCGCGCCTTGTACTTGTTGTCGCGCCGGCCATGGCGGTTGTACACACGCAAAATGGCTTCGACATAGGACAACAGGTGCTGCCACGGCAGCCCTTCGCGGATCTGCAAACCGAGGATCGGCGTGCGCCCCAGGCCGCCGCCGACCATCACCCGCAGGCACATCTGGCCACGGCCGTCGCGGTACAGGTAGAGGCCGATGTCATGCATCATGATTGCTGCGCGGTCTTCGATGGCCGAGCAGATGGCGATCTTGAACTTGCGCGGCAAAAACAGGAATTCCGGGTTGATGGTCGACCACTGCCGGAGGATCTCGGCCAGCGGCCGCGGGTCGAGCAGCTCGTCGGCGGCGACACCGGCAAAGGCTTCGGTGGTGATGTTGCGCACGCAGTTGCCGGAGGTCTGGATCGCATGCATCTCGACCTCGGCCAGGCGCTGGAGAATGTCCGGCACCTGAGCCAGTTCGATCCAGTTGAACTGGATGTTCTGGCGCGTGGTGAAGTGGCCGTAGCCGCGGTCGTACTCGCGGGCGATCTGCGCCAGGGTGCGCATCTGCCGGGCACCCAGGGTGCCGTAGGGGATGGCCACGCGCAGCATGTAGGCATGCTTTTGCAGGTACAGGCCGTTTTGCAGGCGCAGGGGCAGGAACTCTTCTTCACTCAGTTCGCCAGCCATGAACCGGCGCACCTGATCGCGAAACTGCGCCACGCGCTCGAACACCAGCGCACGGTCATACTCGTCATAGTGATACATGGTTCGGACCTCATCAGGGAGGCCGTTACTATGGCTTTTGGGTGTACTGGGTTACAGATTCAGGTTGGGGGTATTTATACGGATCAGATGGACTTGAAGCATCGCGGGGCAAGCCCGCTCCCACCCTGTAGGAGCGGGCTTGCCCCGCGATGAGGCCCTACCCCACTACACCTTCGCTGCGCTTCAACTCGCCAATCTTCTCCAACCGCGCCCGCACGATGTTGCGGCTGATGTTCAGCAAGCGCCCGGTCTGCAACTGGTTGCCATGGCAGAAGCGGTACGCGGTGCGAAACACCGTTTCCTCGATATGCTCGTACAAGTCTGGAATGTTCTGCTCGAACAGCGCCGTCAGCGCCGCCTCAAGGTTCGGCGGCTCGCTGGCCAGGCGCAGCGGCTGGCTGTGTTCCTCCTGGCGAATGCCCACCGAACGCATGTCCACCAGGTGCAGGTCGGCCGGCTGCACCACCTGTTGCCGGCACACCAGCAAGGCATGGTGAATGGCGTTCTCCAGCTCGCGAATATTCCCCGGCCAGCTGTGCGAGAGCAGTTTGCGTTCGCTCTCCAGGCTCAGGCTGGCGCGGCTGTAGCCCAGGCGCTGGCAGTGCTCTTCGAGGAAGAACTCGGCCAGCGGCAGGATGTCCCCCGGCCGTTCGCGCAGCGGCGGCAGGCGGATGGTTGCCACGTGCAGGCGGTAGAACAGGTCTTCGCGAAAATGCCCGGCCACCACCGCATCGGCGAGGTTGACGTTGGTCGCCGCCACCAGGCGCACGTTGATCGGGATCGGCGTGCGCGAGCCCAGGCGCACCACTTCGCGCTCCTGCAGCACCCGCAGCAGTTTCACCTGCATGTTCAGCGGCAGGTCGCCGATTTCATCGAGGAACAACGTGCCGCCATTGGCCGCTTCGAACCAGCCGGCCTTGCTGTTGGTGGCGCCGGTAAAGGCGCCCTTCTCGTGACCGAACAATTCGCTCTCGACCAGGGTTTCGGCAAAGGCGCCGCAGTTGACCGCCACGAACGGCTCGCGCCCGCGGCGGCTGAGTTGATGGATGTGGCGGGCGACCAGCTCCTTGCCGGTGCCGGTCTCGCCGATGATCAGGGTGTTGGCTTCACTCGGCGCCAGGCGTTCGATGCGGCTGAGCAGTTCCTGGGAGCGCGGGTCCTTGAACACCAGAACGGTGGCGCGAACGGATTTGGTCAGTTCCCGGGCATGGGGATGGGTTATCAGCGACATGGTGCATTCCTGGCAGTGAAAGCGCAGGGCCATAGTGCCCGAAACAAATTAGAACAAATAATTATTAATTAGTATTTATATATTCCATAAAGAGATATGCGATTGGCACTGCTGCCCCAGCAGCAGTCGCCCAGCAATCCGTGGCTGCTGGCCAGCATCGACGCCCCCCGAGATCCCCCTTGATGACAACGAAGTCCCGCAAATGCAGGGCCTGCAGCGCTCTGGCACGCATTTCGCTCAAGCCTGGCACACGCACCGTGCAAGGACCTCTCGATGAAACTGCAGAAAACATTCGCCTTCGGCCTGAGCCTGCTGGCCCTGTCGTTCAGCGCCGTGGCCGCGCAAACCTTCGCGCCCAAACCCGACCCGCTGCAAGGCGATGGCCGGGTCTCGGCGTTCTACAGCTGGAACCAGGCCATCCCCGCCAGCCCCGGCAAACTGCTGCGCAGCGAGCCGCTGGAACAGACCCTGAGCCTGCCCGGCGCGGCGTCGCAGTTGCGCATCCTCTACAGCTCCACCGACGGTATCGACGGCAAGACTCCGGTGGCAGTCTCCGGTGCGCTGTTCATTCCCCAGGGCACGGCGCCAGCAGGCGGCTGGCCGGTGGTGACCTGGGGCCACGGCACCGTGGGCGTGGCGGATGTCTGCGCGCCGTCCTGGGCCGGGCGTTCGTACCGCGACGTGCAGTACCTGGCGCGCTGGCTCAACGAGGGCTACGCCATCGTCGCCACCGACTACCAAGGCCTGGGCGTGCCCGGCGGCCACCCGCTGCTGAACAACCGCATGGCCGCCTACGGCATCCTCGACGCCGCTCGCGCAGTGATTGCCGGGGTGCCGGGGCTGGCCAACAAGGTGCTGGTGGTCGGCCAGTCCCAGGGCGGCGCCGGCGCCTTTGCCTCGGCCGCCTATGCGCCGACCTACGCCCCGGACCTGGGCCTGAAGGGCAGCGTCGGCACCGGGGTGATCTACACCGTGGGTGCGAAAAACGTCGGCGAGCAGGACCCGGACCAGGTCGACGCCTCCCTGGCCTACGGCTTCTACACCCTGCTGGCGGCCCAGCAGTACGACCCGCGCATCGACCCGCGCGACTTCTACACCGACAAGGCCCTGCCGCTGTTCGAACAGGCGCGCAGCACCTGCCTGTCGTCACTGGTGGCCGATGTGGTCGGCACCGGCCTGACCCCGGCCAACACCCGCAAGGCCAACAGCGGCGAGCAGCTCAAGCCGTGGCTGGCGCAGGTGTCCTACCCGACCCTGAAACTCAAGCAGCCGATCTTCATCGGCACCGGCGCCGAAGACAAGACCCCGGCCGCCGCCACCCAGGTGGCGTTGATGCAGGACGCCTGCAAGACCGGTTCGATCGTCGAAGGCCACCTGTACAAGGGGCTGGGCCACAGCGAGACGGTCAACGCCTCACTCAAGGACTCGCTGCCCTTCGCCCGCAAGGTGTTCAGCGACCAGCCCATCGCGCCGATCTGCAACCCCACCGTGCAATAAGGACTATCACCGTGAGCATCGAATTCTTTACCCGCCTGCCCTTGCACGGCGAAACCCAGTTCCTCCCTGGCGATCCGCGCAACCGCGGCGACTGGCATAGCGGCAGTGACAGCACCGGCGCCGTGTCGAACTTCGCCGTGGGCGATCACTTCACCTACATCGACTACCTCGGGCAAATTGCCCGCGCCGCCGAGATCAACGGCTTTGGCGGCGCGCTGATGGTCAACGCGCCGTCCGGCGAAGAGCCGTGGACGGTGTGCTCGCTGCTCGCCCGCGAGACCCGCACCCTGAGTTACGTCACCGCCTTCCAGCCCTACCACTACACGCCCTGGGTCGCCGTGCAGCAGGCCGCCACCTACCAGCGCGCCACCGGCAACCGCCTGGTGTGGAACATCATCAACGGCGGCTCCGACGCGGTCCAGCGCCAGGTCGGCGACTTCAGCGACCACGATGAACGCTACGCGCGCGCCATCGAGTTCATGGACGTGGTCAAGGGCTACTGGCACTCGGAGAACTTCCACTACCAGGGGCGCTTCTACCAGGCCGAAGGCGGCGGCCTGCGCGGCCCGCAGAAAAAGGCCGAGCTGCCGCTGATCTGCACTGCCGGCTCGTCGATCGCAGCGCGGGAGTTCGCCGCCCGCCACGCCGACTTCTACCTGATGCGCGCCGAGCACCCGGACGAGATCCGCACGCTGATCGCCGACATTCGCGAGCGGGCGCTCAAGCACGGTCGCAGCAACATCCGCTTCGGCCTGTCGATCGATGTGATCACCCGCGAGACCGAAGCCCAGGCCCTGGCCGAGGCCAAGCGCTTCTTCGACGAAGGCGTGGCCAAGGGCGCGGTCAAGGCCGTGGCCGCCCATGCCGGGCTGCGCAGCGCACGCAAGCTGAGCTACGAAAATGAATACGCGGCCAAGGATGAAACCCGGCCGTTCGACGACTTTTTCATCTACCCCAATGTCTGGGCCGGCTTCGGCTACATCGGCATCCCGCCGGGCCTGGCGTTGGTCGGCAGCTACGAGAACGTGGTGGCACGGATTCGCGAGTACAACCAGTTAGGCATCGACCTGTTCTTCCTCGCCGGCTACCCGCACCTGGAAGAAGCCTACCGCCTGGGCGAGCACATCCTCCCGCACTTTCGCGGCGAGCGAGCGCCATTACGGCGGATCGACACCCAGGCGCCGGCCCTGCGTGCGGCAGGAGGCTGAGGCCATGGACCCTTTTGATTACCAGCGCCGGCGTTTTCTCGGCTATAGCCTGGCGCTGGGCGGCGGCATGCTGCTCAGCGGCTGCGGCCCCGATACACCTGCTGCCAGCAACCTGGCCAGCGACCAGCCGCGCCATGGCGGGCGCCTGCGCCTGGGCGTGCTGTCCGGCGGCCAGGTCGGCAACCTCGACGCCCACAAACCCATCGGCAGCGGCATCGTCCGCGGCTTTGCCCTGTACAGCAAGCTGTGGGAATGGGACGAGCAGATGCAACCGCGCCTGGCCCTGGCCGAAGAAGCCGAGGCCAGCGCCGACGCCAGCAGCTGGACCGTACGCCTGCGCCAGGGCCTTGAGTTTCACAACGGCAAGACTATCGATGCCGACGACCTGATCTTCTCCATTCGCCGCCTGACCGACCCGCGATTGGCCTCGCCCTATGCCGCGCTGCTGCACTGGGTCGACCGCGACAACCTGGAAAAGCTCGACGCGCGCACCGTGCGCATCCGCTTCAAGGACGGGCGCAGCTACCTGCCGCTGGCAGAAACCTGGGTCAACTTCGGCGGCATCGTCCCGGTCGATTACCACCCGCTGACCAACCCGGTCGGCGCCGGCCCCTACAAGTTGAAAAGCTTCACACCCGGCCAGCGCTCGGTGTTCAGCCGCTTCGAAAACTACTACAAGGACGGCAAACCCTACGCCGACGAGCTGGAGATCATCGACTTCAAGGACCAGGTCTCGCGCCTGGCCGCCTTGCGCGCCGGGCAGATCGACATGGCCAACGGGCTGCCCAGCGAACAGTTGCAGATCATCGAACGCGACCCGCGCCTGCAACTGGTGACCTCGGTCAGCGGCAACTGGCTGTCGTTCGAGATGAACACCAGCAGGCCACCGTTCGACAACCCGAAGGTACGCGAAGCCTTCCGCCTGCTGGCCGACCGCCCGGAGCTGGTGCGCCGCGCCTTGAATGGCCAGGGCCGGGTGGCCAACGACCTGTACGCACCGAACGACCCGACCTTCAACCACCGCCTCGGCCCACGCCCGCATGACCCGCAACGGGCGGCAACACTGCTGCGCGAAGCCGGCCACGAACAGCTCGAAGTCGAGCTGGTGACCACCAGTGGCCCGGCCCTGGCTTCGGCACTGGTGTTCGCCGAACAGGCCAAGCGCATCGGCGTGAGCCTCAAGGTGCGCCAGGTCGACCAGGCCACCTTCGACGGCCCGCAGCACGACCAGTGGCAACTGAGCACTGGCGGCACCATCGGCGCGCCGTTTCTGGCCAGCGCCATGCACATCGATGCGCCCTTTGCCGTGGCCAACAAGACCCACTTCAACGACCCGCAGTTCAGCGAACTGTTCCTCCAGGCCATGGCCCAGCCGGACCTGGCCAAGCGCAGTGCCCTGGTGCACCAGGCCCAGCAGATCCAGTACGAGCGCGGCGGCTTGCTGATCTGGGGCTACGTGAATTTGCTCGACGCCTTCTCGCGCCAGGTCGGTGGCGCCGCAGCCGAGCAGACGCTGTTCAGCACCTGGCGTTTCGACAACCTCTGGCTGCGCACCTAGCATTTTTGCCAGTAGACGGGTCGAGGCAGGCCCCCTAGGTTAAGGAACGACGGTTACACGTCGGTTTAGCGCCCCCCCTCTGCTGGAGAGCCGCGTCATGATGGACGATATCGAGAATGCTTTTGTGGGCATCGACCTGATTCTGGAGACAACGAGCGGTAGCAAACCGTTGAACCTGACGATGTGGAAACCCATTTTCACCGAAGACACGTTTGAGGTTTGCGCAGGATCCGAGGCCGAAAGATACCTATGGACCTTGAGTTGCTGGGGGAAGCTAGCGCCAGGCACTTACAAGTTTGCTCTGGAGACCGAGCCTGAGGATGAGGATAGCGGCGAACAGGCACGCGTAACTCTGGAGTTCGGAGAATACCTCCAACAACCCTTCAAGCTCAGTGAAGGCCTATTAACGGTTGATGAAGTACAACACAGCGATGATGGCCTGTACGTCCTGGGTAACTTTGAATTCAGCGTGGAAGATGAACGCACCGACATAGAGAAAGTCGGTTGCTGGGAATTCACTATCGGCGACAGAGCCTGACCTGGCCCCCCCTGACATCAGCGCAACCCCGCCTGACGCTGACGATATTCTCCCGGCGTGAGCTGCGCATAGCGCAAAAAGAACCGGCTGAAATACGCCGGGTCCTTGAAGCCCAGGCTGTAGCAGATCTCATTGGCCGAGCTGCCGGTGTACAGCAGCAGGCGCCGCGCCTCCTGCATCAGCCGTTCGAGGATCAGCCGCTTGGACGGCAGGTCGGCGATGCGCCGGCACACTTCATTGAGCCGCGCCTCGGTGACGCCGATGCCCTGGGCGTAGCGCGCCAACGGCCAGTGTTCGAGGTAGTGGGCCTCGATCAGTTCGTTGAAGCGGTGGAACACCTGCAAGTCTTCATGACGGGTTTGCCGTGCGGGCAGCGAGCGCGCGCACAGGCGCAGCAGGCTGGTCATGATCAGCCGCGTCAGGCTTTCCAGCGCCGCCCCGCGCCCGGCTGCGCTGGCGTTGATCTCACTGTGCAGCTCATCGAACAGCAGGGCCAGGCGCCGCGCCTCGGCGGCATAGCTCGGCTCCAGGCCGCTCAAGGCCACGCAGGCCGGCGCCACCTGCGGCCCCGGCGCCAACCCCGGATCAGCTTCGAGTAACTGCCAGACCAGTTGCTGGCGCACGGTCAGCACATGGCCATCGGCATCGGGCTCGGTGACGAAGGAATGCGGGATGGTCGGCGGCGTGAGGAAGAACATCGGCCCCGATTCGACGTACTGCTGGTCGTCCAGGTACACCCGCACCGTGCCGCTCTTGACGTAATGCACCTGGAAAAACCGGTCATGGCGGTGCACCGGCATGTTGCGGCCGAAGAACCCGGCCAGGTTGCCGAGCTTGTCGTAGTGCACCTCGGCATCGCTGTAGCGCTGGTCATAGACCTGACCGATGTTGATGTTGGGGATTGGCTGGCGCTCGCTCATGGCCCTGGTCACTCTTGTTGTTCTGTCGCCAGCTTACTCCTGCAGCAAGCCGCTTGCATTTCGTTAACATCTTAATTATAACGTTAACACATTAACAATTATTCGAGCAGGGACCCTGCCCCTGCCCCAGCCAGGAGAACCCCATGAGCCGTGCCTTGCACGATGCTGCCAGCGGTACCCTGTTCGGCGTTGCGCTGAACTACCAGGGTTTGCTGAACCAGCGTCTCGCCGAATTCGAACAGCCGCCGTATCAAAAGCCGCCGGTCAAGCCGGTGCTGTTCATCAAGACCCCCAACACCCGCAATGGCCACGGCCAGCCCGTGGTCTATCCGCAAGGCATCGAACAACTGCAACCGGGCCCGGCCCTGGGCGTGGTGATCGGCAAGCGTGCCACCCGGGTCAGCGTCGACAATGCCCTCAGCCATGTCGCCGGCTACACCATCGTCAATGAATTCAGCCTGCCGGAAGACAGCTACTACCGCCCGGCGGTCAAGGCCAAGTGCCGCGACGGCTTCTGCGCCCTGGGCCCTGAACTGGTGCCGGCCGCGCAAGTCGCCGACCCGCAGCAGCTGAGCATCAGGCTGTTCATTAATGGCCAGCTGCGCCAGCAGAACAGCACCGCCAACATGGTCCGCAGCGTTGCCCAGCTGATTGCCGAGATCAGCGAGTTCATGACCCTGCACGAAGGTGATGTGCTGATCACCGGCACCCCCGAAGGCCGCGTCGATGTGCTGCCCGGGGATCAGGTTGAAGTCGAGATCAGCGGCCTCGGGCGCCTGACCAACAGCATCGTTGCCGCGCAGGAGAAGCGCTGATGAAACACGCACGTATCCGCTACCAGGGCGAAGTCCACGCCGTCACCGTCGAGGCCGACAACGCCGTGCGCCTGGCTGATGGCCGGCTGTTGCAAGAGCAGCAGGTCGAGTGGTTGCCGCCGGCCACCGGCAACATGTTCGCCCTGGGCCTGAACTACGCCGACCACGCCGCCGAGCTGGCCTTCACACCGCCCACCGAACCGCTGGCGTTCGTCAAGTCGGTGGGCACCTACACCGGCCACAACCAGGTGAGCTGGCGCCCGGACAACGTCGCCTACATGCACTACGAGTGCGAGCTGGTGGCGGTGATCGGCAAGCCTGCGCGCAACGTCAAGCGCGAGGATGCCCTTGAGTACCTGGCCGGCTACACGGTGTGCAACGACTACGCCATCCGCGATTACCTGGAAAACTACTACCGGCCCAACTTGCGGGTGAAAAACCGCGACGCCACCACCCCCGTCGGGCCGTGGATCGTCGACGTCGCCGAGGTGCCGGATGCCTCCAACCTGACCTTGCGCACCTGGATCAACGGTGAGCTCAAGCAGCAAGGCAGTACCAAGGACATGATTTTCGACATCCCCTACCTGATCGAATACCTGTCCAGCTTCATGACCCTGCAGCCGGGCGACATGATCGCCACCGGCACCCCCGAGGGCCTGGCCGACGTGGTGCCGGGCGATGAAGTGGTGGTCGAAGTCGAAGGCGTCGGGCGCCTGGTCAACCGTATTGTCAGCGAAGCCGAGTTCTTCGCCCTCAACCGCCAAGAGGCATGAGCAACATGATCAAACACTGGATCAACGGCCGCGAGGTCGAAAGCAAAGACGTGTTCGTCAACTACAACCCAGCCACCGGTGAAGCCATTGGCGAAGTCGCCAGCGGCGGCGCCGAAGAAGTTGCCCAGGCAGTAGCAGCGGCGAAAGAAGCCTTCCCGAAATGGGCCAACACCCCGGCCAGGGAACGCGCCCGGCTGATGCGCAAGCTTGGTGAGCTGATCGAGCAGAACGTGCCGCAGCTGGCCGAACTGGAAACCCTCGACACCGGCTTGCCGATCCACCAGACCAAGAACGTGCTGATCCCCCGTGCCTCGCACAACTTCGATTTCTTCGCCGAAGTCTGCACACGCATGGACGGCCACACCTACCCGGTCGACGACCAGATGCTCAACTACACCCTGTACCAGCCGGTGGGCGTGTGCGGGCTGGTGTCGCCGTGGAACGTGCCGTTCATGACCGCGACCTGGAAGACCGCGCCATGCCTGGCCCTGGGCAACACCGCGGTGCTGAAGATGAGCGAGCTGTCGCCATTGACCGCCAACGAACTGGGCCGCCTGGCCGTCGAGGCCGGCATCCCCAACGGCGTGCTCAACGTCATCCAGGGCTACGGCGCCACCGCCGGTGATGCCCTGGTGCGTCACCCGGACGTACGTGCGATCTCCTTTACCGGCGGCACCGCCACCGGCAAGAAGATCATGCAGACCGCAGGCCTGAAGAAGTACTCCATGGAGCTGGGCGGCAAGTCGCCGGTGCTGATCTTCGAAGACGCCGACCTGGAGCGCGCCCTCGATGCGGCGCTGTTCACCATCTTCTCGCTCAATGGCGAGCGCTGCACCGCCGGTAGCCGTATCTTCATCCAGGAAAGCGTCTATCCGCAGTTCGTCGCCGAGTTCGCCGCACGGGCCAAACGGCTGATCGTCGGTGACCCGCAAGACCCGAAAACCCAGGTAGGCTCGATGATCACTCAAGCCCACTATGACAAGGTCACCGGTTACATCAGGATCGGCATCGAGGAAGGCGCGACCCTGCTCGCTGGCGGCCTGGAGCGCCCGGCCAACCTGCCGGCGCACCTGGCCCGTGGGCAGTTCATCCAGCCGACGGTGTTTGCCGACGTGAACAACAACATGCGCATCGCCCAGGAAGAAATCTTCGGGCCGGTGGTGTGCCTGATTCCGTTCAAGGACGAAGCCGAGGCGCTGCGACTGGCCAATGACACCGAGTATGGCCTGGCCTCGTACATCTGGACGCAGGACATCGGCAAGGCGCATCGTCTGGCCCGCGGCATCGAGGCCGGCATGGTGTTCATCAACAGCCAGAACGTGCGCGACCTGCGCCAGCCGTTCGGCGGGGTCAAGGGTTCGGGCACTGGCCGTGAAGGCGGGCAATACAGCTTCGAGGTGTTTGCCGAGATCAAGAACGTGTGTATCTCGATGGGCAGTCATCATATTCCGCGCTGGGGCGTCTGACGTCATCGCTGGCAAGCCAGCTCCCACAGGTCTGATGTCACCTCAAAACCTGTGGGAGCCGGCTTGCCGGCGATAGCGATGGCACTGACAGCACACAAGAACAACAATTACCAGGAGTTCCATCATGGGCGAAGTCGTCCTGGCAGCCAAAGTCTGCCACGTACCCTCGATGTACCTGTCCGAACTGCCCGGCAAGCACCATGGCTGCCGCGAGGCGGCGATCGCCGGGCACAAGGAAATCGGCCGCCGCGCCCGCGAACTGGGCGCCGACACCGCCGTGGTGTTCGACGTCCACTGGCTGGTCAACAGCGGCTACCACATCAACTGTGGCGAGCACTTCAAGGGCACTTACACCAGCAACGAGCTGCCGCACTTCATCAAGAACATGGACTTCGAGTACCCCGGCTGCCCGGAGCTGGGCGAGCTGATCGGCCTTGAGGCCAATGCCGCTGACGTGCGCACCCTGGCCCACAACATCCCGAGCCTGGAGCTTGAGTACGGCACCCTGGTACCGATGCGCTACATGCACATGGATGTACCGGAGGCGCAAAAGCTCAAGGTCGTGTCGATCGCCGCCTGGTGCGCCTGGCACCGCCTGGAAGATAGCTTCGCCTTCGGCGCCGCCGTGCGCCGGGCCATCGAAAAGAGCGACCGCAAGGTCCTGGTGCTGGCGTCCGGGTCGTTGTCGCACCGCTTCTCGGACGACCGCAACGCCGAAGCCAACATCCACAACTGGACCCGCGAATTCGACAAGCAGATGGACATGCGGGTGGTCGAGCTGTGGAAGCAGGGCCGTTTCAAGGAGTTCTGCGCAATGCTTCCGGACTACGCCACTCACTGCTACGGCGAAGGCGGCATGCACGACACGGCGATGCTCCTGGGCCTGCTCGGCGGCGCCGACTACAACAAGCCGGTCGAGGTGCTGACCGAGCCGTTCGGCAGTTCCGGCACCGGGCAAATCAACGCCATCTTCCCCCTGTAACCCTGTAGGAGCGGGCTTGCCCCGCGATCACCCATCGCGGGGCAAGCCCGCTCCCACATGAGACGGAGATCTTCATGCCGCATTTCATCATTGAGTACACCGACAACATCGAGCAACAGGCCGACCTGCCCGGCCTGTTCGAGAAGGTCCACGCCAGCCTGGGCGCCAGCGGCGTGTTCCCCCTGGGTGGCATCCGCAGCCGCGGCGTGCGCCTGGACAGCTGGCGCATGGCCGATGGCAAGCATGACTACGCCTTCGTCCACATGACTCTGAAGGTCGGCCACGGCCGTGACCTGGACACCCGCACCCAGGTTGCCCAGGCGCTGTTCGAGGTGATCACCGCGCACTTTGCCGAGCTGCAAAGTCAACGCCTGCTGGCGCTCTCGTTCGAGATGATCGAGCTGCACCCGCAACTGAATTTCAAGCAGAACAACGTTCACGCCTTTCTCCAGAACCAGGCGGGCTGACGCACAGCCACCCTCCCCCCACGGCCCTCTGACAAAAAGTACAAGATCATGAGCACAGCCAATACTGCCGAACACGCTGCCCTTGCCCAACATGACTCGACCCACAGCAAGATCACCTGGCGGCTGATGCCGCTGCTGCTGATCTGCTACCTGTTCGCTCACCTGGACCGCATCAACATCGGCTTTGCCAAGATGCAGATGAGCAGCGACCTGCACTTCAGCGACACGGTCTACGGCTTCGGTGCCGGGCTGTTCTTCATCGCCTACGCGCTGTTCGGCGTACCGAGCAACATCGCCCTGGACCGGGTCGGCCCACGGCGCTGGATCGCCACCCTGATGGTGGTCTGGGGCACGCTGTCGACCAGCATGCTCTGGGTCGAATCGGCCTCGGGCTTCTACGTCCTGCGCTTTTTGCTGGGCGTGGCCGAAGCCGGCTTTTTTCCCGGCATCCTGGTCTACCTCAACCGCTGGTACCCGGCCCGTCGCCGTGGGCAGATCACCGCGCTGTTCGCCATCGCCGTGCCCATGGCCGGTGTGGTCGGCGGGCCGTTGTCGGGCGGCATCCTCGAACTGTTCCACGACGCCGCCGGCCTGCGTGGCTGGCAGTGGATGTTCCTGATCGAAGGCGCGCCGGTGATCCTGCTCGGCCTGGTGGTGCTCAAGTGCCTGCCCGACAGTTTCGACTGCGTGAACTGGCTCAGCAGCGAAGAAAAGCTGCAACTGCGCGAACAGCTGAACCAGGAAGAACAACGCAAATCCATCACCTCGTTCGGCGGCATCCTGCGCGACAGCCAGGTCTGGCTGCTGGTGGCGGTGTACTTCGCGGTGATGCTGGCAGTCAACACCCTGGCGTTCTGGATGCCGACCCTGATCCACGGCGCCGGCATCGGCAGCGATGGCCGGGTCGGGCTGCTCAGCGCCGTACCGTATCTGGCCGGTTGCCTGTTCATGATTGCCTGCGGGCGCTCCTCCGACCGTCAGCGTGAACGCCGCTGGCACCTGTGCGTGCCGCTGCTGATGTCGGCCCTGGGCATTGCCATCGCCGGCCTGTCGCCAGGCAACCCGGTGATGGTGCTGGGCGGGTTGATCATCGCCGGCATGGGCGCCAGCGCCGCCTTGCCGATGTTCTGGCAACTGCCGCCAGCGTTCCTGTCGAACACCACCCAGGCCGCCGGCATCGCCCTGATCAGCTCGTTCGGCAGCATCGCCGCGTTCCTCGCCCCGTACCTGATCGGCTGGATGCGCGACACCACCCAGAGCGCCAGCCTGGCGCTGTTCGTGCTGGCGCTGTTCATCACCCTCGGCGGCCTGCTGGTGCTGCGCACCAAGGCTGCCATCGTCAACCCTCAGTAAGAGATTTAGCCATGCTTGACCACAGCCAGATCCTGCAAGCCGCCGCCCAGCTCGAGCGCGCCGAACGCAGCCGCGAACAGGTGCGGCAGTTCTCCCTGGAGCACCCGGGCATCAGCATTGAAGACGCCTACGCCATCCAGCGCGCCTGGGTCGCGCAAAAGATCCAGGACGGGCGCAAGCTGGTCGGCCACAAGATCGGCCTGACCTCGCGGGCCATGCAGGTGTCGTCGAACATCACCGAACCGGACTACGGCGCGCTGCTCGATGACATGTTTTTCGACGAAGGCAGCGACATTCCCTTCGAGCGCTTTATCGTGCCACGGGTCGAGGTGGAGCTGGCCTTCGTGCTCGGCAAGCCGCTCAAGGGGCCGAACGTGAACCTGTTCGACGTGCTCGACGCCACCGAATGGGTGATCCCGGCGCTGGAAATCATCGATGCGCGCATCCAGCAGATCGACCCGCAGACCCAGGCCACGCGCAAGGTCTTCGACACCATCTCGGACAACGCCGCCAACGCCGGCGTGGTCATGGGCGGGCGCGCGGTGCGCCCGGGCGATATCGACCTGCGCAAGGTGCCGGCGGTGCTCTACCGCAATGGCGTGATCGAAGAGTCCGGCGTCTCGGCGGCGGTGCTCAACCACCCGGCCAAGGGCGTCGCCTGGCTGGCCAACAAGCTGGCGCCATACGACGTCCCCCTCGAAGCCGGGCAGATCATCCTCGGTGGCTCCTTCACCCGCCCGGTGGCGGCCAACCCCGGCGATACCTTCCATGTCGACTACGACATGCTCGGTTCGATTGCCTGTCGTTTCGTTTGAGGACTTGCCCATGGACATGCCCGTCAACCGCTTCAAACAACGCCTGCAACGGGGCGAGGCGCAAATCGGCCTGTGGCTCGGCCTGGCCGAGCCGTACTGCGCGGAACTGGCCGCCAACGCCGGTTTCGACTGGCTGCTGATCGACGGCGAACATGCGCCCAACGACCTGCGCGGCATGCTCGGCCAGTTGCAGGCCATCGCCCCCTACCCGGCCCAGGCGATCATCCGCCCGGTGATCGGCGACACCGCGCTGATCAAGCAAGTGCTGGATATCGGCGCGCAAACCCTGTTGGTACCCATGGTCGAAAGCGCTGAACAGGCACGCCAGCTGGTACGCGCCATGCACTACCCGCCCAAGGGCGTGCGCGGCGTGGGCAGTGCCCTGGCACGGGCGTCGCGCTGGAACAGCATCCCCGGTTACCTGGAGCAGGCCGATGAGCAAATGTGCTTGCTGGTGCAGATCGAGAGCCTTGAAGGGCTGCAGAACCTGGATGCGATTGCCGCGGTCGAAGGCGTTGACGGGGTGTTTATCGGCCCGGCGGACCTGAGTGCGTCCATGGGTTATCGCGGCAATCCCGCCCACCCCGAGGTGCAGGCGGCGATTGAACAAGCGATCGGGCAGATTCAAAAGGCCGGCAAGGCAGCAGGGATTCTCAGTGCCGATGAAGCCTTGGCACGGCGCTACCTGGAGCTGGGCGCCGGGTTTGTCGCGGTGGGGGTGGATACCACGGTGCTGATGAGGGGCTTGCAGGGGTTGGCGGGCAGGTTCAAGGGGGGGGTGGCGCCGGCTTCATCCGGCCCTTCGGTGTATTGACTGTACTGGCCTCATCGCTGGCAAGCCAGCTCCCACAGGTTCGGTTTACAGAGGACCTTGTGGGAGCTGGCTTGCCAGCGATGCGGTCACCGACCGACTTGCTTCAACTCCTCCAGCAACCCCAGCAGCGCCTGCAACTTCTGCTCGCCGAACTGCTCCTGAATCCGCCGATAGTTGCTCTCCATGCACTGGCTCATCGAAGCAAAAATCTCCTCGCCCCTGGCCGCCAGGTTCACCAGCACCCGGCGCTGATCCTGCTCGGCCTTGCGCCGGCTGACCAGCCCGGCCGCTTCCATGCGCACCAGCACCCCGGTCATGCTCGGCTTGAGGATGCAGGCCTGTTCCGCCAGGCGGTAGATCTCCATTTCGCCCTGCTGGCGCAGGATACGGATCACCCGCCACTGCTGCTCGGTCAGCCCGTGCTGGTTGAGCGAGGGGCGAAAGAAACGCATGGCCGCTTCGCGGGCTTGCAACAAGGTCAGGGTCAGGGACGGGCGCGGTTGGGGCATGGAATGGCTAATCATCAGGCTATTTTGTTAACACTTTAACAAAATCAACGCCTTGCCACAGCCCTGGCACCGGCAGTCAAGCCCGGCGGCACGCAGGGTCAAGACGCAGGCGCCGTACAAGGCCTTAATAGAGCCCATCAGTACTCCACTTTTCAGGCAGCGCCATGATCAACATCGAAACGCCGACCTACTACACCGCCACCAAAAAATACAACCTGAGCTTCCCGACCCTGGAAGAGGACGTGGACGCCGACGTGGTCATCATCGGCGGCGGCTTTTCCGGGATCAACACGGCCCTGGAGCTGGCGGAAAAAGGCATCACCAACATCGTCGTGCTCGAAGCCCGCTACCTGGGCTTTGGCGGCACCGGGCGCAACGGCGGGCAGATCATGGCCGGCATCGGTCACGACCTGGAGAAGATCAAGCAGCACGTCGGCGACGATGGCTTGCGGCAGATCTTCGAGATCAGCGACCTGGGTGCCGACATCATCAAGCAGCGCATCGCCAAGTACGCCATCGACGCCGACTTCTGCCATGGCTACGGCTACATGGGCTTCAATGCCCGCCAGGAAAAGACCCTGCGCGCCTGGGAAAAAGACTTCAAGTCGGTCAATTCCCAGCACGAGATCCGTTTTCTCGGCGGCAGCGAGGTCAAGCAGATCATCGGCTCCGACGCCTACAGCAGTGCCCTGCTGCACATGGGCGGTGGCCATGTGCATTCGCTGAACCTGTTGCTCGGCGAAGCCAAGGCGCTCAGCGAACACGGCGTGCGCATCTTCGAGAACAGCCCTGCGCTGCAGGTGCAGTACGGCGAGCGCATTCGCGTGCGCACCGGGCGCGGCTCGGTCACCGCCAGCAAGCTGCTGTGGGCCTGCGACAGTTTCCTCAACAAACTGGAGCCGGAGCTGCACCGCTCGACCATCAACACCTACGCCTTCCAGATGATGACCGAGCCGCTGTCGGACGAACTGATCCAGCGCATCAGCCCGATTCGCGGCGCCTACAGCGACATCCGCCCGGTGATCGACTACTACCGCGTGACCAACGAAAACCGCCTGCTGTTCGGTGCCGCCACGCCGCTGGTCGAGCACATCCCGCGCGACCTCAAGGCCTGGAACCGCAACCTGATGCTGAAGATCTTCCCCTACCTCAAGGACGTGAAGATCGACCTGGCCTGGGGCGGGCCGATGGCCTGCAGCCCCAACCTGTTCCCGCAGATCGGCACCCTGCCCGGTCGGCGCAACGCTTTTTACGTGCAAGGTTATTCCGGCTTTGGCGTCACCCCCAGCCACATCATCTGCAAGGTACTGGCCGAAGGCATGAGCGAAGGCTCGGCGCGCTATGACCTGATCAGCTCGGTGCCACGCCCGACCATCCCGGCCAAAGACCCACTGCGCGCGGTGCTGCTGACCGCGGGCAAGTCCTGGCACCAGTTGTCCGGCTACTGGAATGGCCGGCGCTGAAACCCATTGTTTTCAACCCTCAAGGAACACTGCCATGACCCTGACTGCCGTTAAACAGAACATCCAGCTCAGCGAACTCGACGCCTGGGGCACCGTTGCCGACCTGGGTTCGGAAATACTCGAAGGCGAAGTGCGTGCTTTCGGCAAGATGACCTTCGGCGCGCCGACCGACCCGGTCAGCAGCGCCTACTTTGGCACCACCAGCGGCAAATTTCGCATGGTCTACCCATTCAACGAACAGGCCGTGGTGGTGACCGGCCAGGTGCGTCTGACCGACGAAGCAACCGGCGTCAGCCGCACCTACAACCAGGGTGACAGCTGGTTCGTGACCAAGGGCACGCCGGTGTTGTGGGAGATTCTCAGCGAGAGTTTTGTGAAGCATTACTTTGCAGTAGCCTGACAAAAAGCATCGCTGGCAAGCCAGCTCCCACAGGTACTGCATGCACCGAACCTGTGGGAGCTGGCTTGCCAGCGATGAGGCCCTATAACCTGGCCAACGATTCCCCAAACAAGCGCCACAATGCCGCCAGTCGCCGCTCGAACGCCTCCGCCCCCGCATAGATCAACTCGACATTCAAACTATCGACAATCCCCAGGTAGCCATCGCCATACAAGCGCTGCTGCTCCTCATCCAGCCCCGGTGCATAGCGGTGCAACGCCAGGGCAAACAACTCGCCCAACCTCGCCAGGTACGCCTCGAACCCGGCACTGATCACCGGTCGCAATTCACTGGGCGGAAAGAACGCCGTGCGCAGCATGAAGCGCAAATGCGCCGACACCTGGTAGCGCTGATTCAAGCGCTCGGCAAAACGCTGCCCCGGCAACTCCCCGGCCGTCACCTTCTCGGCAAAGCAGGCCTCCAGGTACTCATGTTCGGCTTGCAGGGCCCGCGCATAGACCACCTGGAACAGGTCATCCTTGCCAGCGAAATGCGCATACAACGACGGCTTGCGCATGCCCGCGGCGGCGGCGATATCGTTCAGCGACGAGGCGTCATAACCCAGCTCGGCGAACTGCTCGACGGCAATCGCGCAGATCTTTTCTGCCGACGGCGTCAGGCTTCTCATAACGGTGTCTCCCCCAACAAATACGGATCAATGGCCAGCCAGGCTCTGCAGGTGCGGCTCGGCATGGCGGGTGCTGATGTGCACCAGCAGCGCGACGAACACCGCCGAAAGGCCGAGTAGCAGTGCCCAGTACGCCGCACCCAATGGCGCCATGATGCCCGACAATGGCGTGGCGAACGACGAAATGATCAACTGGAAGGCGCCGAGCAAGGCGGCGGTCGAGCCCAGGGCCTTGCTCTGCGAGGACATCACCAGCGACATCAGGGTGGCTTCGGCAATGCCCAGGCCGAACATCGCCACGGCCATGCCGGCAACGATGCCCACCAGCCCCGCCGCACTCAGAGCCCCAGCCAGCACCAGTACGGCCCCCACGAACATGCACGCCGCGCCCCAACGGGCCAGACGCACCAGGCCCTTGCGCGCCACCAGGCGGCCAGCGGTGATGGCGCCGAGCAAAATGGCCACACCGGTGGCACCGAACAGCGTGCCAAAGGCTTCCACCGACAGGCCGAAATGGTGCTGGTAAACGAAGGCCGCCCCGCCGATGTAGGCAAACAGAAAGAAGAACACCGCCGACAAGGCCAGGGCCGGGCGCAGGAACTGGCGGTCGCAGGCGATGCGCACGTAGGTGCGCAAAAACTCACGCGGTTGCCAGGCCATGCGTTGGTCCTGGGGCAAGGTCTCCTTGAGCATCACTGCCGAGTTGAACAGCACCAGCACGCCCAATGCCGCCAGCACCAGCATGATCGCCCGCCAGCCAAAGTGTGCACCGACAAAGCCGCCCAGCGCCGGGGCAATCACCGGTGCCAGGCCTTCGATGGTCATCAGCAAGGCAAAGATCTGCGCCGCCCGCGCGCCCTCGGCGACGTCGCGGACCATGCTCATGATCACCACCAGGGTCAGGGCGCTGCCCAGGCCCTGGATGAAGCGCGCCAGCAGCAGGCTGTTGAGGTCTGGCGCCGCAGCGGCGGCCAGGGAGCTCAGGACGAACACCAGCAAGCCGACGAGCAATGGCCGGCGCCGGCCAAGGGTATCGACCAGCGGACCGAACAGCAGTTGCCCGGCGCCCATGGCCAGGAGGAACACGGTCAGGGTCAACTGCACCCCGGCATAGGAAGTGGCGAACTCACTGGCAATGCTCGGCATGCTGGCCAGGTACATGTCGACCGCCGAGGGCCCAAGGGCGCCGATCAGGGCCAGGGAAATGGCGAAGCCGACCCGGGCGGTCGGCGTGGAGGCTGCACTGTGCATAGGCTCGATTCCAGATAAAAGCGGGACCTGGCTGGCGTTTATCGCTAAACCTACCTATCGGTAGGTAGCCAAGTCAGGCGAGCCTATACAGACCGCATCCTGCGGTCAAGTCAGCGGCGATGAAACGGTGATCAGGCCAGGCTGCTGGCGCGGTAGTCCTTGGGCGATTGCTCGAACTGCTTCTTGAACGAACGGCTGAAATGCGCCGAGTCGGTGAAGCCCCATTTGTAGGCGATGGTGGTGATCGACTCGCGCTTGAGCACCGGGTTGGCCAGGTCGGCGGCGCTGCGCTTGAGGCGCGCGCGCTGGATGTAGCGGCAGACGCTGTCGCCCTGCTCTTCGAACAGGCGGTAGAGGTGGCGTACGGAAATGTTCAGGCGGTTGGCGAGGTTGACCGGGGTCAGGTTGGCCTGGCCGAGGGAGTCATCGATGACTTTTTGCACGTAGCTGCGCAGGTTGGCGCCCTGCAACGAGGCCGGCAGCGCCGTGAGGTCATCGCTGCCTTCAAGGGCCGAACCGAGCAATGACAGGAAGGCGCTGTGCAGTGCCTGCCCCTCGCCCTGCTCGTCGTCAGTGGCACTCTGCTCCTTGCACAGCTGGTCCATCAGCAGGTGCAGCATGCGCCCGCAGGCGCGGGTCTGGGAGATCTTGCCGAAGGTGCGGCTGTCGTTGCCCAGTTGCTTGCACACCTCGGCCCGCGACAACGACAGCGAGGCATGTTCGATCAGGCCGAAAGGCATGATCTCGCAGGCGCCGGCGGCATCCATCAGGAGCATCTCGCCGGGTGCGAGCTGGATGCTGATGCCGTTCTGGGTGATCTGCGAAAAGCCGGTGCGCTGGCTGACCAGAAAGCAATGCTGGTCGTTGTCGCGGTCGCTGTTCAGGCCCTTGCGGCGGATCAGCCCGGCATTGGTGCGCAGGTTGGCCAGGGCCAGGCCGCCGCGCGACCAGGTGGAAATCTCGCCGATGAACAGCGAGGGGTTGAACGTAAGTTCCGTCTCATACACCCCGCAGATGTTCTGCATGGTTGCGTTCCAGCGTTCCAGCGCAGGGCTGCTGGCGTGATGGATACTCATGGGTACCTCCACAATGGCATCTTGTTTTTGTTGGGCAATAGTTAACATGTTATCTATGTGCGCGCAACTTGCTTGAAGCAGCCAGAGTGAAAGCAGGTTTGATGCCAGATGGCCGGGTCAGAGCCCGGCCAATAGCGCCGGCAAGCCTTGCAGCGCGGCCAGCAGGTGCTGGTGTTGCTCGGGGCTCAGGCGAATGTAACGACGAAAGGCCGGCAGGCGGTTGACCACTTCGCTGGCGCCGATGTGCTCGAGGGTCAGGGTCCACTGGCCGTCGCACCTTTCCAGCAGCAGGCGCTTGAAGTCCAGGGGCATCAGCGCCTGCAACAAAGCCGCCTCCGCCTGCAGGCGGCGTTGCAGTTCGGCCTGCAACGCCAGCTCGCCCTTGCGCAGGCGAACCCGCAGCCCGCTGCGCCGCCATGACCCGCGGTGGTGCAGCTCAAGGCGGGCATTGCCCTGCCCTATGGCAGGCAGCGTCAGGCTGAACTCGCTCAGCACCAGGTGCATGAGCAATTGCGCTTCACAGCGCTCGCGCACCTGCACCGCCTGCCCGGCCCAGTCGAAGCGGCCCAGGCCGGGGGCGACAACTTCAAAGCTGTCCAGGCCCAGGTTGCGTTGCACCTTCTCAAGGGTCAGCCCCGGTCGATAGCCGGCCGGCGCCCGTTCAGACAGCTTTTGCCACAGTTGGCGCAGGGCAATAGCCATGAGCAGTCCCCGGTTGGTGAGCGAATTCCCGCGCCAACACCTCTTCCACCGAGGCCGGCTTGAACGGATTGACCTTCTGCACCACCAGCGTCCAGAACAGTGCATACACCGCCGTGCCGGCCAGCATCAGGCCGAAGGGCACGTAGATGTCGGCCGGGTCCATGCCTGGCGGGGTGATGAACGCCATGCCCAGGACAATCCCGACGGTAGACAGTATCTGCGGCAGCGGGAACAGCGGCGAACGGTAGGCCCGCGGCAGGTCCGGGCGGCGGATGCGCAGGATCACCACCGACAGGGTCACCAGTAGATAGGCCGTGCTCCAGGCACACACTGCCGCCAGCACCAGGTGCATGATGCGGTCGGTGTTGCCGCCCAGCCACAGGGCATGCAGGCACGGAATCAGCGCGGCGACCAGGATGCACAGCAGCGGCGTTTTAAAGCGTGGGTGCAGGTAAGTGAAAACCTTGGGCAAGGCGCCGTCGACGGCCATGCCGTAGAGAATCCGCGGCACCCCGGCCATCAGCGTATTGATGGTCGCCGCACCGGCGAACAGAAAACCGATGCCCAGCCACAGCGGGCCGATATCGCCCATTACCTGCTCGGCAAAGCGCGGGATGGCCATGGGTGTGTCCAGCAGGTGCACGCCGCTGGCGGCGTCGAGCAGCACGTTCTCGACCTGGCGTTTCATCGCCGCGCCATAGATGAACATGCACGCCGCCACCCCGAGCAAGCCCAGGGCCATGGCCCGCGGCATGCTTTTGGCCGACTGGCGCAGGTCCGGGGCCAGCGGCGTGACGAACTCGCAGCCGACGAACATGAACATGGCCATGCCCACCAGCGAGAGGATGGTCATAAGGTCGGTACCCACCAGCGACACGCCGAACCAGCCCTCCAGTTCCACGGCCGGCGCGGCCACCAGGCCGAGCACGCCAAAGACCATCAAGGTGGTCCACATGCCGAAGGTGAGGATGATCTCGGCCTTGCCGAAAGCACTGACGCCGAAGGCATTGAGGATGGCGAAGATGATCACGAACCCCACACCCAACAGCCACGAACCACCGGCCGACTCAGCCAGGGTGTTGAGGTGCTCGAAGTTCACCAGGGCCATGACCCCGGCCAGCATGGTCTCGGCGGTGCCGGCAAAGACGTGGACGATCAGGTAGGCCGACAGCGTACCGGTAATGGCGAAAAAGCGCCCCATGCCGCAGTTGATGTAGTCGTACACCGCGCCGGTGGTCGGCAGGATCGACGCTGCCTCGGCAAAGGTGGTCGCCTGCGCCAGCATCATCACCACGGCAATCAGCATGGCCACGGCGAAGGCACTGCCGCCGATGCCGAAGCCCATGGTCGCAGTGAGGATCACCGGGCTTGCCATGATCAGGCCGATGGTACTGGCAAGGGCGGTGGGAAAGCCGACCGTGCCACGATTCAGGTGCGCACTGAGCGTGTCGTTGAGCGACATGGCAAAAGACCTCGAGCAGAAGGATGACAGTGGTCCTACTCTGCGCTCGGTGGCAATGGCCGTCTTGCCCGTGGCTGCCGTGAAGGTTGGAGCTGGCTGCCAGGCTCAGCCCGTGGCCGGCAGGCGCACGCAATCGTGCGGACCAAGCAGGCGGCCATCGGCGGCACGCAGCTCCAGGGCCTTGACCGGTTTGCCGTGTTCACGGTCGACCAGTTGCGAGTGGGCCTCGCCCTCAGCGAAGTAGAACGCCTCGCCCCACTGGCGCAAGCCAACGATCAAGGGGAACAGGCCCAGGCCTTTTTCGGTGAGCACGTATTCCTGATAGGCGCTGCCCTCGGACACCGGCACCAGCTCGAAGATCTGGTGCTCGACCAGCTGGCGCAGGCGAGTGCTGAGGATGTTCTTGGCCAGGCCGAGGTTGCGCTGGAACTCACTGAAGCGCTTCAAGCCGTCGAAGGCATCGCGCACGATCAGCAGCGACCACCAGTCACCAATGGCATCGAGGGAACGGGCCACCGGGCATTCGGCGTCTTGCAGGCGGGTTCGTTGAACCATGGGAGATCTCGCCAGGAAAAGTGGTTGCAATATAAAACCGGTTTCTCTAGCGTACAACTGGTTTCATTATGCAACCAGAAGGATTTGAACCCATGCAGCCCCTACATCGATTGCCGTCCGCCGTCGTCTTGCTGTTCTCCGTGGCCTGCGCCCTGGCGGTGGGCAATGTCTACTACGCACAACCCTTGCTCGACGCCATGGCCCGGGAATTTGCCATCGACCCGGGCCTGGTCGGCCTGGTGGTGACCCTGACCCAGGTCGGATATGGCCTGGGCCTGTTGCTGCTGGTGCCGCTGGGCGATCGCCTCAACCGCCGGCGGCTGATCGTCGGCCAGTCGCTGCTGTCGGCCCTGGCCCTGCTGCTGATCGCCTGGGCGCCGAGTCCCCCCTGGCTGTTGCTCGGCATGGGCCTGACCGGCCTGCTGGCGGTGGTCACCCAGGTGCTGGTGGCCTATGCCGCCACCCTGTCGGCGGCCAGCGAACGCGGCCAGGTGGTGGGGGTGATCACCAGCGGTATCGTGATCGGCATCCTCCTCGCCCGCACCTTGTCCGGGGCCATGGCCGACCTGGCCGGCTGGCGCTCGATCTACTGGCTGTCGGCGGCCCTGACGCTGGTGATTGCCGCCCTGCTCTGGCGCGTGCTGCCGCGCCAGGAACCGGCGCAGGCTGCGGGCAGTTACCGCGAACTGATGCGCTCACTGGCGCTGCTGTTGCGCGATGAACCGCTGCTGCGCCGACGCTCGGTGCTGGCCCTGCTCAGCTTCGCCTCGGCGATGGTGCTGTGGACGCCGCTGGTGCTGCCCCTGAGCGCCCCGCCGCTGTCGTTGTCGACCGGCGAAGTCGGCCTGTTCGGCCTGGCAGGAGCGGCGGGCGCGCTGGCTGCGGCACGGGCCGGGGCGCTGGTGGATCGCGGCCTGGGCCAGTGGGTCAGTGGCGGCTCGTTGCTGCTGATGCTGGCGTCCTGGGCGGCCATTGCCCTGACCGGCTATTCATTGTGGGCGCTGCTGCTCGGCGTCGTGGTCTTCGACCTTGGCCTGCAGGCCGTGCACGTGGCCAGCCAGAGCCTGATCTACCGCCTGCCGGAGGCCACCCACAGCCGCCTGACCGCCGCCTACATGCTGTTCTACTCGGTGGGCAGTGCCTTCGGCGCGCTGACCTCGACCCTGGCCTACGCCTGGGGCGGCTGGCTGCTGGTGTGCGCCTACGGCGCCCTGCTCAACGCCCTGGCCCTGGGTTACTGGTGGCTGACCGAAGGCGCGCGGGCTCAGAACTGCACGTCGAGTATCACGTTGTCCAGGTAAGTACCGGCTGGCGGGGTGGTCTGGTCGGTGTAGACCTTGGCGTTGTAGTTGAAGACCTGACTGCCGGTACCGGTGCCCGCGCCGGGATTGATATCGGCGTCGCTGCTGGCCCGGCGGGCAGAGGTGACGCTTCCCCAGCGCACGCTGCCGGCGCTCTTGAAGATGTCATAGGCCAGGTAGTTGTTGGCCGCCGACTTCATTCGCCGCCGCCCGGCGGACACATTCTGGCCATCGTCCAGGCCCACGGTGTAGTTGCTGCCCTTGGTGCAGGAGACGTTGACGTTGCTGTTGACCGTGCTGAAACCGCCGACCACCGGCGCGCTGCCGAAGCTGATGTTGGGGCTGGTGATCTGGCAGTCGTTGGTGACCGTCAGGCTCACGGTCAGGCTGGTGGTGCCGGTGAGGTTCTGCCGGCCCAGGCAGATACTGCCCACGCCGATGCCCCAGCAGTAGCTGATGTTCCAGTACACCGACAGGGTTTCCTGGTAGAGGCCGGCGGCGACGTTGCTGCCGGTCAGGCTCTTGAGGTAGATCGGCACCGCCTTGGGCGTGGTGCCATTGAGCAGGCCGAGGGCATCGATGATGCCGTTGCGGGCAAAGTCGTAGGGCTGGCTACGGTTGATGGCGAAGTTGGTGGTGTTGTTGGCGTACAGGGTGTAGGCGATCACATCGCCGGTGGGCCCGAGCATGCCGGTACTGCCCGCAGGCGGGGTGAAGGTGGCATAGAAGTGATCGTCGCTGGCCAGCAGGCTCGCCAGGGATCCTGTGCATTGCAGTCCGGCGTTGAGGGTCGACGCCGACTGCACCGTGGTGCGCACCAGGGTCGAACTGACGCTGCCGAAGCTGGCCGGCGCGGTATCGATCACCGTGCACAGGGCCTGCACCTGCGGGCTGGCGAGCAATGCCAAGAGCGTCAGCAGGCGCTTCATTGGCACACCAGCGGGCCGATCAGCGGCACCTGGTCCTGTTCGGGCGCCAGCTTGAAGTGCACCCGGCAACTGCCGCCATTGGCGATCTGCACCTGCAGGCTGTTGTCCGCAGCCAGGCCCTCGAGGTACACCAGCCCGTCCCAGCCGACCACCGCCAGCGCCCCGCTCTGCTCGTGGCGCACCTGGCTGCCCAGCGCCAGTTCCTTATTGTTGCCATCGACCAGGACGATGCTCGCGGCCACCACCCGCTGCAGCGGGAACTCCAGCAGGTAGCCGCTGCCGCGACGCACCGCCACCCGTTGCTCGACCTGCGGGCTCTGCACGTTGGCCGGCAGCTCCATGGGGTCGATCTCGTATTTGGCCCGGTAATAGGCGCTGCTCCAGGGCACCAGCAGGTGGCCGTTCTGGTCGGTGCGGCCGACCAGCTGGTTTTCGTAACGCACCGGTACCTCGGCAAAGCCTTCGGTGCTGACCACCACGAAGGCATCGTCGATGCGGTTGGCGGCGAACACCCCGGCGTCCATCCACACCAGCGAGCCGCTGGCATCGGCCCAGCGGGTCATGCTGTCGCTGCTGCCGTAGGCGCCGGCCTGCAGTTGCACCGATTGCAGGCGCCAGGTGACATCGGCCTGGCGATAGGCTTCGCGGTCGCCATCGGCGTAACCGAGGTTGAAGCCGACCCCGCCTTCGCTGGGCACCGCTCGGCTGTAGTTGACCCGTTGCTGGTTCTCGCCTTCCTTGTTGCGCTCGACGCTGAAGCTCAGGGTGCCGCGCAGGTCGAACGGGATCACCAGTTGTGCCTGCACCGCCCACTGGCTGTCACCGATTTCGCGGTTGGCCGACAGGTACAGGCTGCTGTTGCGCCACAGCGGCTTGCTCCAGCTGAGGTTGAGCAAGCGGGTGCGCGAGTTGTCACCGGCGCGTACATCGAAATAACCGGCACCGAGGCTGCCGTAGCGCTCGAGGTTGAGGCTCATGGTCACCTGCTCGCTGCGCTGGCTCAGGCGCGTGTAGGGGCTGTCGACCAGCGACAGGTCGGCGTAGTCGCCACGCCGTTGCAGGCGCTGGTAATTGAAGCCCAGGCGCTGGCTGTTGTACTGGTAGCCGAAGCTCAGTTGCTGGCCGCTGCGGCTGTCGAAGCTGCTCTGGCTCAAGGCCGCGTTGACCACGCCCCAGTTGCCCACCTGCCAGTTGCCGCCTAACCCGCCGAGGGCCAGGGACTCGGCCGCTTCAGCATGGCTTTCGAGGGTGAAGCTGTCGCTCAGGCCGTAGCGCAGGCTGGCCGCGGCAACCCCCGGGCCATAGGCAAAGTCGCGAATCGCGTAATCCCGGCGCAGGCTACCGGCAGCGACCGAGAAATCCGCCAGGCCCTTCTGCAACAGGCTGCTGGTGACATAGAACGGCAAGGTGGTCGACACCTGGCGGCCCAGGGCATCGGTGGTCACCACCACTGCCTCGCCGGCGCCATTGATGAACGGCACGTTGGTCAGGGTGTAGGGGCCCGGCTGCAGCTCGGCGCTGGAACTCTTGTAACCGTTGATGAACAGGTCCACCGAGGACGGCACCGCCGCTTCCCCGGCAAAGGCCGGCAATGGGTAGGTGACCAGGTCCGGGCGCACGGCAAAGTCGCGCGACAGTTGCAGGCCGCCGAGGCGCACCGAACTGGTCCAGGGCAAGGCGCCGCTGAGCACGTCGCCGACCTCCAGGGTCAGCAGGCGCGCTTCGTCGGTGTAGCGCCAGGTGCTGTCGTAGCGGCGAAAGCCTTCCTGGCTGCCGGCGTAATCGTTGCCGCCGAGGGACTGGCGCCACTGGCCGGTGGTCGACAGCGTGCCCCAGCTGTCGAACAGGCGCAGCTCGTTCCAGGCCGCGAGATAACGGCCGCCGTCGTCGGTGTCGTTGAGGTACAGGTCATAGTTGAGCAGTGCCCCGAAGCTGCTGCGGGCTTCGCTGGCCGGGTACAGCTGGCGGCTGCCGATGCGCTGGTTCGGCAGCCAGTTGGCCGGCACCTGCACGACCAGGCGCTGGCCCTGGCTGTCATAGTCGCTGTGCAGGCCGGGAATGCTGTCCAGGGCCACTTCGGCGCCGTATTCGCCGGGCAGTTCGATACCGGCGGCCTGCAGGTCGGCGCTGGCCATGTACAGGCGCCCGGCGCGCTGCTGCACCGCTACCAGCTCAGGGCTGCTCATCTGGTTGACCACCAGTTCCAGGAACAACGGCGCATCGGCAACCGCCTCGAGGCTGGCCGGGGGCGGCGGCAGTTCGCCGGCCAGCAGCGCACCACAGCCCAGCACGGTCAGGCCGCAGGCCTGCAGCGCCGAAGAAATGCTCACACACAGTATCCGACCATTACCGGGTCCTCCCTGGCCCCTGTTGTCTTGCCGCTAGCTGCAGGTCATTGGCCCTGACTGAGGGTTTGCGCCGGCTCCTGGCCATTGACCCGGCCCTTGAGCACCGAGGCGGCGCTCAAGGGCTGCGGCGCTGGCCAGCGCATGACCGCGCCGGGCAATACGTAGCCGAGCAGGCCCTCCACCAGTGGCCGGCTCTGGCCGCCCTGCTGCAGCACCATGTCGGTCAGGCGCGCATGCACCGGCCCGGTATTGCGGATTTCCACATACGGCTTGCCCTGCACCGACACCTGGCGCCAGCTCAGCGCCGGCTTGCCCACCGCGCTGTCGCCGCGCTGGCCGCTGGCATCCGGCTTGCCCCAGAGGCCTTCGCCGTAGACGAACAACGGCACCGAGTAGCGCATCTGGAAACGGATCGCCGCCTGTGGCTTTTCGGCACTGGCCGCTGCCGGCAAGGCCGGGGGGATTTCATCGATGATGATGCGGTAGGCCTGCTCCTGGCCGACCGGCGAGCTGCCGGTGCGGGTCAGGCGAATCAGCTGCTTTTGCCCCGGGGCGATGTTAGCCACCGGCGGGCTGCCGATGATCTCGCGCTGGGCCTGGTACTGGTCGTCGAATTCGCCCTGGCGCCAGGCGAACACCCGAACCTGCAGGTTGGCCGGGGCGTCGCCGCGGTTTTCCAGCCATAGCGCACCGGCTTTCTGATTGGCCTCCAGCACCGGGTCAATCGGCCAGATCAGTACCGAGGTGGCGGCCTGCAACGGTGCACTGCAGAGCAGGGCCACCGCGCCAGCCAAGAGGTTGTAGTTCAAGCGCGAACTGCCAGCGCCTACTTCCATGCACACACTCCTTATTGTCGAAATCTTCTGGCGGCGCGGCTCAAAAGGTCAGCACCACCTGCACCACATCGGTATAGCTGCCGGCCGGCAGGCTGCCGGTCAGCTGGGCCCGGGCGTAGACCGGCAGCTTGATCGCCGTCGGGTCGCTGTAGCTCACTGCCACGCTCTGGTTGATGCCCAGGCTCTGGCTGAAGCCGGCGTCGCGAAACAATTGATAGGCCACCAGCGAAGTGCCGCTGCTGCGTTTGAGGTTGCGCGTGCCGCTGGCGCTGTTCAGTCCTGCATCCACGCTCATGCTCAGGCTCACTCCCGGCGTGCATTGCAGGGTTACCGTGGTGCCGCCCAGGGCGGTGGTCACACTGCTGGTCGACAGCGCCGAATAGCTGCCGAAGTCCAGGTTGCCGTAGTTGCTCACCCCGCCCACCACCAGGCAGCCGGCCACCACCGTGGCGCTGACCTGGAAGGTGCTGGTGGTGACCGCCGCCACCGGCAACGGCGCACTGCCAGCGACCAGGGCCAGCAGCGCAGGCAAGGCGCGGGTCACGGCTCAGAAACTCAGCTCGACCGCTACGGTGTCGGTATACACCCCGGCCGGCAGGCCCGCCTTGCCCTTGGCCAGGCCGTAGAGGTTGACCGTCTGCGCCACGCCGGTGCTGGTCGGCAAGGTGATCGTGCCGTCGATGGCCAGCACCTGGGTGTGCCCTGAATCGGTGTAGAAGTCGTAGGGCACGTAGTTGGCCACGCCATCGTAAAGTGCCCGGGTGCCGCCAGACGACTGGCTGTCGTGAGCGCCGGCGCGCACCTTGATCTCCGGCACCGTGCCGCTGGAGCAGAGGATGCTCATGGCCCCGCCGCCACCGCCCAGCACCTGCCCGGGGGCATCAGTGAACAGCGCCTCCTGGGTGCCGAAATTCAGCGTACCGAAATTCAGGCCGCTGGCCCCGCCGCCACCGTTGACCTGGCAACTGGCGATCAGCGTCAGGGTGGCAGTGATATTGCCGGTTACCGTGGCCGCCTGGGCCTGAGCCGCGAGCGCCAGGCCCAGGCCTGCGAAAATGAAGCGTGAGAGGTTTGGGTGCATGTGTCACTCCTTGCGTGCTACCAATCCAGGGTCACCATCAGGGTGTCGCGGTAGATGCCAGCGGGCAGCGCCTTGGGATGGGCGACCACCGCGCCGTAGATCGGAATCGGAATCTGCGCGGCGCTGCTGACCGAAAAATTGCGGGTCTGGCCGATGGCATAAAGGGCCCGGCCCGAGGAATCGGCGGACAGCTCATAGGGGATCAGTTCGCGGCCGTTGCTCAAGCGTCGGGTGGCGCCGTCACCGTTGGCACCGCCGTTGATGCTCACGGTAAAGGCACGCACCGCCGGGTTGCAGCGCACCTGCAGGCTGCCGTCACCGGTGGCTTCTTCAATGCCTGAGCGCAGCGGGTTGGTCCAGCTCGGGCCCTGGCGGCCAAAGTCCAGCACGCCGCCGTCCGGGGTTTCGAGGGTGCCGGGCCCGCCGCTGATCTGGCAGGCACTGCTGATCACCAGCTGCGCCTGGATATGCCCGCTCATGACCGCGAAGGCATCGGGGCTGAGCAACAGCAGTGGGCCAACACTCAACAGCAATACCCGTTTCATACCGCCAGTTCCTTTAGCAGGCGCCGCCCCGGTTACCAGGTGACGGTGACTTTGAGCAGATCCGAATATCGCCCCACCGCCGGTACTTCGGCCAGACGGTCGATGCGCGCGTACAACGGCAGCGCCACCGAGCCGCTATCCGGCACCCGGGCATGCTGCACGACATTGACCGGCAAGGGCTGACGCCAGGCCGGGTCCTGATACAAACGGTAGGGAATGGGTTTTGTCGCAGGCTGGCCGCTGGCCAGGTAACGCACCTCGCCGATGCCACCGTGCTGGCCGCCATCGACCTGCACCTGATAAGCGGTGTCGGGGTTGCATTCCAGGCGCGGCGGGCGCAAAGCGATCAGTTGGCTGCTCAGCGGGCCGGCCGGGTCGTCCAGCCGTGCGGTGCGGCCGAAGTCGAGCACGCCCAGGGCCTGGGCGCCGGCATCGCGGGGCTGGTGGATAAGTACGCAGCCGCGCTGCACTTCCACTTTGACTTCAACCATGAAATCGGCGGCGCCTGCCGTGGTGGCCATGAACAGACCGAGCAGCGTCGTCAAAGAGCGTCCCTTCACCTTGTCATCCTTCAACGCAGGAGTGGTCTGACCTTGAGGGTAGCAGCGAAGGAAGAACCTGCCAGTTCACAGAGAAATGTATAAGCCCCGTACAAGATTCCCCTGTAGGAGCGGGCTTGCCCCGCGATAAAAATCGCCAGTTATCCCCTTTCGAGATCACTGGCCGCCCTCAATCATATTGGTTAAATTAGCCGCCCTCGCTCAAGCTGGCCCTTGAGTCCCGATAGCCCGAGGAACCCGGTTTGCCTGTCTTGCCCCCTTCCTGGATACGTACGCCCCTGCGTGCCCTGCGCCATTGTTTGAGTCGGCCGGTGGCTGATGAAAGCGGCCTGGCGGCGACCGTCCGTCAGCACTTTCGCGCCAAGGCCGCTGCCCGCGGTTACACCCTGAGCGCGGGGCAACTGCGGGTGATCGAGCATATGGCTACCCAGGCGGCGCAGCTTGAAAGTGGCCAGGCCTGTAGCCTGTACCTGTATGGCGCGGTCGGGCGCGGCAAGAGCTGGCTGCTCGATGGTTTCTTCCAGGCCTTGCCCCAGGCCGACAAACGCCGCCTGCACTTTCATGACTTTTTCGCCCGCCTGCACCAGGGCATGTTCGAGCATCGCCACGCGCAAGACGCCCTCGCCTGCACCCTGGATGAACTGCTCGAAGACTGCCAGGTGCTGTGTTTCGATGAGTTCCACGTGCATGACATTGGCGATGCCATGCTCATCACCCGGCTGTTCCAGGCCTTGTTCAAGCGGCGGATTTTTCTCCTGGTAACCTCCAACTACGCGCCGCAAGGCTTGCTGCCCAACCCGCTGTATCACCAGCGGTTCGAGCCGGTTATCCGTTTGATCAACAGCCAGATGCAGGTGCTGGAAGTCGGCGGCGAGCAAGACTTTCGCAGCCTGCCCAGTGCGGCTGGCCAGCAGCGCTTTACCCAGGGGCACTACCTGTGGCCGGGCAGCCGCGAACAGCGCCAGGCCTTGCAGTTGCCTGAGCCGGGTGACGCGCCGGTTTTATTGGAGGTTGGCAAGCGCACGCTGCGCGCACGCCTGAGCGAGCAACGCACGGTGGGCTTTGATTTTGTCGAACTGTGCGAGCAGCCGACGGCGGTGATCGACTACCTGGAACTGGCCCGGCGTTTTGATCACTGGATCATCGACTGCTTGCCGAACCTTGAAGACTGCTCGATTGCCGCCCAGCAGCGCTTCATCAACCTGGTCGATGTGCTGTATGACCAGGACAAGCACCTGGTGCTGATCGGCAGCCTGCCGCTGGCCGCAAGCCTGGGCGGCAGCGCCAGCGACCTGGCCCGCACCCGCAGCCGCCTGGGGCAGTTGCGCCAGGCTGGCTGCTGAGACCTGAACTACGAGCGCTGCGCGCTCGATCGCCGGCAATGCCGGCTCCCACAGGATTGGCAGTGTTCTCAAGGTTGGTGCAAGACCTGTGGGAGCTGGCTTGCCAGCGATGAGGCCACCGGGTTAGTACCTGCCTACCCAACCCGCGCCAGGCTCGCCAACACCGCTTCAATCTCCACCAACACCGCCGGATCATCCAGGGTCGAAGGCGGTGTATACGGCTGCTGGTCGGCAATCTTGCGCAGCACCGCGCGCAGGATCTTGCCCGAACGGGTCTTGGGCAGGCGCTTGACCACCCGCACCTGGTTGAAACACGCCAAAGCACCAATCTGCTCGCGCACGCTGGCCACCAGCTCGCTCTGCAACTGCGCCTGCGCAATATCCTGGCCGTCCTTGAGCACCACCAGTGCCAGCGGCACCTGGCCCTTGATCTCATCGTGCACGCCGATCACCGCGCATTCGGCCACCGCCGGGTGACGGGCGACCAGGTCTTCCATTTCACCTGTGGACAGACGATGGCCGGAGACGTTGATGACGTCATCGGTGCGCCCCATGATGTAGACGAAACCGTCCTCATCCAGATAACCGCCGTCACCGGTGTGGTAGTAGCCCGGGTAAGTCTTCAGGTAGGCATCCAGGTAACGCTGGTGGTCGCCCCACAAGGTCTGGCTGCACCCCGGCGGCAGCGGCAAGGCAATCACGATCGAACCTTGCTGGTTGGCGCCAAGCAAGTGCCCATCATCGTCCAGCACCCGCACGTGATAACCCGGCACCGCACGATTGCTCGAACCCGGCCGCGCCGCACTGCCGTCAAGGCCCACGCAGGGCGCAGTCACCGGCCAGCCGGTTTCGGTCTGCCACCAGTGGTCGTGCACAGTCTTGCCGCTGGTTGTCTCCAGCCATTGATGGGTGCTGGAATCGAGTTTTTCGCCGGCCAGAAACAGTTGGCGCAGGGAGCTCAGGTCGTAGCGGCGCAGCAGTTCGCCGTCAGGGTCTTCCTTGCGGATCGCACGCATGGCGGTGGGCGCGCAGAACAGGCCGTTGACCCGGTACTGCTCGACCACCCGCCAGTAGGCACCGGCGTCGGGCGTGCGGATCGGCTTGCCTTCGTAGAACACCGTGGTGCAGCCGTTCATCAGCGGCCCGTAGACGATCAACGAATGGCCAACCACCCAGCCAACGTCGGAGATCCCCCACCACACATCCCCCGCCTGCATGCCATAGATGTGGCGCATGGCAAAGCTCAGGGCCACGGCGTTGCCGCCGTTTTCCCGGACAATCCCCTTGGGTTTGCCGGTGGTGCCGGAGGTGTACATGATGTACAGCGGGTCTGCGGCGGCCAGCTCCACCGGCGCCACCGGGCTGGCCGTGGCCACGGCTTCGAGCCAGTCCAGGTCGCGGCCTTCGACCAGCGCCGCCCGGGCTTGCGGACGTTGTAGCACCAGCACCTGGCGCGGCTGGTGCTTGGCCAGTTGCAAGGCACGATCCACCAGCGGTTTGTACTCGATGACCCGGTCGAACTCCAGCCCGCACGAGGCGGTCAGCAGCAGCGTGGGCCGGGCATCGTCGATGCGCAGGGCCAGTTCGTTGGCGGCAAAGCCACCAAACACCACCGAATGCACCGCACCGATGCGCGCACAGGCGAGCATGGCCATGGCCGCCTGCGGCACCATGGGCATGTAGATGATCACCCCGTCGCCCTTCTTGACCCCAAGCTCGCGCAGCAAGCCGGCCAGGCGCGCCACCTCGTCGCGCAGCTGGTTGTAGCTGAACTGCTGCTGGCTGCCGGTCACCGGCGAGTCGTAGATCAGCGCAGTCTGCTCGCCACGGCCTTGCTCGATCTGATGATCAAGGGCCAGGTAGCAGCTGTTGAGCCGGCCGTCGGCAAACCACTGGTGGGTGCCGTCGGCGTTTTCAGCAAGGGTTTGCAGGGGCTTGCGGTACCAGGCCAGGTGGTCAGCCTGTTCGGCCCAGAAGGCGGCAGGATCGGCGATGGAGCGGGCGTAGCTGTGCTGGTATGTCATCGAATGTAAAACCCTGAACTTGTTGTTATTAATAAAGGGCGAGCTTCGAGTATGGACCGCGGCGACCAGTCTGCCATGGGACTTAAGTCGCATCTTGCCGGTATGATGGGCGCCGTTTACTTTCGAGCCTGCCGCGATCCCCATGCATACCCTTGAAGACCTCAAAGCCGGCCGTCTGGCAGGTATTTCCCGCCTCGACCTGGCCTGCGGGCTGGAACAGTTCCCGGAGGAAATCTTCGACCTGGCCGACAGTCTGGAAGTGCTCAACCTTACCGGTAACCGCCTGAGCGACTTGCCCGGCGACCTGGGCCGCCTGCGCAAGCTCAAGGTGTTGTTCTGTTCGCAGAACCGCTTTCGCCATTTGCCCGAAGGCATCGGCCAATGCCCGAAGCTTGAGATGGTCGGCTTCAAGAGCAACCAGATCGAACAGGTCAGCGGCGCCGCACTGCCACTGCGGTTGCGGGCCCTGGTGCTTACCGACAACCGCATCGAAACCTTGCCCGAGGCTCTGGGCAACTGCCCGGACCTGCAAAAGCTGATGCTGGCCGGCAACCGCCTGCGCGAACTGCCGGCGAATCTCGCGCGCTGCACAAAGCTTGAACTGCTGCGGCTATCGGCCAACCAGCTGCCCGCCCTGCCCGAGTGGCTGCTGCAGATGCCACGCCTGGCCTGGCTGGCCTATGCCGGCAATCCCATGCCTGCGGGTTACTGCACCCCGCAGGACCCGGGCCATTGCCAGGTCATCGACTGGCAGCAGATCTCCCTCGAACAGGTGCTGGGCCAGGGCGCGTCCGGGGTCATTCACCAGGCCCGCTGGCAGCAGCAGAGCGCGCCAGTGGCGGTCAAACTGTACAAGGGCGAGATCACCAGCGACGGCTTGCCGCTCAACGAGATGAGCGCCTGCATTGCTGCGGGCGATCACCCGCAACTGGTACGCCTGGCCGGACGCATCGACAACCACCCGCAGCAACTACCGGCGCTGGTGATGCAGTTGATCGAGCCGAGCTGGTTCAACCTCGCCGGGCCGCCGAGCCTGGATTCCTGCACACGGGATACATACCCGCCACGACGCCTGAGCCTGGCCAGCGTGCGGCGCCTGGCCAGCGCCATTGCTGCAGTGGGCGCGCACCTGCACGGGCACGGCATTACCCATGGCGACCTGTATGCGCACAATGTGCTGTGTGATGAGGCGGGCGACTGCTTGCTGGGGGATTTTGGCGCGGCGTCGTTTCACCCGCTGGATGGCAGTGTGGCGGCTGAAGCGTTGCAGCGGATCGAGGTATTGGCGTTCGGGGTGTTGCTGGGGGAGTTGCTGGCGTGTTGCGAGGGGGATTGCGAGGGATTGAGGGCGGTGCAGCGGGGTTGTGTGCAGGCTGAGGTGATGCGTCGGCCAAGCTTCGACGAGGTCTGTCAGCAGCTTCGCGGTGTCTGAATCGCTGGCAAGCCAGCTCCCACACACTGTGGGAGCGGGCTTGCCCCGCGATGAGGCCCTTACGGTTTACATCAACCCGCCAGACCTACATACACGTTCTGCACGTCGTCGTTATCGTCGATCGCCTGCAGGAAGGCTTCAACCTCTTCCATCTGCTCATCGCTCAGGGTGCTGACCGGGTTTTTCGGGGTGTAGCCGATTTTCGCCGAGACCACGGTGAAACCCTGACCCGGCAGGGCTTTCTGCACGGCGTCGAGGTCGGTAGTGTCAGTGATGAACAGGGTCGCGCCCTCTTCTTCGCCTTCGGCAAAATCCTGGGCACCGGCTTCGATGGCGGCCATTTCCGGGTCAGCGTCAGGGCTGTTCGGCGTGGCTTCGATCAGGCCGACGTGGTTGAAGTCCCAGGCTACCGAGCCCGAAGCGCCCAGCTGGCCCTTGCGGAACAGGACGCGGATCTGCGCCACGGTGCGGTTGACGTTGTCGGTCAGGCACTCGACGATCAGCGGCACCTGATGCGGGGCAAAGCCTTCATAGGTCACGGCGGTGTACTGCACCGCATCGCCATCCAGGCCTGCGCCTTTGCGGATCGCCCGTTCCAGGGTCTCGCGGGTCATCGAGGCCTTTTTGGCTTGCTCGATGGCCAGGCGCAGGCGCGGGTTCATGTCCGGGTCGGCGCCGGACTTGGCCGCGATCTGGATCTCCTTGGACAGCTTGCCCATGATCTTGCCTTTGGCGTTGGCTGCTACTTCTCTATGCTTGGCTTTCCACTGTGCGCCCATCTCGACTCTCTTGTTTCAGGTGCCGGTTCAGGTAGCGACCGGCCAAAGTGGCAAGCAGTTTATACGCTCCGCAAGCCATCGACAAAAAAACCCTTCAGCCCTTGTCGGCCTTGCCCGCGGCGGCGGCAAACCGCGCCAGGCGCACGTCGAGGTGGCGCGGGCGGTGGCCGTTGTCTTCGGCCTGCTCCTTGCGACGGATGGCATTGCGCACCATCAATGAGCCCAGGTACCGAATCGGCTCCGGCGGGAAATAGCCCAGCGGGCCGTTGACCAGCGGCGAGCGGGTCCACGGGTTGTCCAGGCCCAGGGCCAGCGACGAGAGGATCTGCCCGCCCATATGGCAGGGGCCGACGCCGCTGCCCGAGTAACCAAAGCCGTAGAACACGTTGCCCTGGCCATTAAGCCGGCCAAAAAACGGCAAACCGGTCACCGAACGGTCCGACGGCCCGTTCCAAGTGGCGGCGATCGGCACCTGGGCCAGCGCCGGGAAGAACTCACCCAGGCTGCGGCGCAGCAACGGCTCGTAGGGTGAAGGTTGGTCGAATACCGACAACATGCGCCCGCCATAGGCGAAGGTATTGCCGCCCTTGCCGAGCATCAACCGGCCATCACT
The DNA here is from genome assembly GCF_900275665.1 of Pseudomonas sp. JV241A. Taxonomy (NCBI): domain Bacteria; kingdom Pseudomonadati; phylum Pseudomonadota; class Gammaproteobacteria; order Pseudomonadales; family Pseudomonadaceae; genus Pseudomonas; species Pseudomonas sp. JV241A. The sequence goes on from NZ_OPYO01000022.1 coordinate 78,206, forward strand.
GGTGTTGTGGTAGTAATGCACGAAGATCCGCGAATCGAGCACGCTGATGCCGCTGGTCAGGCCGATCTGCTGGAGCAGTTCGGGTTGCGGTTCGGTGATGATCATGTCACTGGAGACGATCGCCACGCTGCGTTCGAACTGCGGGAAGGCCCGCGCCATCCAGGCATTCAGGGCCAACACCACGCGGCCGGCGCGGACAGAGCCAGAGGCGGTCTCGACCACGGCCTGCGGCCCTTCCTGCAAGCCGGTCATGGCCGTGCCTTCATAAATGCGCACCCCCTTTTGCAAGGCGACCCGGCGCAGGCCGCGCACCAGTTTGCCCGGCTGTACCGTGGCGGCCGCTGGCGAGAACCAGCCTTCCAGATGCGTGGCCGAGCCTGCCAGGCGCTGCACCTGCTCTACCGGCAAGCGGCGGAACGAGTTGATACCCTGGCGCTCCAGGGCGGCAATCACGCCATCGGTGGCGCCGACCTGGGCGCGATTGGTGGCGGTGTACAGGGTGCCGTCCAGACGGTAATCGGCATTGATGCCATGGGCCTGGCAGAAATCACCAATGGCGTAGATGCTCTGCTCCGAGGCCTTGACAAGGCGCACCGCCTCGTCCACCCCGAACAGCCGCTCAAGGGTGAAGTACTTGGCCGACCACGACAGCGCACAGCCGCCGTTGCGTCCACTGGCCCCGGCGCCACAGATGTCGGCTTCAATCAGCACGACATCCAGCGCCGGGTTATGCTCCTTGAGCATGAGCGCCGTCCACAGGCCGGTGTAACCACCACCGACGACGCACACCTGGCAGTCGATATCGCCAGCCAGCGGCGGGCACGCGGGTGCAACTTCCTGGTCCAGCGCCTGTTGCAGCCAGAACGGTCTCATGTGGGCTTCCCTTTAGGTTCAAGTGCGCAGCGGTTTGATGGCCATGGCCGTGTTGGGGGCGACAGCCGGTGTGTGCTCGGCGCTGGCCGGGCGGCTGTTCCAGTGCGGCAGCAGCACCAGGGCGGAGAACAGCGCGCACCCGGCGAACACGATGAACACCGTGACGCTGTCGAAATAGCCCGGCAGCAAGCCGCCGAGAATCGCCCCGACCGAACCGCAGCCGTTGACGAAGCCGGCTGCGGTGGCGCCGGCCTTGGCGGTGCCGAAATCGATGGCTGCCGCGCCGCTGATCATCGAGTCCGGCCCGTACAGGGTCAGGCCCATGACGAACAGCAAGGCCACTACCAGGATCACGCTGCCGGTATTGAGCGCAGCCATGAACAGCCCGAGGGTCACGGTCAGCACGACCAGGCTGATCACGCAGGCTGGCATACGGCGGGCACCGAACAGTTTGTCCGAGGCCAGGCCGATCATGATCGGGCCGAGCAGGCCGGCCAGCTCGAAGGCGGTGGGGATGATCGCCGCACCGACCTTGCCCACCGAGGGCATCTGTTCGAAGACGATCACCGGGCCCCACAACAAAATGGCGTAGCGCGCCGGTTTGAGCAGAAAGTACGCAAGCCCCAGGGTCAGCACCGTGCGGTTGCGCAGGATCTCGCGCAGCGGTGCCCAGATGCTGCAGAGGGTCGAGCCCGGGACCATGCTCTCAGGCTCCGGCTCCACCGCCGGCAGGCCGACGTCTTCAGGCTTGTTGCGCTGAAAAATGAAGAACAGCACCGCCACTACCGCCACGACGGCAGCGCTGGAGATAAACGCCGCATGCCAGCTGCCGATCAGGGTGTAGGCCCACCAGCCGGCGAACGGCGACGCCACCAGGCCGCCGAAGGCATAGCAGGAACTCCACAACCCAAGAACCCGCCCGCGCTGGGAGGACGGGAAGAAGCTGCCGATGTTCTTGCACAAGCCGGCCCAGCCGGTCGATTGCGCCAGGCCCTGGACCAGCATGCAGGTGGCGAAGATCGGGAAGGTCGCGTAGCTGCCCATCACCACCGCCGCCGCCGCCGAGATCACCAGGCCACCGAGTACCACCACCCGCGGGCCGAAGCGGTCGGCGAGCATGCCCCAGGTAAATTGCCCGACTGCGTAGGCGGTCAGGTAGAGGGCGTCGAGGTTGGCCATGGCCATTTTGTCGAGGGTAAAGCTTGGGTCTTCGGCGATGCCGAGCTTGGCTACCGAAAAGGCTTTGCGGGTGAAATAGAACGCGGCGTAGGCCAGCCAGGTGATGGCAAAAATCTGCACGCGCCAACGTTTGATATCTGCGACGTATTTGTTCATGGTGGATCTGACCTCGGAAGCTGAGTGTGCCGGCAGAATTTGAAAAAAACGCCTGTCTTGTTGTTGTGTTGCGCACTGCGTGACGGCCGGTCGAACCCGTCACCTGCTCAGATAGAAACAATTACTGACTGATAAATAAAATCGATTTATCGTATTTCACAAATAAGCTCAGCTTGTAACAGGTGCTGCGATGTCGGTGTCCCATGCTCAGTTGAAGGCTTTCCACGCGGTTGCCCTGCACGGCAGCTTCACCCGCGCCGCCGAACGGTTGTTCCTGACCCAGCCGGCGATCTCCGACCAGGTGCGCAAACTCGAAGAACGCTTCGGCGTGTTGCTGTTTCACCGCAACAAGCGTTCGGTGCAACTGACCGACCTGGGCGAGCGCCTGCTGGCGATCACCCAGCGCCTGTTCGTCTGCGAGGCCGAGGCCCATGAACTGCTGCAGGATTCCCGCGCCCTGCAGACCGGCACCCTGGTGCTGGCGGTGGATGCGCCGGTGCACGTGCTGCCGCAGATCGCCCGCTTCTGCCAGCAATACCCGGGGATCAGCGTCAAGATCGAAACCGGCAACACCGACGAGTCGCTGCTGCGGCTGTTCAATTACCAGGCCGACCTGGCCCTGCTCGGTCGTGACGTGGATGACGAGCGGTTGCTGTGCGTGCCGATGCGCAGTGACCCGATGGTGGCCTTCGTGTCCCATAACCATCCATGGGCCAGCCGCGGCTCGATCAGCCTGGCCGACCTGGATGACACGCCGATCGTGCTGCGTGAACCGGGCTCGGTGACCCGCCAGACGCTCGAAGAAGAAATGGCCCGCGCCGGCCTGCGCATCCGCGCGGCGATCCAGGTAGAAGGCCGGGAAGCAGCGCGCGAGGCGGTGGTGGTGGGGATTGGTGTGGGGGTGGTGTCGGCCGCCGAGTTCGGCGCCGATGCGCGGGTGTGTGCGTTGCCGATTGTCGACTGCCAGCGGCGCTTAACCGAGACCTTGGTGTGCCTGCGTGAGCAGAGTTCACGGCGGCTGGTGGCGACGTTTTTGCAGATGGTTCAGGACAGCCTTTAAACCCATCGCGGGGCAAGCCCGCTCCTACAGTAGGAGCGGGCTTGCCCCGCGATAGGGCCCTAAGCCGCCTCCCTGCCCCGCGCCACTGCCTGCGCCGCCGCCAGCATCGAGCGCAACAGCACCGCGCAACCATCGGCCAGGTCTTCAGGCGCGGCATTCTCGATCTCGTTGTGGCTGATCCCCCCTTCGCAGGGCACGAAGATCATCCCCGCCGGCCCCAGTTCAGCGACAAAGATCGCGTCATGCCCGGCGCCACTGACGATATCCATGTGCGACAGCCCCAGCCCCCCGGCCGCGCTGCGCACCGCCTCCACGCAACCCTCGTCGAAATACAGCGGCGGGAAATCCGCCGTCGGCGTCAGGCTGTGGGTCAGCCCGTGCTGCTGACAGGTGCTGCTGATCACATCCTTGACCTGGGCAATCATCGAATCCAGCCGCGCCGGCACCAGGTGACGGAAATCCAGGGTCATGCGCACTTCGCCGGGGATCACGTTGCGCGAGCCCGGATAGGCCTGCAGGCAACCGACCGTGCCGCAGGCGTGGGGTTGATGCTCCAGTGCCACGCGGTTGACCGCCGCCACCACCGCGCTGGCGCCGACCAGGGCATCCTTGCGCAGGTGCATCGGCGTTGGCCCGGCGTGGGCCTCGACGCCGCGCAGGGTCAGGTCGAACCACTTCTGCCCGAGCGCGCCCAGCACCACACCGATGGTCTTGTGCTGGTCTTCCAGGATCGGCCCCTGCTCGATATGTGCCTCGAAGTAAGCGCCCACCGGATGGCCGCTGACCGGCCGTGGCCCGGCATAGCCAATGGCGTTGAGCGCCTCGCCGACGCTGATACCTTCGGCATCGGTCTTGGCCAGGGTTTCGGCCAGGGTGAATTTCTCGGCAAACACCCCCGAACCCATCATGCACGGGGCAAAGCGCGAGCCCTCCTCGTTGGTCCACACCACCACTTCCAGCGGCGCTTCGGTTTCCACCTTGAGGTCATTGAGGGTGCGCAGCACTTCAAGCCCGGCCAGCACACCAAAGCAGCCGTCGAACTTGCCGCCGGTAGGCTGGGTGTCGATATGACTACCGGTCATCACCGGCGGCAGTTGCGGGTTGCGTCCCGGACGGCGGGCGAAGATGTTGCCAACGCCGTCAATGGTGACGGTACAACCGGCCTCTTCGGTCCATTTGACGAACAGGTCGCGGGCCTGGCGATCGAGGTCGGTCAGGGCCAGCCGGCAGACCCCGCCCTTGACCGTGGCGCCGAGCCTGGCCAGGTCCATCAGCGACTGCCACAAGCGTTCGCCGTTGATATGCCGTTGGGTCGATTGCAGAACGTCCTGAGTTGTTTGCATGTTCTTCTCCTGCATCACGTGCCTGGCCTCTGCGGGCCATAGGGGCTACACGGTGGGTTTGAGGTTGGCCGCGCGGGCCGCCTTGAGGCTGCCAAGGGCGTAATAGATCAGCCCGCCCAAGGCGGAGCCGGTAAACCAGCCAAAGTCGTAGAACCAGCTGAAGGCGGTGCTGTGCAGCGACAGCAGGGTCAGCACCACCGGCACGCCAAAGGCGATGAAACCGGCAGCGTTCCAGGCCGGATAGACGTCGTCGCGGTACAGGCCGGCGAGGTCCAGGGTCTGTTTGCGGGTGATGAAGTAGTCCACCACCATGATCCCGGCAATCGGCCCGAGCAGGCTGGAATAGCCCAGCAGCCAGTTGGAATAGAGGCTTTCCAGGCTCACCTCGCTGACGATCCAGCCGAGCTTTTTCAGCAGTTCATGGCCCATCAGCAACAGCCCCACCAACCCCGTGAGCAGCACTGCGGTGGTACGCCCGATCCATTTCGGCGCCAGGTTCTGGAAATCGTTGGTTGGCGAGACGATGTTCGCCGCGGTGTTGGTCGACAGTGTGGCGATGATGATCAGGGCCATGGCCAGCGCCACCCACATCGGGCTCTGGATATGCCCGATGAGGCTGACCGGGTCGGACACGGTTTCACCCACCAGCGAGGCAGAAGCTGCGGTCAGCACCACGCCGAGGGCGGCGAACAGGAACATGGTCAGCGGCAGGCCAAAGATCTGCCCGAGGATCTGGTCTTTCTGGCTTTTCGCGTAGCGGCTGAAGTCAGGGATGTTCAGCGACAAGGTGGCCCAGAAACCGACCATGGCGGTCAGCCCGGCAAAAAAGTAGCCGTACACGCTGGCGCCTTCCGGGCGCTTGGGCGGCTGGGCCATCAGCTCGCTGATCGAGACATTGGGCAAGGCCCACACCAGCAGCCCGGCGCCCACCAGCACCAGCAACGGCGCCGACAGGGTCTCCAGCCATTTGATCGACTCGGCGCCACGCAGCACCACCCACAGGTTAAGGCACCAGAACAGCATGAAGCCGATCACCTCGCCGGTGCCGCCCAGCGCCTTCCAGTCCGCCGACAGCGAACCAAGAAACAGGTGGATGGCCAGGCCGCCGAACATCGTCTGGATACCGAACCAGCCACAAGCCACCAGGGCGCGAATCAGGCACGGCACGTTGGAACCGAGGATGCCGAAGGACGAGCGCAGCAGCACCGGAAAGGGAATGCCGTACTTGGTGCCGGGAAAGGCATTCAAGGTCAGCGGAATCAATACCACGGTGTTGGCCAGCAGGATCGCCAGCAGTGCCTCGCCCACGGTCAGCCCGAAATAGGCGGTGAGCACGCCGCCGAGGGTATAGGTCGGCACGCAGATCGACATGCCGACCCACAGCGCGGTGATGTGCCATTTGTTCCAGGTGCGCTCGTGCACCTTGGTCGGGGCGATGTCGTGGTTGTACCGGGGGCTGTCGAGGACGTCGCTGCCGGCGTCGAGTTCACACAAGCCGTCGCGTTCGCTCACCTGCGATCTGGTCTGCTGCATGGCCGCTCCACTGTTGTTGTGTTTTTGGGAGGTGGTTGCATTGCACTGGCATGTGGGCAATCACGGATGCCCATGAGAAATCTTGACCATTTCCACAACCTGTCAAGACGGACAGGACCACTGGTCGTTTTCCTCAAGCCTGGGCAAATCCTATAAATTCTTATTAATCAGATAGTTAACTAAGTTATAAGCTTATAAATTAAATATTTGCCCTATCCGAAATCGCCGACTAGATTCAATTCCTGACAGCGATGACAGGTTTTCGCCTACGCTGAAAAAAGTACAAAACCTAGAACCGGTAACAACCGGTCAAGCCTGCGAGGAGCATCTGATGACGCTTATGATTCGTGGCGCCACCCTGATTACCCATGAAGAAAGCTACCGGGCCGATGTGTTGTGTGCCGACGGCGTGATCAAGGCCATCGGTACTGACCTGGAGGTCCCGGCCGGTTGTGAAGTGATCGACGGCAGCGGCCAGTACCTGATGCCCGGCGGCATCGACCCGCACACCCACATGCAGCTGCCTTTCATGGGCACCGTGGCCAGCGAGGACTTCTACAGCGGCACCGCCGCAGGCCTGGCCGGCGGTACCACCTCGATCATCGACTTCGTGATTCCCAACCCGCAGCAGTCCTTGCTCGAAGCCTTTCATCAGTGGCGTGGCTGGGCCGAGAAGTCGGCCAGCGACTACGGTTTTCACGTCGCCGTCACCTGGTGGAGCGAGCAGGTACGCGAGGAGATGGGCGAGCTGGTACGCCTGCACGGGGTCAACAGCTTCAAGCATTTCATGGCCTACAAGAACGCGATCATGGCCGCCGACGACACCCTGGTCGCCAGCTTCGAACGCTGCCTGGAGCTGGGCGCGGTACCCACCGTGCACGCCGAGAACGGCGAACTGGTCTATCACCTGCAGCGCAAGCTGCTGGCCCAGGGCATCACCGGCCCGGAAGCGCACCCCCTGTCGCGCCCCTCGCAGGTTGAAGGTGAAGCCGCCAGCCGCGCCATTCGCATTGCCGAAACCCTGGGCACGCCGCTGTACCTGGTGCACGTCTCGACCCGCGAAGCCCTGGATGAGATCACCTACGCGCGCAACAAGGGCCTGCAGGTCTACGGCGAAGTACTGGCCGGCCACCTGTTGCTGGACGACAGTGTCTACCGTCATCCTGACTGGCAAACCGCTGCCGGATACGTCATGAGCCCGCCGTTCCGTCCGCGCCAGGACGGCCATCAAGAGGCACTGTGGCACGGTCTGCAGTCGGGCAACCTGCACACCACCGCCACCGACCACTGCTGCTTCTGCGCCGAGCAGAAAGCCGCCGGTCGCGACGACTTCAGCCGCATCCCCAACGGCACCGCCGGCATCGAGGACCGCATGGCGGTGCTCTGGGACGAAGGGGTCAACAGCGGTAAATTGTCGATGCAGGATTTCGTCGCCCTGACCTCGACCAACACCGCGAAGATCTTCAACCTGTTCCCGCGCAAGGGCGCCTTGCGCGTCGGCGCCGATGCCGACCTGGTGCTCTGGGACCCGCAAGGCACGCGGACCATCTCGGCCGCCACGCACCATCAGCAGGTCGACTTCAACATCTTCGAAGGCAAGACCGTGCGTGGCATCCCCAGCCACACCATCAGCCAGGGCAAGCTGGTCTGGGCCAACGGCGACCTGCGCGCCGAGCGTGGTGCCGGGCGCTACATCGAGCGGCCGGCGTACCCGGCGGTGTTCGATCTGCTCAGCAAGCGGGCTGAGCATTCGCGGCCGGTCGCCGTTAAGCGCTGAAGAGCATCGCGGGGCAAGCCCGCTCCCACAGACACCGCCGAACCTGTGGGAGCTGGCTTGCCAGCGATGGAAGGCAAAGCCTTCCCCAAAAAAAATAAAAAAAGAGGAACCCACCGTGATCGATTCCCTCAACCACCTCCCCCGACCGAACCAGAACCACGCCAGCCTCGCCGAGCACTTCAGCGACCTGGCGCCTCCCCTCACCGACCGCCAGGCCGTACTCGAAGCCTCACGCTGCCTGTATTGCTACGACGCCCCCTGCGTCAATGCCTGCCCCAGCGAAATCGACATCCCCTCGTTCATCCGCAACATTCATCAGGAGAACGTCCAGGGCGCGGCGCAGAAAATTCTCTCGGCCAATATCCTCGGCGGCAGTTGCGCGCGGGTGTGCCCCACCGAGATCCTCTGCCAGCAGGCCTGCGTGCGCAACAATCACCAGGAGTGCGCACCAGTGCTGATCGGCCTGTTGCAGCGCTACGCGGTGGACCATGCCGACTTTGCCCAGCACCCGTTCCAGCGCGCCGCCAGCACCGGCAAGCGCATTGCCGTGGTCGGCGCCGGCCCGGCGGGGCTGTCCTGCGCCCACCGCCTGGCCTGGCACGGCCATGACGTGGTGATTTTCGAAGCCCGGGAAAAAGCCGGCGGCCTCAATGAGTACGGCATCGCCAAATACAAGCTGGTCGACGATTTCGCCCAGCGCGAGGTGGATTTCGTCCTGCAGATCGGCGGCATCGAGATCCGTCACGGCCAGGTGCTGGGCGACAACCTCAGCCTGGCCGAGCTGCAACAGCAGTTCGATGCGGTGTTCCTTGGCCTGGGCCTGAACACCGTGCGCCAATTGGGCCTGGCCAGTGAAGGCGCGCCAGGCATGCTCGCCGCCACCGAGTACATCCGCGAACTGCGCCAGGCCGATGACCTCACCACCCTGCCCGTCGCCGACCGCTGCATCGTCCTGGGTGCCGGCAACACCGCCATCGATATGGCCGTGCAAATGGCCCGTCTCGGTGCCCGTGACGTCAACCTGGTGTATCGCCGTGGCGTCGAGGACATGGGCGCCACCGAGCACGAGCAACACATCGCCAAGGAGAACCAGGTGCGCCTGCTGACCTGGGCCCAGCCTGAGGAAGTATTGCTGGATGACCAGGGCCGGGTGTGCGGCATGCGTTTTGCCCGCACGCACATGTGTGACGGTCGCCTGCAGCCAACCGGGGAAACCTTCGAACTGGCCGCCGATGCGATCTTCAAAGCCATCGGCCAGGCCTTCGATGACAGCGCGTTGAGTGACAGCAGCGGCCAACAGCTTGCCCGCGATGGCGAACGCATTCGTGTGGATGAGCAGCTGCGTACCAGCCTGCCCGGCGTGTATGCCGGCGGCGACTGCACCCAGCTCGGCCAGGACCTCACCGTCCAGGCCGTGCAGCACGGCAAGCTGGCCGCCGAGGCCATGCATGCGCACCTGATGCTCAATGTGGAGGCTGCATAAATGGCTGACCTGTCGATCGAATTCGCCGGCATCAAGGCGCCCAACCCGTTCTGGCTGGCCTCCGCGCCGCCTACCGACAAGGCCTATAACGTGGTCCGCGCCTATCAGGCCGGCTGGGGTGGCGTGGTCTGGAAAACCCTCGGCGAAGACCCAGCCGCGGTCAACGTCTCGTCGCGCTACTCGGCGCACTACGGGGTCAACCGCGAGGTCATGGGCATCAACAACATCGAGCTGATCACCGACCGCTCGCTGGAAATCAACCTGCGCGAAATCACCCAGGTGAAGAAGGACTGGCCCGACCGCGCACTGATCGTGTCGCTGATGGTGCCCTGCGTCGAGGAATCCTGGAAAGCCATCCTGCCGCTGGTCGAAGCCACCGGCGCCGACGGCATCGAACTGAACTTCGGTTGCCCCCATGGCATGCCCGAGCGCGGCATGGGCGCAGCGGTCGGCCAGGTGCCGGAGTACGTCGAGCAGGTCACCCGCTGGTGCAAGACGTACTGCTCGCTGCCGGTGATCGTCAAGCTGACGCCGAACATCACCGATATCCGCCAGTCGGCCCGCGCCGCCCATCGCGGCGGCGCCGACGCGGTGTCGCTGATCAACACCATCAACTCAATCACCAGCGTCGACCTGGAGCGCATGGTCGCCAATCCCATCGTCGGCGACATGAGCACCCACGGCGGCTACTGCGGCTCGGCGGTCAAACCGATCGCCCTGAACATGGTCGCCGAAATCGCCCGCGACCCGGCTACTCACGGCCTGCCGATCTGCGGCATCGGTGGCATCGGCAGCTGGCGTGACGCCGCCGAATTCGTCGCCCTGGGCTGCGGCGCGGTGCAGGTGTGCACGGCGGCGATGCTGCATGGATTTCGCATCGTCGACGAGATGAAAGACGGCCTCTCGCGCTGGATGGACAGCCAGGGCTACCGCAGCCTCAAGGAGTTCCAGGGCCGCGCGGTGGGCCACACCACCGACTGGAAGTACCTGGACATCAACTACCAGGTGGTAGCCAAGATCGACCAGGCGGCCTGCATCAGTTGCGGCCGCTGCCACATCGCCTGCGAAGACACCTCGCACCAGGCCATCGCCAACCTCAAGCAGGCCGACGGCAGCCACCGTTATGAGGTGATCGACGCCGAATGCGTGGGCTGCAACCTGTGCCAGATCACCTGCCCGGTGCAGGACTGCATCGAGATGGTCCCGCAGGACACCGGCAAACCGTTCCTCGACTGGCTGCATGACCCGCGCAACCCCTATCGCGAAGCGTCCTGAGGCATAAGGTAAAAACAGCGAGGGAGGATCATTGATCCTCCCTCGCGTGCATTCGCTCAGCGCAGGTCACTGCGCCGGTACAGGCTCAAGCCCACCGCCAGCGCCGCCAGCATGCCGGCGCAACTGCGGTTGATCCACTGCATGGTGCGCGCCGAAAAGCGCCGCATGGCGTGCCGCCCGCCATAGGCGTAGACGGCCATCATCAGCCCGTCGATCGCCGCGCTGGTGATCGCCAGCACCAGGTACTGCTCGGCCACCGGTTGCTCGGGGCGAATGAACTGCGGCAGGAACGCCGAGAAGAACAGCAAGCCCTTGGGGTTGGACAAGCCGACGAACAAGGCCCGCAAGAAGGCTGAACGCCCCGTGGCGCCAGCGCTCACCGTGCTACGTTGCAAGGCCCCGCTCGGCGCTCGCCAGAGCACCCAGGCCAGGTACAGCAGGTACACCGCGCCCACCCACTTGACCACGCTGAACAGCTGCTCTGAAGCCTGCAGCAACGCCCCCAGGCCGCAGCCCACCGCCGCAATCAACAGCAGGTCGGAGAGCATCGCCCCGGCCATGCCGAAACCGGCCACGCGCATGCCGTGGGAAGCGCCATTGTTCAGGGCCAGGAGCATCGCCGGGCCGGGGGTGATCATCACCGCGCTGGCGGCGATAACGTAGAGCAGCAGGGTCGAGGCTTGCATGGCGGGCTCCGCGGGCAGAAAGGCCCAAGCATGCCTCGGCCAGGCTGATCATGGCAATCGTGCCATCCCGCGAATGCCTATATCATGGTGGCTAGAGGAACATATCCACGAGGAAGGAATCGTCATGCTGTACCGCCTGGGCGCCGATGGTCTGGTGCTGTTTCACCTGTTGTTCATCCTGTTCGTGCTGTTTGGCGGTTTGCTGGTACTCAAATGGCGCGGTGCGATGTGGTGGCACTTACCGGCGGTGTGCTGGGGGACCGCCGTGGAGTTCTTTCACCTCACCTGCCCGCTCACCGAATGGGAAAACCGCCTGCGCCAGGCCTCGGGCCTGGCCGGTTACGAAGGCGGTTTCATCGAGCATTACATCTGGCCGATCATCTACCCGGCCGGGCTGACGCCGGGTATCCAGCTGGTACTCGGCTCGGTGGTGGTGCTGGTCAACGGCCTGGTCTACCTGCGCGTCCTGCGCCAATGGCAAGCGCGGCGCCAGCAGCGCATTGCCTAGCGTGTGGCGACGATAAACAGGCGCGGAAACGGCAACAACACCGTGCCATCAGCCGCAGGCGGATAAGCCTGCTCCATGGCCTGCAGGTAGTACTGTAGAAAGTCTGCCTGCTCCTGCGCATCCAGCGCCGCCAGATACGGCCGCAGCGCCGACCCCTTGAACCACTCCACCACCGCCGGCGCACCGCCCGCCAGCGGGTGGTAGTAAGTGGTGCGCCACACGTCCACGCGCTGGCAATGGGGGCTGAGCACATCGTAGTAGTAGGCGGCGGTGTGCCGTGGCGGCAGTTGCAGGTCACCGACCTTGCCGGCCCAGCTACCCAGCCTGGCGATCTCGCGAATCTGCCGGTGGGCCGGCTCATCGAGGTTGTCCGGGGTCTGGATGGCCAGGCTGCCACCGGCCACCAGCTGGCGCACCAGGTGCGGGTACAGCTGGGCATGGTCGGACAACCACTGCAGGGAGGCGTTGGCGAGGATCACATCGACGCCCTGTTCGGCGCTCCAGCTGCCGATATCACCCACTTCGAACGCCAGCTGCGGCAAGCGCTGGCGGGCGGCGGCGATCATGTCTGCAGAGCTGTCCAGGCCGGTGACCTGCGCCTCGGGGTAACGGCTGGCAAGCACTTGCGTGGAGTTGCCCGGGCCGCAGCCAAGGTCGACAGCGCTGGCCACCGTCTGGTTGGGCAGCGCCGCCACCAGGTCGCGCACCGGGCGCGTGCGTTCGTTCTCGAAGGTGCTGTACTGCGCGGCTGACCAGGTCATCGCAGGTTTCCTTTAGTGGCCTTGGGAATTCGAGCGTGGCCCTAGCATGCCGGTTACCCGCCGATTAGGAAACCTCACGCAGCAGCGCCGCCAGCTTGCGCCCGGCAAAACGCAGCTGCGCCGCTGTCAGGGCGGTGAAGCCGATCATCACCGCAGGCGGCAGTTGCACCTGCTGGCAGAAGTTGCCGATCGGCTGTAGCTGCAAGCCTTGACTGCCCGCGCGCTGGCAAAAGTCCTGCTCATCCGTCCCCTCTGGCAACCACAGGACAAAGTGCAAACCGGCTTGCTGCCCGGTCACTGCAAAGCAGCCCGGAGCCTGCTCGGCCAGGCACTCAAGCAGCAAATCACGGCGCTGCTGATAGGCCTGGCGCGCCTGCCTCAGGTAGCGCACGAAGCTGCCATTGGCCATGTACTCGGCCAGGCCCAGTTGCTCGGTGACCCCGACTGCGCCACCGGTGCCCTGCAGGGTGGCCAGCAACGGCTCGCGCAGGCTGGCCGGCACTAGCATGAAGCCCACGCGCAGGCCGGCGAACAGGGTCTTGTTGAAGCTGCCGCAGTAGATCACCCGGTCGCTTTGATCCAGGGCCTTGAGCGCCGGCAGCGGCGCATTGTTGTAGTTGAACTCGCTGTCGTAGTCGTCTTCGACGATCCAGGCATCGGCACGATTGGCCCAGTCCAGCAACATCAGCCGTCGCGACACCGACAGGGTCACGCCCAGCGGTGACTGGTGCGCGGGGGTCACGCAGGCCAGGCGGGCATCAAGGTGGCGCTCGAGCAGCTGGTCATCGATACCCTCGGCCGTCACCGGCACCGCGACCACCTGCGCCCCGGCCCGCTCGAACAACGACCTGGCGGTGCGGTAGCCGGGGTCTTCGACGCAGGCCTTGTCGCCTGGGCAGATCACGCTGCGCGCCACGAGGTCGATGCACTGGCGAATGCCGCTGGTGACGATCAGGTCCTGGGCATTGCAGCGTATGCCGCGATAGCTGCGCAGGTAGTTGGCAATCCGTTCGCGCAGGGCCGGCAGGCCGGCCGGGTCTGGCGAACTGAGCAAGGCGGTCGGTGCGCTGGCCAGGGCCTTGCCCAGGGCCTGGGACCAGGCCTTGACCGGGAACAGTGCCGGGTCGGCCAGGCGCGCGACAAACGGCACCCCCACCTGCACACCGGTAAGGCTCGAGGCTGCCGGCTCGCTGAGCGGCTGCTGCGCCAGTGCCAGTGGCGGGCCGCTGCCGGCAGCGATGAACAGGTCAGGAACGACCGCGCAGACCCGCGTACCGGAGCCGGCCACCCGGCTGACATAGCCTTCATCGCGCAAGCGCTCGAACACCAGCTCCAGGGTACCGCGCGACAACTGCCAGCGCTCGGCCAGGGTTCGCGTCGAGGGCAGGCGGGTGCCGGCTGGCAGGCGCTTGTCGAGTATCGCATCGCGCAAGGCGGCATAAGCGCCTTGCTGTTTGCCCTGGGCCAATGCCGGTGGCAGCGGTAGATCGAGGGCGATGGCGGCTTTGCCTGTGCGCATAGTGGTCCAATCAAATTTGCTCTTAATGGCGCTGCCGATTAAACCACATTGGCCGTTAAGGTCTGCGCACCGACAACAAGGAAATGTTCCATGCGCACCACCCCCTCGCCCGGCCCACGAACCTGGCTGCTATTACTGCTGATGATTGTCTGCCTGCCGCGGGTGGCCCTGGATATCTACCTGCCCGCCCTGCCCGACATCGCCATGGCCCTGCACGCCAGCGACGCCCAGTTGCAATTGACGCTGACCCTGTACATGGTCGGCTACGCCCTGAGCATGCTGATCAGCGGCCCGCTGTGCGACCGTTTTGGCCGCCGCCCGTTGTTGCTGCTCGGCGGCACTATTTACCTGGTGGCGAGCCTGGCCTGCAGCCTGGCCAGCAGTGTCGAGGTGATGATTGCCGCACGCCTGTTGCAGGCCCTGGGCGGTTGTTGCGGGGCAGTCATCGGCCGGGTGATGGTGCGTGACCACTTCGACCGCCAGCAACAGGGCCACCTGCTCGGTTACCTGTCCATGGGCATGGCGCTGTCGCCGATGATCGCGCCACTGCTCGGCAGCCTGATCGAAACCACCCTGGGCTGGCGCTGGATTTTCCTGCTGCTGAGCCTCAGCGCCGCCCTGAGCCTGCTGCTGATCGCCCTGCGCCTGCCGGAAACCCGCCCGCTGCACGCTGCCGGGCAGCGCCACGAGCCGGTGCTGAAGGTTTACCTGCGCCTGCTCGGCGACGGCTACTTCATGCGTTATTCACTGGCGATTGCCTGCGTGTATTGCACCTACTTCCCGTTCATCGCCGAGTCTTCGACCCTGCTGCAACGCCGCCTGGGCCTGAGTTCGCTGCAGTACGCCGCAGTCTTCGCCGTCACCGTCGGCGGCTACCTGGCCGGCTCGCAGCTGTTTCGCCGGCGCAGTGGGCGCCACAGCGCCGATGCCTTGCTCGGCCAGGCCATACTCCTCAACCTGGGGGGCGCGCTGCTGCTGATGCTCGCCACCCGCCTGTGGCCCGAGGCATTGCTGGCGATCGTCCTGCCGATGCTGCTGATCATGCTTTCGGTGGGCCTGGCCATTCCGGCCTGCCAATGGGCGGTGCTGCAACCCTATGCGGCTATCGCCGGCAGCGCCTCGGGGTTGTTCTTCTTCATCCAGATGGCCTTCACCGCCCTGTGCAGCCTGGTCATCGGCCAGTTGTCCGATGGCAGTGCCGGCCCCTTGGCGGGCATGACCGCGCTGGCCAGCCTGGCCTTTGCCCTGGTGCTCAAGCTGTTACGCAGCGAAGCGATTACCCTCAAGGCCAGTTCCGGCTAACATGGGCGATTACCTCACTTGCCGGAAGCCTGCCATGAGCCTGACCATCCGCCCTGCCCGGCGCGACGACGCCGCCCAGATCCTTGCCTTCATTACCGAACTGGCTGACTACGAACGCGCCGTCCATGAGGTGATCGCTTCCCAGGCCGACATCGAGCGCACCCTGTTCGATGACGGCGCCAAGGCCCTCAGCCTTATCTGCGAGCGCGACGGCCAGGCCATCGGTTATGCGGTGTACTTCTACAGCTACTCGACCTGGCTGGGGCGCAACGGCATCTACCTCGAAGACCTGTACATCACCCCCGAGCAACGCGGTGGCGGCGCCGGTAAACAGCTGTTGCGCCATATCGCCATCGAAGCCTGCGAGAACGGCTGCGGACGCCTGGAATGGAGCGTGCTGGACTGGAACGAGCCGGCCATCCAGTTCTACAAGTCCCTGGGTGCCCTGCCCCAGGATGAATGGGTCCGCTACCGCCTCGAAGGCGCCGGTCTTGAGGCCTTCGCCCGCGGTTGAGTGGCTGGGCAAGGGCGGCGCAATCGGCTAAGGTGCGCGCCTTGCCCTGCTCTCGCCTTGCCAAGGAATGCACTGAATTGAAGGCTTTGTTTCGCTCCCTCCCGTCATTGTGCCTGGGTGCTGCCCTGGCAGCCTGCAGCGCCACCCCCGCCGACCCGGTCAGTTTTAAGGAAAATGGCCTGTATGGCCTTAAAGACCCCAGCGGCAAGGTCATCGTTGCGCCGTCCATCGAGCTGCAACCGGTTTACCACGAAGGCATGGCAGCCGTTCGCATCAACAACAAATGGGGCTACATGGACCGCAAGGGGCAGTTGGTCATCCCGACCCTCTACAAGCGCCCCGGGCCGTTCAGCGATGGCCTGGCAGGCGTCTGCCTGACGTATTCCGAGTGTGGCTACATCGATACCCGGGGCCGCACCGTGGTGCCGTTCGACTATGACTGGGTAGAGGGTTTCGACGAAGCCAAGGACGGCCTGACGGTAGTCGCCAAAGGCAACCTGTTCGGCATGATCAACCGCAAGGGCGAGCAGGTGATCCCCCTGCGCTTCAGCTCGCGGCCCATTACCGAGAAGGGCTATGTGCTGCTGAACGACAGCGCCAGCAAAAAAAGCGGCCTGATGAACACATCCGGCAAAGTGGTGCTGCCTTTCGAATACGACGGCTTCGCCTACAATACCTGGGGCGGACGGCTGATCAACGACAATCTGCTGAGCGCGGCAAAAGAAGGTAAATGGGGCTTTATCGACCTTAATGGCAAGGTGGTGCTGCCTTATATCTATGACAGACCCGGTTTTTTTCGTGACGGCAAGGCCATCGTCCAACGCGATGGCAAGCATTACCGGATCGACCGCCAGGGCAATGAAACACCCTTGGAATACGAGCCGTTGAAGCTCCCCTGATAGCAGTTCCGCCGATTTGAACCTGGTGCGCAGGAGCATTGCCCATGGTCGTGAAAGCCAACAGCCAGACCTTCACCATCCTCGCCCAGGACCCGGCGGTGCGTAATGCCCACGGCGAGTTGCTGTTCGCCCGGGTCAGCGTGCCGCTGGAAACCCTTGGCCTGGGCCCCACCGGCTACCGCCTGAAGGTGGTCGACTTCGATGCCTCGCGCAACCAGCTGTACCACGCCCACGCCTATCAGCAGGATGCCGCCAGCGGCTGCATGATCGACCCTTTCGATCCGCCTGGCGAGGCGCTGCTGGGCAATCCGGCATTCCATTGCCAGCACGTGTACGCGGTGGTCATGCGCACCCTGGCGCGCTTCGAGATGGCCCTGGGGCGCCGGGTTGGCTGGGGCTTCGACGGCCATCAGCTGCACGTGGTGCCGCACGCCTTCGTCGAAGCCAACGCCTTTTACTCGCGGGCTGACCGGGCCTTGATGTTCGGCTATTTCAAGGGCCTGGACGGCCAGCACGTGTTCACCTGCCTGTCCCACGACATCGTCGCCCACGAGGCCACCCACGCGATTCTCGACGGCTTGCGCGGCGGTTTCATGAACGCTTCCGGGCCCGATCAGGCGGCCTTCCATGAAGGTTTTGCCGATGTCGTGGCGCTGCTGTCGGTGTTCTCCCTGCGTGAAATCATCGAGTTCGCCCTGACCAATGGCGGGCGCATCGAGCTGACCGTGCAGGGCGACCGCCGACTGCTCAATGGCGACCAGCTGAGCCAGCAGAACCTCGCCGAATCGCTGCTGTTCGGTATCGGCGAAGAGTTCGGCCAGCAGCTCGAAGGCCTGCGCGCCAATGCCCTGCGCCGCTCGGTGATGCTGCCGCCCTCGGCCGACTACCTGAGAGACGAGCAGTTTGCCGAAGCCCACAACCGCGGCGAAATCTTCGCCGCCGCCATGCTGCGCAGCATGCTCGCCCTGTGGGTGGCGCGCCTGGGCGAGCTGGGTAATTTTGGCGACAACCTGTACAATCTGCGCGAAGTGGTCGAGGAAGGCGCCAAGGCCGCCGACCAGTTGCTGACCATCGCCATCCGCGCCCTGGACTACTGCCCGCCGCTGGACCTGGAATTCGGCGACTACCTGGCCGCCCTGCTCACCGTCGATGCCCAGGTGGCGCCGGACGATTCGCGCTACGACTACCGGCTGATCATCCGCACCACTTTCGAGGCCTTCGGCATCGTCCCGCCAGCAGCGCGCACCGATGCTGACGGCTGCTGGCACGGTTTTGCCGACAACGGCCAGGTGCAATATCGCAACAGCCATTTCGATTCGATGCTGCGCGACGACGAAGAGGTATTCCGCTTTCTCTGGGAGAACCGTGCGGTGCTGGGCATCGACGAGCGTGCCTACACCGAGGTGGTGTCGGTACGCCCGAGCATCCGCCTGGGCACCGACGGCCTGCTGCTGCGCGAGAGCGTGTGCGAATACATCATGAAGGCCAACATTTTTGGCGCCGAGCTCAAGAGCGTGTGCAACATCAGCCCGCGCCCGGCCTGGATCAAGACCACCGACGCCCTCACCGTCTACGGCGCCGGCACGCTGATTTTCGATCAGTACGGGCGCATCAAGTACCACGTCCAGCGGCCGCTCAATGACGGCCAGTGGCAGCTGCGCCGCTTGAGCTACCTGGCCGGCCTGGACAGCAGCGAGCTGGACCTGCGCAACCCCTTGGCCCAGCTGCACCGCCAACGCGCCTGGCAGGTGGGCCCGCTACGCGAGGAGCAAGCATGAGCCCGACCAGCCTGACCCTCTATGCCTACCAGGTCGGTTTTGGCGACTGCTTCCTGCTGCGTTTCAACTACCCCGGCGAGGTGCGCCGCCATGTACTGATCGACTTCGGTTCCATGGGCATGCCCAAGGGCGTCGCCCAGGGCCAGCGCCTGCTGGCCATTGCCGAAGACATCAAGGCCAAGTGCGCGGGCAAGCTCGATGCGGTGGTCGCGACCCACCGGCATGCCGACCACATCAGCGGCTTTGCCACCAACCGCGCCGGTACTGCCAGCGGTGATGTGATTCGTACCCTCGCGCCGGAACTGGTGCTGCAGCCCTGGACCGAACAGTTGGAGCTGGCTGAAGACGCCAGCGCACCCGAGCAGCCCGGCCTGCGCGGCGCACGCAGCATGGCCCAGACCCTCAAGAGCATGAATGCCCTGGCCAGCGCCGTGGTCACGCTGCTCGACCAGGGCAGGCACGGGCTGTCCGAAGACCTGGCCAGTCGGCTGGGCTTTATCGGCGAAGACAACATCTCCAATGCCAGCGCCGTGAAGAACCTGGCGAGCATGGGCAAACGCAACGCCTTTGCCTTCTTCGGCAGCGCTGATGCCCTGGCCGAGCTGTTGCCCGGCGTGCGCACGCATATCCTCGGCCCGCCCACCGTCGAGCAGAGCGCCTCGATTCGCAAGCAGCGCAGCCGTGACCCGGCCGAGTTCTGGCACCTGCACCGGCAGTTGCTCGATGCCCAGGTCAACTCGCCGAACGACGATCCGGGGCCTTTTGCCGACTACCCGGCGACCCGGGGCAGCAAACTGCCCATGAGCACCCGCTGGATCGCCCGGCGGGTGCGCGAAGCCCGTGGCGAGCAGTTGCTGCAGATCGTCACCGCGCTGGACAAGCAAATGAACAACACCAGCCTGATCCTGCTGTTCGAGGTGGCGGGCAAGAAACTGCTGTTCCCGGGCGATGCGCAGATCGAGAACTGGAGTTACGCGTTAAGTCACCCAGAAATTCGCGAGCTTCTGGCGGATGTCGACCTGTACAAGGTCGGTCACCATGGCAGCCTCAATGCCACGCCGAAAAGCCTGTGGGGCGGCTTTCGCAAGCGCGGCAAGGCCGGTACGGCGCAGCGCTTGACCAGTGTGTTGTCGACCATGCCCGGCAAGCATGGCAACCCCGGGGCGGGCACCGAAGTGCCGCGGCGGCCGTTGCTGGAGGCGCTGGGCAAGGAGAGTGAGTTGCACAGTACCGACGGGTTGGAGCCGGGAGTACTGTATGAGGAGCTGGAGTTCAGCTTCTGACGGTCAGGGCCCTATCGCTGGCAAGCCAGCTCCCACAAGATCAGCATCCACAGTACCTGTGGGAGCTGGCTTGCCAGCGATGCTTTTGATCAGGGCTCCAACCCGATACCCCTGAGGATCACACTGGTCACCGTCTGCACCGCCCGCTCGAACTGCAGCTCCGACAATGGCTGGTGATCATTGAGCAGCCCCACCTGGTGGCTGAAGTCGGCATAGTGCTGGGTCGAAGCCCAGATCATGTACAGCAAGCCCGATGGCTCTACCGGCAGAATCCGCCCGTCCTCGATCCACTGGCGGATCTTTGCCTCTTTCATCTTCGCCCAGTCATACAGCGGATCATCCAGCGCCGCGCCAAGGTTCGGTGCGCCATGGATGATTTCGTTGGCCCAGACCTTGGAGCCATGCGGCCGGGTACGCGAATGGTTCATCTTGGCCCGGATGTAGCTGCTCAAAACAATGCGCGGATCGTCATACAGCTCGAAGCACAAGGCATCCTGCTTCCACACATCGAGCAGGCCGAACAGCACCGCCTGGTACAGCTCGGCCTTGGTGCTGAAGTAATAGTGCACATTGCTGCGCGGCAGCTCCGCGGCCTCGGCGATGTCGGCCATGGCCGTGCCGGCGAAGCCTTTTTCGGCAAAGACCTTTTCGGCCGCCAGAAGGATGTTGTCAACGTTGCGTTGACGAATGCTGAGCTTGTGCTGGGCCATGGGCGAATCCGTTGCGACTGACCCTGCAAGGCTACCACTGCCGGGGCATTCGTGCGCTGCAAGCAAAAAGGTTGTGCCGTCACGGGCATTTTTCTGCGCCCGCACAGTCGCAATACTGCACGCCGTGTTTATCAACGTCCGCACTGGAGGAACCCGCTAATGACTATTCCCGCCCTCGGCCTCGGCACCTTCCGCCTCAAGGACCAGGTGGTGATCGATTCGGTGGCCACCGCCCTGGAACTCGGTTACCGCGCCATCGACACCGCGCAGATCTACGGTAACGAAGCCGAAGTCGGCCAGGCCGTGGCCGCCAGCGGCATCGACCGTGACGAGCTGTTTGTCACCAGCAAGATCTGGACGGACAACCTGGCCGCCGACAAGCTGATCCCCAGCCTCAAGGACAGCCTGAGCAAGCTGCGCAGCGACTACCTGGACCTGACCCTGATCCACTGGCCATCGCCCCAGGGCGCAGTGCCCGTCAGCGAATTCATGGGCGCCCTGGCCGAAGCTCAAAAGCAGGGCCTGACCCGGCAGATCGGCGTGTCCAACTTCACCATCGACCTGCTGCGCCAGGCCATCGAGGTGGTCGGCAAAGACGCCATCGCCACCAACCAGATCGAGCTGCACCCGTACCTGCAGAACCGCAAACTGGTGGACTTCATGCACAGTCAAGGCGTTGCCGTGACCTCGTACATGACCCTGGGCTACGGCAAGGTCCTGGAGGATCCGGTCATCCAGCAGATCGCCGCGCAACACGCCGCCACCCCGGCACAGGTGACTCTGGCCTGGGCCATGCAACTGGGCTATGCGGTGATCCCGTCCTCGACCCGGCGCGAGAACCTGGCCAGCAACCTCAAGGCCCGTGAACTCAAGCTGAGCAATGAAGACATGGGCAGAATCGCCACCCTCGACAGCGGCCTGCGCCTGACCAGCCCCAAGCGCCTGGCGCCGGCCTGGGACTAACCGCGGGCGGTGCAGGCCTGGGCCAGGTTCAGGTACTGCAGGCGGTGTTGCCGGCCACAGGCGTTGGCGTTGCGCCAGGGGATCAACGGCGCCGAATCAGGTAACCTGAACGGCAGACAACGCCTGCGGACGCACCTTCACCATGGAACTCCACATCAGCCTGCAAGGCCGCAAGGGCCTGGCCGAGCAGCTTTACCAACAGCTGCGCGACGGCATCGACAGCGGCCGCCTGGCCGCCGGCACGCAACTGCCACCCAGCCGCCTGCTGGCCGAACAACTGGGGGTGTCGCGCAAGACCGTGGCCGAAGCCTATTCGCGCCTGACCTACGACAACCTGCTCAGCGGCCAGGTCGGCAAAGGCACCTTCATCAGCCCTTCCCCGACCCGTACCCCGGCACCGACGGCGGCCATCCCCCTGGCCAGCGCCGCGACCCTGGCCAAATGGCGGGCCCGCGCCAACCCGCTGGCGGACCTCAAACTGCCGACCTTGCGCTACGATTTCATCGGCGGCGCCTCAAGCAAGGTGCAGTTCCCCTTCGATGACTGGCGCCGCTGCAACCAGTACGCCCTGCGCCAGATCCGCCACAGCAGCGCCCGCTACAGCGCCCATCAGGGCCTGCCGGAGTTGCGCGAGGCGATTGCCCGGCATATCGCCTTCGCCCGCGGCGTACGCTGCAGCAGCAATGATGTGCTGGTGTGCAACGGTGCCCAGCAAGCCCTGGACCTGATCGCCCGGGTGCTGATAGAACCCGGTTGCCAGGTGGCCATGGAAGACCCGGGCTACACCCCGGCGCGCCAGTTGTTCCTGGCCCAGGGCGCCGAACTGCAGTGCGTGCCGGTCGACGCTGAAGGCATGTGTGTGGAGCAGATCGCCCCAGGCACGCGGCTGATCTACGTAACCCCGTCACACCAGTTTCCGCTGGGCATGCCGATGAGCCCGGCGCGCCGGCAGGCCCTGCTCGCGCGCGCCGCACAGTTGGGCGCGATCATCATCGAGGACGACTACGACAGCGAATTCCGCTACGAAGGCCGGCCCACCGACTCGTTGCAAAGCCTCGACCGCAACGGCCTGGTGGCCTATGTCGGGACCTTCTCCAAGACCCTGTTGCCGGAGCTGCGCCTGGGTTACTGCATCGTCCCCGAAGCGCTGCGCGAAGCGATCTGCATTGCCAAGCAACTGACCGACTGGCATACCCCGACCCTCAACCAGTGGGCCCTGGCGCAGTTCATCGGCGAAGGCTCGCTGCTTAAGCACATCCGCCGCGTGCACGAGGTCTACGCCGCGCGCCGCGAACGGATCCTGGCGCGCCTGCAGGATGACCTGGCGCCGTGGTTCGAGGTCGTGCCGGCCACTGCCGGTTACCACATGAGTGCCCTGGCCCGGGGTAACCTGGACGTCGAGTTCCTGATCAGCATGGCGCGCAAGGTCGAGGTCGGCCTCTATTCATTGGCCCCCTTCCATGCCCGGGTGCCGGTGCGCCAGGGCCTGCTGCTGGGCTTTGGCGCCATCGAACTGCTGGACATCGACCCGGCCCTGGACCGGCTGCGCGACACCCTCCAGGCCATGGGTTGATTGGCCTCCTGACAAAGAACAAAATTGGCTATTCGGGCTCGCCCGGCCTGGCGGTAAGGTAGCGCTATTGCCGCCTACCGCAGACCTTGATGGAGAGCACACATGAGCAACCGTATCGAATGGGCCAAACACTCACCTGAGGCCTACAAGGCCATGATCGGCCTGGAAATGGCCCTGGGCAAATCCGGGCTGGAGAACTCGCTGCTGGAACTGGTACGCCTGCGTGCCTCGCAGATCAACGGTTGCGCTTATTGCGTCAACTTGCACGCCAACGATGCACGCAAGAGCGGCGAAAGCGAAGCGCGCCTGCAGACCTTGAGCGTCTGGGGCGAGACCGAATTCTTCACCCCGCGCGAGCGTGCAGCGTTGGCCTGGGTCGAAAGCCTGACCCGCCTGCCCGACCAGCGCGCCCCCGAGCACCAGTACCGCACCCTGCTCGAGCACTTCAGCGAAGCCGAAGTGGTCAACCTGACCCTGGCCATCGCCACCATCAACGCCTGGAACCGCTTTGGCGTCGGCTTTGCAATGATCCCAAGCTGATCTGTGTTTGGACACAGACTGTGGGAGCGGGCCTTGCAGTGTTTCAATCAGCCCGCAGGTGTTGGCATCACCGGCGGTGTGTACTGCAAGGTGGTGCCGAGGATCCACAGCAGGAACAGCACCAGCGGCACGTGCACCAGCAACTGCACGAACGAGAAGCCGATCAGGTCGCGCGCCTTGAGCCCCAGCACACCCAGCAGCGGCAGCATGTAGAACGGGTTGATCAGGTTCGGCAGCGCTTCGGCGGCGTTGTAGATCTGCACCGCCCAGCCCAGGTGATACTGCAGGTCATTGGCCACCAGCATCACGTAGGGCGCTTCGATGATCCACTTGCCGCCACCCGAGGGGATGAAGAAACCCAGCACCGCCGAGTACACGCCCATCAGCAAGGCATAGGTGTCGTGGGTGGCGATCTGCACGAAGAAGGTCGAGATGTGGTGCGCCAGGCTCTGCGCATCGGCGCCCTGGACCTGGGTCAGGATCGCCGCGATCGAACCGTACAGCGGAAACTGGATCAGCACCCCGGTGGTGGTCGGCACCGCACGGGCCACCGCATCGAGGAAGCTGCGCGGTCGCCAGTGCAGCAAGGCCCCGGCCATGATGAACAGCAGGTTGTAGGTGTTCAGCCCGGAAATCGCGGTGATCGCAGGCTTGGTCGAGAACTCGTTGTACAGCCAGCCGGCCGCCAGCGCCACCAGCAACAGGATCAGGATCGGGCTGTACTCCAGCCACTCGCCCGGGCGGGTCCGCTGGGGCGTCGGCGGTGCCGAGAAGCTCGGGTCGACACCGCAGGCTTCGGCGCTGCGGGCGCTATTCGGGCCGGGCGCGGTGGCGTAGGCCACGACCAGCGAAACCACCACCAGCGCGGCGAGCATCACCCCCGACTGCCAGAGGAAGATGGTCTCGGTGAACGGGATCACCCCGGTGATTG
This sequence comes from Pseudomonas sp. JV241A, assembly GCF_900275665.1. Taxonomy (NCBI): domain Bacteria; kingdom Pseudomonadati; phylum Pseudomonadota; class Gammaproteobacteria; order Pseudomonadales; family Pseudomonadaceae; genus Pseudomonas; species Pseudomonas sp. JV241A. The sequence goes on from NZ_OPYO01000022.1 coordinate 102,852, forward strand.
CCAGGATCGACGGCGGCAGGCTGGCCGGGTTGGCCTGCAGTTGCGCGGCCGAGGATGACAGGCCCAGGGCCCAAACGGCGCCCAGGCCCAGATAGGCGGCGGCACCGGCGGCACGGTAGTCCATCTTCAGGTCGGTGCGGCGCGCCAGGGCGCGGACCAGCAGACCACCGAACACCAGCGACAGACCCCAGTTGAGCAACGAGGCGACCATCGAGATCAGCGCTACCCAGCATACCGCCGAGCGGCCATTGCTGGGGATTCGCGCCAGGCGGTCGATGAGCTTGACCGCGGGTGGCGAGCTGGCCACCACATAACCGCCAATAACCACGAAGGCCATCTGCATGGTGAACGGGATCAGGCTCCAGAAGCCGTCACCGAAGGCCTTGGCGGTGTCGGCGGGTTTGCCGCCCATGGCCAGGGCGGCAACCGATACCAGCACCACGGCCAGGGCAGCGAACACCCAGGAATCGGGGAACCAGCGTTCGGCCCAGTTCGAGCAACGCAGGGCGAAACGGGCGGAGCGGCTGTCTTGAATATCAGCGGCCACGGGATTTTCCTTTTATCGTTATTTTTCTGGAACAGCCAAAAGCCCCATCGCGGGGCAAGCCCGCTCCCACAAATACCTGTAGGAGCGGGCTTGCCCCGCGATGGGGCCCGAAAGGACGATTTAAAACGTCATTTCTTTAACATCATCCGCCACAATCAGCTTGCCAGCGGTCTTCTCGATGATCTCTTCAACCGTCACCCCCGGCGCAGTCTCGCGCAGGATGAACGCGCCGTTCTCGATTTCCAGATAGGCCAGGTCGGTCAGCACCTTGCGGATACAACCGGCGCCGGTCAGCGGCAGGCTGCAACGCGGCAGCAGCTTGGACTCGCCGTCCTTGGAGGCGTGGGTCATGGTGACGATGATGTTCTCGGCACCGGCCACCAGGTCCATCGCCCCGCCCATGCCCTTGACCAGCTTGCCGGGGATCATCCAGGAGGCGATGTTGCCTTCCACGTCCACTTCAAAGGCGCCCAGCACGGTGAGGTCGACATGACCGCCGCGGATCATGGCGAAGGACTCGGCCGAGTTGAAGATCGAGGCACCGGTGCGGGCGGTCACGGTCTGTTTGCCGGCGTTGATCATGTCGGCGTCCAGTTGCCCTTCGGTGGGGAATTCGCCCATGCCCAGCAGGCCGTTTTCCGATTGCAGCATCACGTCCATATCGGCCGGGACGTAGTTGGCCACCAGGGTCGGGATGCCGATGCCGAGGTTGACGTAGTAGCCGTCCTTGAGTTCGCGGGCTACACGTTGGGCCATTTGTTCGCGGGTAAGTGCCATGGTCAGGATCTCTTTGTTGTTCTGGGGTCAGGTCAGGCTTTGACGGTGCGTTTTTCGATACGCTTCTCGAACGTGCCGACGATGACCCGGTCGACATAGATGCCCGGGGTATGGATTTCGCTCGGCAGCAGCACGCCCGGCTCGACGATCTCTTCGACCTCGACCACGGTGATCTTGCCGGCAGTGGCGGCCAGCGGGTTGAAGTTCTGCGCGGTGTTGCGGTACACCACGTTGCCGTAGTGGTCGGCCTTCCAGCCCTTGACGATGGCGAAGTCGCCGGTGATGGCTTCTTCGAGGATGTACTTGCGGCCGTTGAACTCGCGCACTTCCTTGCCCTCGGCTACCGGGGTGCCGTAGCCGGTGGCGGTGAAGAAGGCCGGGATACCGGCGCCGCCGGCGCGCATCTTCTCGGCCAGGGTGCCTTGCGGGGTGAGCTCCACTTCCAGCTCGCCGCTGAGCAACTGACGCTCGAATTCGGCGTTCTCGCCCACGTAGGAGGCGACCATCTTGCGGATCTGGTGGTCTTCGAGCAGCACGCCCAGGCCAAAGCCGTCGACGCCGCAGTTGTTGGACACCACGGTCAGGCCCCTGACGCCACGGCGCTTGATTTCGGCGATGAGGTTTTCCGGGATGCCGCACAGGCCGAAACCACCGGCCAGTACCGTCATGTTGTCGGTCAGGCCTTCAAGAGCCTGTTCATAGGTTGCTACGCGCTTGTCCAGTCCGGCCATGCTGATCCGCCTTTTGTAGTTGTTGATCCGACAGGGGTGTCGGCGAGCGTTTGAACCATCTTCACCCCTGAGCACTTATTTGTTAATTTTGTTTTTATGATCGATTTATTAATTTTTCAAAAGAATAGTCTAGCCAAATGAACGTCAAACAGCTGCGCGCCTTCGTCACCGTCGCCAAGTACCAGAGCTTTGCCCAGGCGGGCGAACAACTGCACCTGTCGCAGCCGGCCCTGAGCCTGACCATCAAGGCCCTGGAGGACAACCTCGGCGGCGCCCTGCTCAGCCGCACCACCCGCAGCGTCAGCCTGACCCCGGAGGGCGAAGTGCTGCTGCCGCTGGCCCGGCAACTGCTGGCCGACTGGGACAACACCGAAGAACTGCTGCGCCAGCGCTTTACCCTGCAGCTTGGGCGAGTATCGATCGCCGCCATGCCGGCCTTTGCCGGTAACCTGCTGCCGGCGGCGCTGAAGGTGTTTCGCCAGCGCTACCCGCGGGTCAACGTCACCGTGCACGACGTCATCAACGAACAGGTGCTGGAACTGGTCCGCCACCGGCGCGTCGAACTGGGCATCGGCTTCGAACCCGAAGCCAGCGAGCCACTGTGTTTCAGGCCGCTGTACCTGGACCGCTTCGTCGCCGTGGTGCCGGCCGATTCACCGCTGGCGCAACAGCCGCAGGTGAGCTGGCGCGAACTGCTGGCCGAAGACTTCATCGCCCTGCAACGCCCCTCGGCAGTGCGCCTGCTGCTGGAGCAGCACCTGGCCGCCGAACACGGCAAGCTGGCGGTGGCCTTTGAAAGCCATCAGTTGTCGACCATCGGCCGCATGGTTGCCAATGGCCTGGGCGTCAGTGCCGTGCCGGCGCTGTGCATCGGCCAGATGCAGGAGCTGGGCGCGCGTTGCGTGCCGCTGGTGGAGCCGAGTATAGAACGGCGTATTGGCGTGACCCTGCTGGCCGACCATAAACTCTCGGCAGCGGCCCAGGCGCTGCTGGACGTTCTGCTGGAGTGCACCGCCGGCAATCCGCCAGGCTGAGCACGCTCACTCAAGGCAGATCGGCGACATACGTCACCTGGGTGACACCGTTGATAATGCTTGCCGACGCGTAACCGCCGGCCTTGATTCGCGCATCAACCGATTCATGCACCAGCAGGGCATTTGGCAATACTCTAGGGTAAGGCTGGCGAAACGGCGGCATGGCGCCAATGACCAGCTTGCGCCTGCCTTTGCTCCATACCAGCCGCGGCACCCATTCGGCGACCCGCCAGGCATGGTTCATCGAGTCATGGGAATTTGCCAGAGGATCCGGTGCCACGCCGGCCAACGGGTTCAATTGTGCCTGACAAGCCTGGGCGTCCAGTGCCAAACCTGCCGCACCGGCCTGGGCAAACATCCAGCGCAAGGCCACCAGGGCCAGCGGTGATTCGGCAACCGCATAGCCACCACCGACATCACAGTGCACGCCACGAAAAAACACCTCTTTGACATCGGTCGAGTCCGTCGGCTTGGCCCGCCACAAGTGCTGGCGAAAGAAACAACGCCGCTCATCGAGCGACACGGCATGGCGCACCTTCAGCACACTCGGGTTACTGGCGGTATAGGGAATACTGACCGGGTCATAAATCCAGCCCAGGGATTTCACCGTGTCGAACAGGCCAAGAAAGGTGATGTCGAGGTCGCGGCCGAACGTTTCCTTGAACTGGCGCTGCAAGGCAAAATCAGGCTCGTTGTTCTTGTCCTTGTCACGGGCCAGGAGCATGGACCAGGCATAATCGAAAAGATGGGTCTGATGGGCCGCTACCAGCCCCAACCCATGCACCAGTGCGGCAAGCGCCCTGGCCGCGTAAGCACCTCGCGAGAAGCCGAACACGAACACCTGGTCGCCCGGCTGGTATTGCTCGGCGAGAAAACGGTACGCACCCTCGACATTGCGTTTGAGCCCCCAGCCGAAGGCCAGGCCAAAGATCCGCGCCGCAAGCTTCTGCCATTCGAACAGGGTTTCCTTGAGGCCGAACGTACCGACGCCCTGGTCATAGTAAGACAGGACTTGCTGCGGGTCAGGATCGAGCGCCCGCACAAGGCGCAGAATGTGCGTCGGTTGCTGGCTGAAGCGGTTGTTAGTCCCATCCAGGCATATCACGAGTTGCCGCGCCATGTGCAAAATCTCCTGTGCTGACGCCTCGACTATAGGCCAATGATGCTTCATCGCCATCACCGCCGTTCCAGCAGCTATAGTCAGGTGATTGTGCACAGCAGTAATACCCTCCTCACTGGAGCCTAACCCGATGATCAGGATCGAACGCGGGCCAATGCCAGAGGTGTTTTCTTCAGCGGCGTTTACCAGGCTACGCAGTGATGCCGAGGCGTTCTACCAACAGCCTGCGGCGAAAAGGGCTCAGGCGCGCTTTGGCTTCCAACGCATCGCCGCACGCCTGCACCCGGATATTCGTCTGCTCTGGAGCGAGCGCCAGGTCAACAAGTGCGCGTATTGCGAGCAGTTGGTCAGCCGCCCGGAAATCGAGCTGTTCAGGCCGCGCTACGGCAGCACTGACTTCAGTGGCGGCGTGTCCGATGACCACTATTGGTGGTTGGCGTTCGAGTGGAGCAACTACCTGCCCAGTTGCGCTGAATGCAACGCACTCAAAGGGCCGCGCTTCCCGGTGCAAGGGCCACGGGCCAGAGTCGGTGCAATCGGTGAAGCCCTGCGCCAGGAACAGAACCTGCTGCTCGATCCCGCTGAAGATGACCTTGATGGGGTGTTCCTGTTCCTCAGCGATGGCAAGATCACCAGCGAAACCGAACGCGGTCAGGCCACCATCGATGTGCTGGGGCTTAACCGCAGCAACCTGATCAAGGCCAGGTCGGATGACCTGCGCAACCTCGAACATCTGCAAGCGCTGATGAAGAACAGACGCCCCGACAAAAAGAGCCTGGAGTACCTGGCTCAAATGGTCAGGCCGCAGAGCCCGTTCTGCGCCATGCGCCGCCAGTTTGTCCGGGCCTGGGCGGAGAAAGTGGTCGCGCAGTTCCCCAGCAGCCATAAGCGCATGGCTGACTTCCTCAGCTTCAACACCGCGCTGGGTGCCTCAAGCAGCGCGAGTAACAGCAAGACGCTGCGCGATGCCTCCAGAAACCTGACACAAAGAACCAAGGAGCTGGAGTCATTCTCGATCGAGCAATCGCAGCCGCCAGAACAACTGTATCGGATGTCCCAGTACATCGAGCGCGTGGAGTTCAGGCATGTCCGCGCGGTTGACCACCTGCAACTCGAGCCCTCGTTCAGCGATGGCAAGGTCGGCTCCTGGTACATGCTGCTCGGTGAGAACGGCACGGGCAAGAGCACCTTGCTCCAGGCACTGGCGTGCGCGCTGATTGGCCAGAGCGGTGTCGAACGGTTGGGCGTACAGGCCACCGACCTGCTGCAAAAAGGCGCGGCCCGCGGCGAAGTCAGGGTCGAGTTGTCCGGCATGTCGGAACCTATCGTCATGACCCTGACCCGGCGTGGCAATAAAATCAGCATCAAGCCAGCGGAGCCCAAAGTCATGGTACTGGCTTATGGCGCGACGCGTTTGATGGGTAAACCACAGCCAACCGACCCGTCTGCTGCTGCCCGAAGCAAAGTGGAAAACCTGTTCGACCCGACACGTTTCCTCGACAACGGAGTACCCTGGCTCAACACCGCCAGTTCGGCAGAATTCAATCGCTTCGCCCGCTCACTGGCGTCGTTGCTGCCCAGCGCCGACGGTGTCGAACTGGTTCGCCGCAACCATCAGATCATCGTCAAGAGCCCCTCCGGGCAAGATACCCTGACCGCTGTCAGCAGTGGCTACCAGGCCGTGCTGGCGTTGGCCATGGACATCATGAGCATCATGCGCCTGGGCTGGCAGGATATGTCCTCGGCTGAAGGCATTGTGCTGATCGACGAAGTCGACGCCCATTTGCATCCGCGCTGGCGAATGCGCATTGTGCAGCGCCTGCGCGAGGTGTTTCCGCGGGTCCAGTTCATTGCCACCAGCCATGAGCCCCTCACCCTCAGGGGACTGGACAGCAGTGAAATCGCCGTACTGACCCGCACGCTCGACGGCCCGGTCACGGCCATGACCACAAAGAACACTGAACTGCCCTCCCCGCGCTTCATGCGCGTCGATCAACTGCTGGCTTCAGAGTACTTCGGCCTGCATTCGACCGAGGACGTGGAGATCGACCGCCTGTTCGAGGAGTACTACCGCCTGCTGGCCATGGAGCAACGCAGCCCTGGCCAGCAGGATCGCCTGCAGGCCATCAGCGAGCAGTTGCGCGGCCACAACAAGATGGGCCTGACGCCACGGGAGAACATGGTTTATGAAGCGGCCGACAGGTTCCTGGCCGAGCGCATGGCTAGCGCCCGCGAGCTGCCGGCGGAGGATGAGCATGACGCGCTCATCGAACTCAAGAGCCTGTGGGCGGAAATCCAGCTTGAGCCCGCCCAGCCTGTGGCGCACGACGGGAAAGGCCTGAATCATGATCAGGGTACAACGCGGCGCCGCTCCGAGCGTGCTCGATGGGGCGCAGTCAGCCGGCCAGGACGAGACCCTGCGCGCGATCGCGCATATCGTCAATGCCACGCCTGGAACCCCGCCGCCACCCTTCGAGTTCAGCGTCTACAAAGACCCGGAAATCGTCGAAGCCCTGCGCGTACTGTTCCACAAGAAATGTGCTTACTGCGAATTCAATTACGCCGCCGGTGGACCGGAAGACATCGAGCACTTTCGCCCCAAAGGCGCAGTGGTGATCAATGGCAAGATGAGCAAACCCGGCTACTACTGGCTCGCCGCCGACTGGGACAACCTGCTACCGTCGTGCATCGATTGCAACCGTAAACGCGGCAAGACCTTCGCCGATGACAGCACGGGCATGTCTGGCAAAGCCAATCTGTTCCCTGTGGTCAATGAGATGTTGCGCTGGCGCGACCACGCCGCGCAAAAAAATGAAGTAGAGCTGCTGCTCAATCCTTGCGTGGATGACCCCGAGCAGCACCTGGAGTTTCTTGCCAAGGGCCTGGTCCGCCCCAGGACAATCCAGATAGATGCCAACCTGGTGCCCAGCCCGAAGGGGCAGGTCTCCATCGAAGTGTACGGATTACTGCGTCGCGACCTCGTCGAACAACGGCAGCTCAAGGAAAAACGCGTCAAGGCGGCACTGGAACGAGCGCTCAAAGCCATTGAGATGATGCGCCAGGCTGACAATCCGGCGCTCAAGCAAGATCTCAAGGAGCACGCCCGGCTATTGCTCGAAGATGCCAGAAGCCACCTGGCGCCAAATGAACCTTTTCTGGCCGTTGCCCGCACCATTTTCAAGAACTACGGACTCAATTGCTGATGACTGATAGAAAGGACCTCCACGCACGATTGCAAACGCCATCCTCCAGGCTTTCCAGGATTGGCCAGGGCACCTGGTACATGGGCGAAGACCCGGGCCGGCAGCACGCCGAAGTCGCCGCCTTGCAGCACGGCATCGAACTGGGCCTGAGCCTGATCGATACCGCCGAGATGTACGCCGAAGGTGGCGCGGAAAAGGTTGTCGGCAAGGCCATTGCCGGGCGTCGCGACCAGGTGTTTCTGGTCAGCAAGGTGTACCCGCACAACGCCAGCCTCAAAGGCATTCCGGCAGCTTGCGAACGTAGCTTGCAACGCCTTGGCACCGAGCATATCGACCTGTACCTGCTGCACTGGCGCGGCCAGTACCCGCTGGCCGAAACCGTCGAAGCCTTCGAGCGCTTGCGTGCCGAGGGCAAGATCGGCCGTTGGGGTGTATCCAACTTCGATGTCGACGACCTGCGCGAGCTGTATCAGGTGAGCCGCGATTGCGCCGTCAACCAGGTGCTGTACAACCCGTCCCAGCGCGGCATCGAATACGATTTGCTGCCCTGGAGCCACAAGCGCCAGCTGCCGACCATGGCCTACTGCCCGCTGGCCCAGGCCGGGCGCTTGCTCAAGCACCCGACCCTGGCCGAGATTGCCGAGCGCCATGGCGCGACGCCGGCGCAGGTGAGCCTGGCCTGGGTGATTCGCCAGGACGACGTGATCGCCATTCCCAAGGCGGTAGACCTTGAGCATGTGCGCCTGAATGCGGCGGCGGCCAACCTGGTGCTCAGCAGTGAAGACTTGCGGGCGATTGACCGGGCCTTTGCGCCGCCGACGCGCAAGCAGCATCTGTCGATGGTTTAAGGCGTTTCTGAGGGCCTCATCGCTGGCAAGCCAGCTCCCACAAGGGCGGCGCACACCGATCCCCTGTGGGAGCAACTGTCTTGATCAGGCTGTTTGCTCTCGCCAAGGGGTATTGTCCCGCAGCATTGCATTCAGCCTGACAATCAGCACCCGCATGCAAGCTACGAGTGCCACCTTGGCGCACTTGCCACGTGCCCGAAGTGCTTCGTAGCGTGCTTTAAATTCTGTGTTGTGACGGATGATGATCCAGCTCGACATGTACAGCACTCGCCTTACATGGGCCCGACCACCCCATATCTGGCGGTGCCCTCGATGGCTACCACTATCGTTGTTGTAAGGCGCTACGCCCACCAGAGCGGCGATCTGACGGCGGTCCAACTGCCCCAGTTCAGGCAGTGAGGCGAGCAGATTTGCGGCGGTTACTCGACCGATTCCGGTCACTGCCAATAACTGACACGCCCTGGTATCGTCCAGTTGCACCATCGCCTGATCAATTTCTTCGTCGAGGCGTTTGATCAGCACTTTCAGCTGCTCTATATGCTCATCGAAGTGGGCCATCACTGTTGCCGAGCGACATTGCTGGCGACGCCGCTTGTCGTCATCACGGCTCTGCACAAATTGGGCGCGCTGCTTCACCAGCTCTCGCAGCTCTTCGCGTTCAGGGCTGACCGGTTGGCCTTGAGGGGCGCTGAGGTGTGCAGCGAAGTCCGCAAGGACTTCGGCGTCGATCTTGTCGGTTTTGGCTTTTTTACCCATGGCATCGGCGAATTTTCGGGCACGGGCTGGGTTGATGCAGATGGTTTCCAGTCCTGCTGAGGCCAGGGCGATCAACACATCTTTCTCGTAGCCGCCTGTCGCTTCGATCAGCACTCGACTGATATTGAAGTCCTTCAGACGCTCAAGCAACACCTCGAAGCCTGCGGAGTTGTTGGCCACTTCGAAGCGGATTTTCTGAGGCTTGATGCAGATTTCCAAAGTGGCTTTGGCAGTGTCGATTCCAACAGAAGACAACATGGCTGAACCCTCTTACACTCAGTTGTGAGAGCGCTCTGGCTTGGCCCACGCTTGTGATTCGAGAGGCGCTCAATCAACTGTTCGGGCTCGGGCCAGAGTGGAGAGGTGAATGGCAGCTTTGCTCCCACACGTGCTTTAAGCACTACCGG
>NZ_OPYO01000023.1:0-233760 GCF_900275665.1 Pseudomonas sp. JV241A
ACCTGTGGGAGCCGGACTTGCCGGCGATCGAGCGCGCAGCGGTCGTAATCCTGACACCACGTGATGTGCTGGCTGGACCGGCCTCATCGCTGGCAAGCCAGCTCCCACAATCGATCTCTGTACGCCGGACTTGTGGGAGCTGGCCTTGCCGGCGATCGAGCGCGCAGCGGTCGCAATCCAGACACCACGTGATGTGCTGGCTGGACCGGCCTCATCGCTGGCAAGCCAGCTCCCACAGTGGATCTGTGTACGCCGGACCTGTGGGAGCCGGCCTTGCCGGCGATCGAGCGCGCAGCGGTCGCAATCCAGACACCACGTGATGTGCTGGCTGGACCGGCCTCATCGCTGGCAAGCCAGCTCCCACAATCGATCTCTGTACGCCGGACTTGTGGGAGCTGGCCTTGCCGGCGATCGAGCGCGCAGCGGTCGCAATCCAGACACCACGTGATGTGCTGGCTGGACCGGCCTCATCGCTGGCAAGCCAGCTCCCACAATCGATCTCTGTACGCCGGACTTGTGGGAGCTGGCCTTGCCAGCGATCGAGCGCGCAGCGGTCGTAATCCAGGCAACACTGAAGTGCTGGCTGGACCGGCCTCATCGCTGGCAAGCCAGCTCCCACAGTGGATCTGTGTGCGCCGGACCCGCGATGAGCCGATCACTGCACCCCACCACTGCCCCAGCCCAACGCCTTGTACAAGGCAATCGCATTCAGGTACGAAGCGGTCTCCGCCTCCGCCACTTCACGCTTGATCAAGAAGAACGCGCGCTGGTTTTCCAGCACCGCCATGTAGGTACCCGCCCCGCGCCGATAGCGCTTGGAGGCGATGTCGATGGCATCAGCGCCATGGGCCGCCGACTGCATCAGCGCGCCGAGGCGGGTCTGGTTGCGGGCCAGGCGAGTGACGGCGTTTTCCACTTCTTCGCGGGCCAGCAACAGTGACTGCTCATAGCGCGCCTGCGCTCCTTGCGATTGCGCCTCGGCAGCTCGCAAACGGGCTTTGGCATTGCCCAAGCGGAACGCCGGCCAGGTCACCGTTGGCGCCAGTTCGTAGGCCCGCGCCGCGCTGCCCAGGTCGCCGCTGCGCAAAGCAAAGAAGCCGATGAAGCCGCCCAGGTCCAGGCGCGGGTACAGCTCGGCGGTGGCCACGCCGACGTCTTCGCTGCTGGCCGCCAGTTGCCGTTCGGCACTGGCGACATCCGGGCGATTGTTGATCAGCGCGTTGACGTCGCCCAAAGGCAGTTGCCGCGCCAGCGGTGGCAAAAACCGTGCTTGCGCAGGCTCTTGGGCAAGGCTGGGCGCACGTCCGGTGAGTACATCCAGGCGGTACCCGGCCTCCTGGATCGATGCCTGCAACGGTGGCACCGCCGCTTCGCTGAGCAGCAGGTTGGCATGGGCACTTTGCTCGTCCTCGTACTGGCCGCTGCCGGCACGCACCTGGGCACTGGTGAGTTTCAGGGTTTCGCGCCAGGCCTCGACCTGGGCCTGCGCCACTTCAAGGCTGCGGCGCAAACCCTGTTGCTGGTAATAGGCCCGGGCGACTTCGGCGGCGATGCTCAGGCGCATCTGCTCAAGGTCCGCCCGCGCCGCCTCCGAGCGTGCCTCAGCCGCAGCGGTCAGGCGCTGCAAACGGCCGAACAGGTCGATCTCCCACTGCACGTCAAAACCTGCGCGATAGCTGCGCGAGAACATGCCCTGCGGCTCGCTGCCATCGGCCAGTTGCTGTTGCTCAAGGCTCTGGCTGAAGCCGGTGCGCGCGGTCACCCCTGGATATTGGTCCAGGTGCCGGTCATCGAACAGCGCCCGCGCCGCCAGCAGGTTGGCCTGGGCCTGGCGGATGTCGTGGTTGTGCTTGAGCGCGGTGTCGACCAGGTGATCGAGTTGCGGGTCATCGAAAAACGACCACCACTGCGCCGGCAACTGCGCACCCGCGGCAAACTGCTGCTGTTGCGGCGTGCTCAAGGGGATTGGCGCAGGGGTTGCCTTTTCATAGTCGGGGCCGACCTTGCAGCCCGCCACTGCCAGGCTCGAAAGCACACAGGCCAGGGCCAGGTTCGCTCTGTTCATCCTTCGCTCCTCAGCGCATCAGCCAGGGACACCGCACGCGGCGTGCGCGCGGCCACCGAGTGTTTGCGCGCCAACAGGCTGTACACCGTGGGCAGCACGAACAGGGTGAACAGGGTGCCGATCAACATGCCGCAGACAATCACCAGGCCCAGGCCGAAACGGCTGTTGGCCCCGGCGCCGGAGGCGAACAGCAAGGGGATCAGGCCTACCACCATGGCCGCAGTGGTCATCAGGATCGGCCGCAAACGAATCTGCGCCGCCTTGCTGATCGCCGCAGCACGGTCAAGCTGCTCTTCTTCCTGCAGGGTGTTGGCGAATTCAACCATGAGGATGCCGTGCTTGCTGATCAGGCCAATCAGGGTCACCAGGCCGATCTGGGTGTAGATGTTCACCGTCGCATAGCCCAGTGCCAGCGGAATCAGCGCACCACTGATCGACAGCGGCACGGTGATGAGGATGATCAGCGGGTCGATCAGACTTTCGTACTGCGCCGCCAGCACCAGGTAGATGACGATCACCGCCGCCAGGAATGCCAGCATCAGCGCACTGCCCTCCTGGGTGTACTGACGCGCATCGGACTGCCAGTCATAGCTGAAGCCGGCCGGCAATGACGCCGCCACCTGGTCGAGAAACGCTACCGCATCGCCCAGGGTCACCCCGGCCGCCGGAATACCCTGAAAGGTCGCGGCGTTCTGCTGGTTGAACTGGGTCAGTTTGTTCGGCTCGACCTGCTCGGACACCTGCACCACCGTCGACAGCGGCACCAGGGTGCCGTCTTCGCTGCGCACGTACTGGCGGGTCAGGGTTTGCGCGGTCAGGCGCTGGCTGCGCGGGCTCTGTGCGATCACGTCGTAGGAGCGCCCTTCCAGGCCGAAGCGGTTCAGGTAGTTCTCCCCCACCAGCACCGCCAGCGACTCGCCGATGTCCTGCATGCGAATGCCCATGCTGTTGGCCTTGGCCCGGTCGACCCGCACCTGGACCACCGGGTTGTTGTAGTCCAGGTCGCTGTCGACCACAGCGAACAGACCACTGTCTCGGGCTTTCTGCTTGATCTCCTCCATGGTCTGGTACAGCACCTGATAATCCTGGGAACTGCGCAGCACCAGTTGCACCGGCAAGCCACCGGTGGAACCCGGCAAGGCCGGCAGCTGGAAGGCGAAGATGCTGGTGCCTTCGACATCGTTGACCGCCGCCTGCAAGTCGACCTGGATCTGCGCAGCGGTACGCTCCCGTTCGTCCCACAACGACAGGTTGATGCCGCCGATGCCCGAGGCCAGGCCGTCGCTGCCGTTGATGATCCAGGTGCTGACGGTTTCCGGCAGGCGGTTGTAGACCTGGTCGAGCTTGTCGGCAAAGCGCTCGACGTACTCGAGGTTGGCGTGCTGCGGCGCCTTGATCGCGGTCAGCAGCCCGGCCTGGTCTTCGGTCGGTGCCAATTCGCGCTGGGGCAAGCCGTACAGCCAGGGCAAGCTGAGCAGCACCAGCAAGGCAAAACCCACGCTCAGCCAGCGCCGTGCCAGGGAGAACTCCAGCGCCCGGCTGTAGCGCGTTGCCAGGGCGTCGAAGAAGCGGTTGGCGGCATGGGCCATCCGCCCTTCCGACTGTTTGGACTGCAACAGGAACGAGCTCATCACGGGCGACAGGGTCAGGGCCACCACCCCGGAGACCACCACCGCCCCGGCCAGGGTCAGGGCAAACTCGCGAAACAGCGCGCCGGTCAACCCGCCCATCATGCCGATCGGCGCGTACACCGCAGCCAGGGTGATGGTCATGGCAATCACCGGCCCGGCCACTTCCCGCGCCCCCACCAGGGCAGCGGCCACCGGAGTCTTACCCTCCTCGATATGGCGGTGGACGTTCTCCACCACGACGATGGCATCGTCCACCACCAGGCCAACGGCCAGGACCATGGCCAGCAAGGTCAACAAGTTGAGGCTGAAGCCGAACATCAGCATCAGCGCCGCCGCGCCAAGCATCGACAGCGGAATGGTCACCACCGGAATCAGCACCGTACGCAGCGAACCCAGGCACAGGTAGATGACGATCACCACGATCAGCAGCGCTTCGAGCAGGGTCTTGGTCACCTCGTCGATGGACGCCTGGATGAAGCGCGCGGTCTCGAACGCCAGCTCGGCCTTGACGTCCGGCGGCAGGGTCTTGCGGATGTCCGGCAGCACCTTGCGGATACCGTCGACGATCACCAGCGGGTTGCCGCCGGGGGTCGGAAACAGGCCCAGGTGCACGGCACGCACGCCATCCATGGAGGCGCTGGTTTCCACCGAGGCGGCGCCCAGCTCGACGGTGCCGACATCCTTGATGCGCACCAGGCCATTGCCGTCGTTGCGGATCACCAGCTCGCGAAATTCGCCGACGCTGGTCAGGTCGGTGTTGACCCGAATGTTGGAGACCACGAACTGGCCTTTGACCTTGCCGGGCGCTGCCTGGTAGTTGTTGCGCCTGACTGCCTCGGCGACATCCGCAGCCGTCAGGCCGCGTGCAGCCAGGCGCGCCGGGTCGATCCACAGACGCATCGACAGGGTCTGGCCACCAAACACCTGAACCTTGGCCACACCGTCGATGGTGGTCAGGATCGGCTCGACCACCCGCGCCAGGTAGTCGGTCATCGCCGGAGTCGACAGGCTGTTGCTGGCAAAGCCGATATAGGCCACCGCCGTCGACTCGCCGGACGAGCGTTCGATCACCGGGTCATAGGCCTGCTCGGGCAGGCGAAAGCGCACCTGGTTGACCTTGGCCATGACTTCGGTCAGCGCCTGGGTCGAATCGCGGTTGAGCTCCATGCGTACGGTGACCAGGCTGCGGCCCTGCACCGAGGACGACGACAGGTAGTCGATGCCCTCGACCGACGACACCGCCTGGGCGATCGGCTGGGTGACGAAGCCCTGCATCAGCTCGGCCGAGGCGCCGGGGTATTCGGTGGTGACGGTGATGGTGGAACTTTCCAGCATCGGGTATTGGCGGATCGGCAACTGGCGCAGGGAGAGGATGCCCAGCAGCAGGATAAGGATGCTGACCACCAGCGCCAGCACCGGCCGACGCACGAACAGATCGGTGAATTTCATCGGAAGGTCTCTGGGCGATCGGTCAGGAGCCGGACAGCGCCGGGGCTTGCAGGGTGTCTGCGGTGGCTTCCACCGCTACCCCGTCACTGAGCTTGAGCTGGCCGGAGGTCACCACCTGGTCGGCCTCGTCCAGCCCTTCGAGGATGATCACCCGGCCGTCCTGGCGCTCGCCGATCTTCACCGGCACCCGTTGCACCACCAGCGCCTGTTGCTGTTCGTCATGGCGGGCGAGGAACACCGTGTCGCCATAGGCGGTGTAGGTCACGGCGGTTTCCGGCACGCTGAGGATCTCGGCCACCTGCGGGTCGGCGACCTTGACGCTGGCATACATGCCGGCCTTGAGCAGCGCATCGGCGTTGTCCAGGGTGGCCTGCACCTGCACCGTGCGCGAACGGCCGATCAATGGGTCAATGGCGGTGATGCGCGCCGGGAATGTTCGCTCGGGATAGGCATCGAGCAGCACCTCGACCGGCTGCCCGGGCTTGAGGTGGATGCTCAGTTGCTCGTCGAGGGAGAAGTTCACATACAAGGTGCGGGTGTCGATCAGGCTGACGATGGCATCGCCGACATTCAGGTACTGGCCTTCGTTGACCTTGCGAATGCCCAGCACGCCGTCGAAGGGCGCGCGGATGGTCTTCTGCGCGATTACCGCCTCGGTGTGCGCCAGTTCGCCGCTGGCCATGTCGCGGGCGGCCAGGGCGTTGTCGAGCTGCTCCTGGGTGGCGGCGTTTTCCGCCACCAGCTCACGGACCCGGCGGTGGTTGATCTGCGCATTGTGCAACTGCGCCTGCAGGCGAATGCGTTCGGCCTGCTCGGGGGCGTCGTTGAGGGTGATCAGCACATCGCCACGGCGCACCTTTTGCCCGGAGACGAAGTTGATCCGCGTCACCCGCCCGCCGATCTCAGCCGAGACCAGCACCTGGCGCGCCGCCTCAAGCTCGCCGACCCCGGCGAAAAAACCGTTGGCCGGGCCACGCTGCACCGTGCCCAATGCCACCTTGATAAGCGACCTGGCCGGCGGCGCCGAAGCCTGTGCGCCATGCGGTTGTTGCCAGACCACCAGCAACGCTATTGCTGCGCCCACCAGTACGGTGCCGAGCGCGAGGTTCTTCCTGTTCATCCATCACTCCCTGTGAGGCTGGCCTCAGGCCCACTGCACGTTGAACACCACGAAGGCCAGCAGGGCCCAGAGCACCAGTACCAGATGGGTCAGTTGCAAGCCTTCCTGGCGAATCCAGTAGCCGAACCACAATCCGCCCAGGAGCATGGCGAAGGAAAAACCGAGAAACGCGCTCAGGGCCAGGTTCAGCCAGGGCCGCGCTGGCTCGAGCCCGGTACCGATCAACAGGACGTAGGTGCCGATCAGGGCCGCGACCGCCGCGACCACCTGCAGTACCAGCACCACCAGCAAGGCGATGCGGTGGGCAGCAGTGGCGTGCAGGGCCCGGGACAACAGCGGAATATCGATGGCCGGTGCCTGGCGTAACGGCGCCATGGCCATGGTCGCGCCAACCGCGCCGAGGGAAGCGCGAAACGCCTGCAGGTTGTTGAGTACCGCGATGCCGAGCCAGAGGCTCAGGCCAATGGCCTGAACGGCCTGGAACAGCCAGAGGGAAGTGTGCAAATCCATTTGAACGTCCGTGGTGGTTGAGCGCAATAACACAAGAAAACACTTGGATATTAGAGCCGTGCCTGCCAATGCACAACCCACAGAACGCTAACCACCCTGCTCAGGTAAAACATTGTCGGCGGTCATGCTTTGCCGACGCAGGCTTGCGAAGCCCTGCCCCGACCACTGAATTGATCACCTTCATCCATCGCGACGGATGGGTGCAGCAAAGTCGACACCTTCACTTGACTGTATTTGTATATACATGCTCATATCTGTTTCAGTCGCCCACCTGCGTTCGGCTGGCGACCCGACCGCGACAACACAACAATAGGCGGAGATCCCGAGCAATGACCCAGGCCAATGCCTCGCGCAGCAAGCCCCTGATCGAGCGGCGCTCGATCGACTACATCCCGGAAAACGAACGACACGGACGCCTCTACAGCCAGTTCACCCTGTGGCTGGGCGCCAACCTGCAAATCACCGCAATCGTCACCGGGGCCCTGGCCGTGGTGCTTGGTGGCGATGTGTTCTGGTCGCTGATCGGCCTGCTGCTCGGCCAACTGGTCGGTGGCGCGGTCATGGCCCTGCACGCCGCCCAGGGGCCGAAACTCGGCCTGCCACAGATGATCTCCAGCCGCGTGCAGTTCGGTGTGTATGGCGCGGCCATCCCGATTGCCCTGGTGTGCCTGATGTACCTGGGCTTCACCGCCACCGGCACAGTGCTTTCGGGCCAGGCCATCGGCCAGTTGCTGAGTGTCAGTGACAGCGCCGGCATCCTGATCTTCGCCGGGGTCATCGTCCTCGCCACGGTGTTCGGCTACCGCATGATCCACTGGATCGGCCGGGTCGCCAGCGTGCTGGGGATCATCGCCTTCGTCTACCTGTTCAGCCGCATCATGGTCATCAGCGACATCAGCCAGTTGCTGGAGAACCGCCACTTCACCTGGGCCTCGTTCCTGCTCGCAGTGTCGCTGTCGGCGTCCTGGCAAATTTCCTTCGGCCCGTATGTCGCCGACTACTCGCGCTACCTGCCGAGCAACACCTCATCGGTCAAGACCTTCCTCGCCGCGGGCCTGGGCTCGGTGGTCGGCGCCCAGGCGTCGATGGTGCTCGGGGTGTTTGCCGCAGCGATTGCCAACGGCCAGTTCTCCGGCCGTGAAGTGGCCTACATCGTTGGCCTGGGCGGTACCGGCGCCACCGCCGCGCTGCTGTACTTCAGCATCGCCTTCGGCAAGGTGACCATCTCCACCCTCAACTCCTACGGCAGCTTCATGTGCATCGCCACCATCATCAGTGGCTTTCGCGGGCACATCGAAGTGACCCGGCGCCAGCGCCTGTTCTTCGTCCTGGCCATTGTCGGTGCCTCGACCCTGATCGCCCTGCTCGGCCAGCATTCGTTCCTGGCTGCGTTCAAGTCGTTCATCCTGTTCCTGCTGACTTTCTTCGTGCCCTGGAGTGCGGTCAACCTGGTGGACTACTACTTCATCACCAAGGAGCGCTACGACGTGCCGGCACTGGGTAATCCCAACGGCCGCTACGGGCGCTGGAACATGCCCGGCATCATCGTCTACACCATTGGCGTGCTGGTGCAGATGCCGTTCATTTCCACCAAGCTCTACACCGGCCCCATGGTTGCCCACCTGGGCGGCGTCGACCTGTCGTGGATCATCGGCCTGGTGGTGCCGAGCGTGCTGTATTACCTGGTTGCACGGCGCAAGGCCGCCGATGCCCCGGCGCAGATGATCCTGCCGCAAAGCAGCCAATCCTGAAACAAAAAGGCCGAGCCCCGTCGCCGGGGCTCGGCCTGTTTTTGTTCCTGTCCTTCATAGCTTGGCGATCGATACCTCGGTGGATTTGACGAAGGCAATCACTTCACTGCCGACCCGCAGTTCCAGCTCGTGCACCGAGCGGGTGGTGATCACCGAGGTGACGATGCCAGCGGAGGTCTGCACATCGATTTCCGAGACCACCGGGCCTTCGATGATCTCCTTGACCGTGCCTTTGAACTGATTGCGTACGTTGATCGCCTTGATGGTCATGCGCTGCTTCCTCGTCCTGGGGTGCACTGCCGCGCAGTGCTTGAGGTGCAGAGTGCGCCTGGGCAGATAAAATTAAAAAGAATAAATACTTACGAATATAGAACCAAAAGAAATATAAAAATCGTCATATAGAAAGATCCATAAGTTATTTATTTTCAGTTTTTTAGATCCTTTAGCATCGGTGCCACCCTCATAGAGCAAGTGAGCGCCACCTTTGCACAGCACTCCATCGACCCCTCTGCAAATCGCGCGGGAACTGGCCAGTGAGTTCGCCCGCACCGCAGTCGAGCGCGACCGCCAGGGCGGCACGCCCAAGGCCGAGCGCGATGCCATCCGCAACAGCGGCCTGCTGGCCTTGAGCATCCCCCGCGACTTCGGCGGGCTGGGCGCCAGCTGGACGCAAACCTTCGACGTGGTCCGTGAATTCGCCCGTGTCGACAGCTCGCTGGCCCACGTGTTCGGCTTTCACCACCTGATGCTCGCCACCGTGCGTCTGTTTGCCACCCCGGCGCAGTGGCAGCCGTGGTTCGAACTGACCGCGCGCAAGAGCTGGTTCTGGGGCAACGCCCTCAACCCGCTGGACACCCGCACGGTGGTCAAGGACCGCGGCAGCTTTCGTGAATTCTCCGGCAAAAAGAGCTTCTGCTCCGGCGCCAGCGATTCGGAAATGCTCATCGCCTCGGCGGTGGACGAAAGCGCGGGCGGCAAGCTGTTGATCGCGGCGATTCCCAGCGGCCGCACCGGTATCACCCTGCACAACGACTGGCACAACATGGGTCAGCGCCAGACCGACAGTGGCAGCGCCACCTTCGAACGGGTCCGGGTGGAAGAAAGCGACCTGCTGCTCGAGCCCGGCCCCTTGAGCACGCCGTTCGCCTGTCTGCGGCCGCTGATTGCCCAGCTGCATTTCGCCAATATCTTCCTTGGCATCGCCGAAGGCGCCTTCGACGAGGCCCGGCATTACGCCTTGCGCGAATCGCGGCCATGGTTCAAGTCACCCGCCGAGCAGAGCAGCGCCGACCCTTACGTGCTCAACCATTTCGGCGACTTCTGGGTGCGCCTGCAGGGCGCACGTTTGTTGGTCGAGCAGGCCGCCCTCGAGCTGGACCAGGCCTGGGGCAGGGGCGCGGCGTTGAGTGCCGAACAACGCGGGCGCCTGGCCGTAACCATTGCCACCGCCAAGGTTGCCGCCAGCCGTGATGGCCTGGAGATTTGCAGCAAGGTGTTTGAAGTCACCGGTGCCCGCGCCACCCAGGCCTCGGTGGGCCTCGACCGGCACTGGCGCAACCTGCGCACCCAGAGCCTGCACGACCCGCTCGACTACAAGCTGCACGAACTCGGTGAATGGGCCCTGCGTGGGCAATTGCCGACTCCGACCTTCTACTCATAGTGTGACCGCCATGCAATTGTTGACCCTACCGCCCTCCCCGGCCCTGGCCACCTCGATCCGCGCCACTGCGCAAGTGTTTGAAGACCCCAAGTCGCGGGCCTTGCTGGCGCACCTGCAGCGGGTTGCGCCGAGTGAAGCCAGCGTACTGATCATCGGCGAAACCGGCACCGGCAAAGAGCTGGTGGCCCGCCACATCCACAACTTGAGCGGCCGGCGCGACAAGCCTTTCGTGGCGGTCAACTGCGGGGCGTTTTCCGAATCGCTGGTCGAGGCCGAGCTGTTCGGTCACGAAAAAGGCGCATTCACCGGCGCCCTCAGCTCCAAGGCCGGCTGGTTCGAAGAAGCCAACGGCGGCACCCTGTTCCTCGACGAGATCGGCGACTTGCCGATGCCGATCCAGGTCAAGCTGCTGCGCGTGTTGCAAGAGCGCGAAGTGGTGCGCCTGGGCTCGCGCAAGAGCATCCCCATCGATGTGCGGGTGCTGGCGGCGACCAACGTGCAGCTGGAAAAAGCCATCAACGCCGGGCATTTTCGCGAAGACCTGTACTACCGTCTCGACGTGGTCAGCCTGGAGCTGGTGCCGCTGCGCGAACGCCCGGGCGACATCCTGCCGTTGACCCGCCACTTCATCCAGGCCTACAGCCAGCGCCTGGGCTATGGCGAGGTCAGCCTCAGCAGCGAGGCCGAAGCCAAGCTGCGCGGCTATGGCTGGCCGGGCAATATTCGCGAGCTGGAAAACGTCATCCATCACACCTTGTTGATCTGCCGCGACGGCGTGATCCGCCAGGAGGACCTGCGCCTGTCGAACATGCGCATCGAACGCGCCGACGACAGCCCCGGCAGTGATGACTCGGCTGAGGGGCTGCTGGAGCGGGCCTTCCAGAAACTCTTCGAGCAGCCCGGCGGCGCCTTGCACGAGAAGGTCGAGGATGCGCTGTTGCGGGCGGCGTATCGGTTCAGTCATTACAACCAGGTGCATACGGCGAACCTGCTCGGGCTGAGTCGCAACGTCACCCGTACCCGGTTGATCAAGATGGGCGAGCTGGCGGTGAATCGCAGGCAGCCTGCGGGGAATACCCAGGGCGAGCGGGTGCTGAATCTGTCCATCTAGTGGACTCATCGCGGGTCAAGCCCGCTCCCACAGGTCTTGCACCTCTCACAGAAATTGCAGCCAGCAATTAATTTAGCCATTGACGAATATTTAGCTTACAGCTAAATATTAGCTCAAGCCCACATTCATTTCAGAGAGGGCCCACATCCAAAACCGAAGGAGAAACACATGAGCGTCAACATCGACCGACTCACCATCACCACCCCGGTGCCCAAGTCCAGCACCGACCCCACCGCCCTGGAATTGACCGGTGCCCAGGCGCTTGAACAACTGCCACAGGTCATCGCCACCTTGAGCGACGGCTCGGTCCGCTTCACCGCCCCGACCAAGGGCGCCTCAAGCAAAAGCACTCACCGCACCCGCTGCGAATGGAAAGAACCCACCTACTGGTCACTCAGCAGCGCCGCCAAACACCACAACCACCAGACCATGACCCTGAGCAAGGTCAACTCGGCGCAGAAGGTGGTGATCTCCCAATTGCACGTCAAGAACGACGACAGCCCGGCGGTCAAGGTGTTCTGGAACAAGGGCAAGCTCACCTACGGCTTTCGCCAGAGCTACAACCAGGCTGCCCCGGCCAGCGTCACCCTGCTGGCCAACGTGCCGCTGGGCGCCGCGTTCGAGATCATCCTCGATGTCACCGCCCAAGGCGTGGTCACCCTCGTCGCCACCTGCAACGGCACTACCGGCAGCAGCGGCGCACTGCAGATGGACAGCAGCTGGAACAGCCGCACTTTCAACTTCCATGGCGGGGTCTACAACCAGATCGACTACAGCGACAGCACCCCCAGCACTGACGGTTCAATCTGCATCATCAACGCGCTGGCGCTGGGTCACCATTAAGCCCTGAGCTGCCCGCCAGGCGCTGCTCCAGCCATTGGCAGAAGCTCACAGTCAAGGCCTCCCCTTCACTGTTGCGGTGCACCAGCCATGCCCATTTGGGACCGCGCACGGTCTGCTCGGTCAGGGCCACCAGGCTGCCTTGCACACGAGCCTGCTCGGCCAGCAAGGCACTCACCAGCGCAATACCCAAGCCCTGGCTGGCAGCGTCGAGCAACTGCCCAGGGTCGGAAAAATTCAGGCCCTGCAGCTTCTGCCCTACGCCCTCGCCACCCTGGGTGTGCCAGTAGCTCCAGTCCATTTCCCGCTCGCCATGCAAAGTGGTCCGCTGCTGCACCTCTTGCGCCAGCAAGCGCGGGTGACAGGCCGGATACAAGCGATCCTGCAACAACACACGAAAGCCACAATCGGCCTGGGCGCTGATGTCGTCACGCACCGCGACGTCAATCGTCTGGGTGGTCATGTCGGGGATTTCATCGCTGGTGAACAGCCAGAGGTCCACTTCCGGGTGCCGGCGATGGAAGTCGCCCAGGTGCGGCACCAGCCAGTGCCGGGCGAACGCCGGAGTAGTGTTGACCACCAGTTGGTTGGGTTTGCGGTACTGCTCCAGGCGGCGAATGCCTACGGTCAGTTGTTGCAGCATTACCTGAGTGGTGCTGAGCAGGTCATGGCCGGCATCGGTGAGCGACACACTGCGCCCTTCGCGAAAGAACAGCGGTTGCTCCAGGTAGTTTTCCAGGCTGCGGATCTGCTGGCTGATCGCCGACTGGGTCAGGTGCAACTCTTCGGCGGCCTTGTGAAAACTGCCCAGGCGCGCTGCCGCTTCAAAGCCGCGCAAGGTATTGAGGGGTGGCCAGTGTTTCAGCATGATTGATAAGTCCAGCTAATCATATATCGGCAAAATCCATCGTTTGTTCAGGTGCAAAGCCCAGTTATAGCATGGACACCCAGGCAACAACGCTGAAAACAATTACTTAACTGAAGGTTATTGCAATGCACAACGACAGCGCCAACAACAACGGCTGGTTCATGCCCGCCGAATGGGCCCGACACGCCGCCACCTGGATGGTCTGGCCGCACAACCAGGCCCTGTGGGAGTCGACCTGGGGCGTGACCCTGGCGGATGTGCAGGTCGATTTCGCCCGGGTCGCCAACGCCATCGCCCGCTTCGAGCCGGTGAAGATGGTGGTCGACCCCAGCGCAGTCGACCAGGCCCGGGCGCTGTGCGGGGCCAACATCGAGCTGATCGAAATCGCCGTCAACGACAGCTGGTGCCGCGACTCCGGTCCAAGCTTCATCTGCCACCCGCAACAGGGCCTGGCCGGGGTCAGCTGGCGCTTCAACGCCTGGGGTGACAAGTCGGCCCATGACCTTGATGAAGGCCTGGCCCGCCGTGTGCTCAATGGCCTGGGCCTGCCCTGCTTTGGCAGCTTCCTGGCCAACGAAGGCGGCGCCATTCATGTCGACGGCGACGGCACGCTGATCACCACCGAATCGGTACTGCTCAACCCCAACCGCAACCCGGGCCTGGGCAAAAAGGATATCGAGGAAATCTTCGTGCGCCTGCTGGGGGTGAACAAAGTCATCTGGCTGCCGGGCGACCCGGATTACGTCACGGGCGACATGACCGATGGCCACGTCGACGGCGTCTGTGCTTTCGCCCGACCCGGCGTATTGCTGGTCGACGCGACCCACGACAAATCCTCCGTCTACGCCCAGGTGGCCAAAGAGAACCGCCGCGCCCTTGAGCTGGCGACCGACGCCCGTGGCCGTGGCTTCGAGCTGATCGACCTGTACGAAGCCTCGGCTGCCGTCGATACCGACGCCGAAGTGTTCTGCGCCTCCTACACCAACTTCTACCTGTGCAACGACGCGGTGATCATGCCTGCCTACGGCATCGACGCCGACCAGCAGGCGGCTGCCACCCTGCAGCAGGCCTTCCCCGGCCGCACCGTGGTACCGGTGCAGATCAACCAGCTGGCCCACGGCGGTGGCGGCGTACATTGCATCACCCAGCAGCAACCGGCCTGGCCCCTGACGGGAGGCAAGCAATGAGCGCGCTGACTGTCGCCAGCTTGCAGTTCGCCTGCAGCTGGAACCTTGAAGGCAACCTCGATAAAGCCGAGCAACTGGTGCGCGAGGCAGCCTCAGCCGGGGCCAAGCTGATCCTGCTACCGGAGCTGTTCGCCACGCCCTACTTCTGCATCGAGCAATGCCACGAGCATCTGGCGCTGGCCGAACCCTATGACAACAGCCCGCTGCTGCAACGCTTTGCCGCCCTGGCCGCAGAGCTGGGGGTGGTGCTGCCGCTGAGCTGGTTCGAACAGGCCGGCAACGCCTACTTCAATTCGCTGACCGTGGCCGATGCCGACGGGCGCTTGCTCGGTGTCTATCGCAAGACCCACATCCCCAACGCCATCGGCTACCAGGAGAAGGAATACTTCAGCCCCGGCGATACCGGCTTCAAGGTCTGGGACACCGCCGCCGGGCGCCTCGGCGTGGGCATCTGCTGGGACCAGTGGTTCCCCGAAACCGCTCGCTGTCTGGCCTTGCAGGGCGCGGAAATCCTGCTGTTCCCCACCGCCATCGGCTCCGAACCCGGCGCCGCGGCCCTGGATTCACGCGACCATTGGCAACTGACCCAGCGCGGCCACGCCGCCGCCAACATCCTCCCGGTGATCACCGCCAATCGCACCGGCGTTGAAGTGGCGCGCAGCGATGCCGACCTGCACATGCGCTTTTACGGCTCGTCGTTTATCACCGACCACAAGGGCCGCCTGCTGGCCGAAGCCGATCGCGACAACACCTGCATGCTGCTGGCCGAGCTGGACCTGGCGCAGATGCGCGAGGAGCGCCTGACCTGGGGCATCTACCGCGACCGTCGCCCGGAGATGTACGGCACGCTGTTGAGCCTGGATGGCCGTCACCCGCACACCACCTGGAGGCAAGGCGCATGAACAGCCTGAAAACCCTGATCGCCGTTTCCCTGGCCCTGAGCTGCAGCCTGGCCGGCGCCGAAGACAAAGTGCTGCGCCTGTACAACTGGGCGGATTACTTTGCCGAAGACACCCTCAAGGACTTCACCGCCCAGACCGGCATCAAGGTCATCTACGACGTCATGGACAGCAGCGAAACCCTGGAGGCCAAGCTGCTGTCAGGCAACAGCGGCTATGACCTGATCTTCCCCGGCGACACCGTGGCCGAGCGCCTGGCCCGCGCCGGGGCCCTGCAGAAGCTCGACCCGGGCAAGCTCGAGCACCTGGCAGACATCGAGCCTGGCCTGCAGCGCCTGCACCAGCGTTACCCCAATTCACGCGAGAGCACCGTGCCCTACACCTGGGGCAGCATCGGCCTGACCTACAACCGCGCAGCCATCGAGCAACGCATCGCCAATGCCCCGGTCAACAGCCTCGACCTGTTGTTCAAGCCAGAGAACGCTGCGCTGCTGGCCGACTGCGGTATCTCGATGATCGACTCCCCCGACGAAGTGCTGGCGGTGGTGCTCCACTACCTGGGCAAGGACCCGCGCAGCGGCAAGGCCGACGACCTGCTCGCCGCCCGCCAGATGCTGGGGGCGATCAAGCCGTACATCCGCAAGTTCCAGTCGCAGCCGGTGACCCAGCTGGTCAATGGCGATACCTGCATTTCGCTCGGCTACAGCGGCGACATGATCCAGGCCCAGCGCACCGCCGATGCCGCCGGTAAAAAGGTCGAGTTCCGTTACCACATCCCGGTTGAAGGCACGACCATCTGGATGGACAGCATGGCCATTCCTGCCGACGCCGCCCACCCGGAATACGCCTACGCTTTTATCAACTTCGTCATGCAGCCGCAGCAGATGGCCGCCATCAGTTCGTTCACCGGCTACCCCACCTCCAGCGCCAAGGCGCGGCCGCTGGTCGAGCCGCAGATGCGTGACAACCCGGACATCTATGTCAGCGATGAAACCTACGCGCGGCTGGTCCCGGGCAAGGACATTTCCCAGAAAGACATGCGCGCGCGCATGCGCACCTGGACCACCCTCAAGACTTCCTCGGCCCATTGAGCCGCCACCACGAGAGCCATACCGATGACACCCCGTCGTACCTTTCTCAAACATTTGTCAGTCGCCGCCGGCATCGCCGGCCTCGGCCTCGGCCCGTTGCGCCTGGCCATGGCCGCTGACGAGCGCTGGTTCATGCCCGAAGAAGACCAGGCCCAGCGACGGATCTTCCTGGCCTTCGCCGCCGCCGAAATTGTCTGGGAAGACCAGGCGGACGCGGTCAACAGCTGTATCGCGCAACTGGCCCGTACCATCGCCCGGTACCAGCCGGTCACCGTACTCTGCCGTCCCGAAGACCTGGCTGAGGCACGCCAGCAATGCGGCACCGACAACATCGAGTTCCTGCCTGTGGCACTGGACGACATCTGGATCCGCGATTACGGCGGCTGCTTTGTCATCGACGACGACGGCAACAGCGCGCTGATGGACTTCAACTTCAACGGCTGGGGCAACAAGCAACGCCACCGCAACGATAGCCGGGTGGCGGCAACGCTCAGCGAAACCCTGGGCGTGCCCTACCTGCAAAGCGAGCTGACCGGCGAAGGCGGCGGCATCGAAGTGGATGGCCATGGCACGGCGATCATCACCGAAAGCTGCTGGGTCAACGCCAACCGCAACCCGGACTGGAGCCGCCGCGACGTCGAGGCCGAGCTTAAAGCCAACCTTGGCCTGCGCAAGATCATCTGGCTGCCGGGTATCAAGGGCCAGGACATCACCGATGCCCATGTCGACTTCTATGCGCGCTTCGTCAAACCGGGGGTGGTGATCGCCAACCTCGACAATGACCCTGACTCCTACGATTACCGAGTCACCCGCAAGCACCTGGAGATCCTCAAGCAGGCCACCGACGCCGACGGCCGCCCGTTGACCGTGCACCTGCTGCCGCCGCCAAGCAAACTGCGCAGCAACCGCTTCACCCGCGACAACCCGGAGTTTGCCGCCGGCTACATCAACTACCTGCCGATCAATGGCGCGGTGATCGCGCCGCAATTTGGCGACCCGCAGGCCGACCAGCACTGCAAGCAATTGCTCAGCAAACTGTACCCGGGGCGGATCATCGAGCAGGTCAACATCGACCCGATTGCCGCCGGTGGCGGCGGGATTCATTGCATCAGCAAGAACATGCCCGATACCCGGCAGTAATCCAACCCGCCGCCTTGCTCGCTTGACGGCGTGCAGCGGCAGGCCAATAATAGATCGATCAGTCAGTCTATTAATGAGCCAGGTATGAGAACCGTAGACCCGGAAAAAGTCGCCGCCAAACGCAAGCAGATCCTCGATGCGGCCATCGAATGCTTCGCCCGCAATGGCTTTCACTCCACCTCGACGGCGCAAATCTGCGCCGCTGCGGGCATGAGCCCGGGCAACCTGTTCCACTACTTCCCCAGCAAGAACGCGATCATCGAAGCCATTGCCCAGGACGACCAGCATGGCATGGCCGAGTTGATCGCCCACCACGCCAAGGCCAAGGACACCCTCGTTGCAATCGAGAACATCGCCATCGACATGATGGAGTTGTGCAGCGACCCCACCTACGCCCGGATCAGCCTCGAAGTCGCCGCCGAAGCCTTGCGCAACCCCGAGGTCGGCGCCCTGCTTGCCGCCAATGACGCCAAGGTCAAGGCCGATCTCCAGGCCTTGCTCAAGCGCGGCATCGAAGCCGGGCAGATTGACCCGACGCTGGATACACCGATAGCCGCGACCTGGCTGATCGCCCTGACCGAAGGCGGCATCGGCCGCGTCGTGCTCGAGCCAGGCTTCAAGGCCAAAGCCCATAAACCGATGCTGCGTACGATCATCCGCAGGTTCCTGCAGTTGCAGCCATAAGCAGCCCGATATCGGCCTGTTGTACTCGTTGTTACCTCCCCTTGTTGATATGCCCACTCGAGATTGATCGCGATGGCTTTTGTGCTGCGAGACAAACCCCGCCTGTTGATCCCCGGCCTGTTGCTACTGCTCGTGGCTGGCTGGGTGCTGGTGATGCCTGCCAGCGAGCAACCGGATATCGCCCCCCCGCAAGTGCCATTGCTCAAGGTCAGCAGCGTGCTGGCCGAACCCGGCACCGTGAGCCAGACCCTCCACGTCACCGGCAGCCTGGTGGCCCGCGACGAGGTGTCCATTGGTACCGCGCTGCAAGACACGCGCATTGCCAGGGTACTGGTCGAAGAAGGCGACACAGTGGTGGCCGGGCAACTGCTGGCGCAGCTGGAAACCGATACCCTCGACGCCCAGGTACGCCAGGCCGAGGCCACCCTCAATCGCAATGCCGCCCTGATCAAACAGCAGCAAGCGCTCGACACCGAGGCACAGGCCAGCCTGGCGCGAATCAATGAGTTGGGCAGCATCGGTGCGGTCAGCGCCCAGCAACTCGACCAGCAACGCGCCCAGGCCCACTCCAGCGCCGCCGCGTTGGCTGCCGCCCAGGCCGAGCACCAACAGGCCATCGCGCAACTGACTGACGCCCGTACTCGCCGCGACAAGGCCATCATCCTGGCCCCGGTCAACGGCATCATCTCCGAACGCCACGCGCGGTTGGGTGCCATGGCCGGTAGTGAGCCGCTGTTCAAACTGATACGTGACGGGCAACTCGAGCTCGATGGCGAGCTGGCGCAAAGTGCGCTGCAGACCATCCGGGTCGGTACCGAGGTACAGGTGCAAGTTGCCGGCATGGCCGATAGCGTTGCCGGCACGGTGCGTTTGCTGGCGCCCAAGGTGGATGCCGGCACCCGGCTCGGACGCGTGCGCATCAGCCTCGCGGCAACGGCCGATGTGCGCGCTGGCAGTTTCGCCAGCAGCAGGATCGAAACCGGCACTACCGCGGCCGCGGTGGTCATTCCGCTACGGGCGGTGACCTTTGCCGACGATGGCGGCGCCACCGTCATGGTCCTGGACATCAAGGGCCAGGCGAGCGTGCGTAGCGTGGTCCTCGGCCAGCGCAACAGCCTGCGGGTGCAGGTCAGCAGCGGCCTTGCCGCCGGTGAGCGGGTAGTGGCAAGCGCCTCGGCCTTCGTGCGCAACGGCGACGTGGTCAGCCTGGCACAGGAGCTGGAGCAATGAACCTGGCGGTGTCGTCCTGGGCCATTCGGCGGCCCATCCCTACCCTGGTATTGTTCCTGGTGCTGGCCGTGGCGGGCTGGATTTCCTTTGCCGACCTGCCGATCAACGCCAACCCGCGGGTCGACTTTCCGGTGATCACCGTCGCCGTAGTCCAGGTCGGTGCCGCGCCGAGCGAACTCGAACATGCGGTCACCCAGCGGGTCGAGCGCGCGGTGTCCGGCCTGGCCGGTATCCGTCACATCACCTCGACGATCGCCGATGCCATCTCGGTCACCACCGTGGAGTTCCAGCTCGGTGTCGACCCCGACCGGGCCGCCAACGACATCCGCGACGCCATCGGGCAAATTCGCGCGGACTTGCCGCAGACTATCGAAGAGCCGCTGGTCACGCGCATTGATGTCGAGGGCGGAGCGATCCTCAACTACGCCGTCAAATCCAGCGCCCGCAATGCCGTGGACCTGTCCTGGTTTGTCGATGATGTACTCGGCCGGGAACTGCTTGGCGTGCCCGGGGTGCAAAAAGTGCAGCGCCTGGGCGGCCTCGAGCGTGAGGTCAAGGTCGAACTCAAGCCCGATCGCCTTGAGGCGCTGGGCATCTCGGCCGACCAGGTCAACACCCAGCTGCTGCACAGCAACAGCAACGTGCCTGGCGGGCGGGCGATTCTCGCCGACAGCGAGCAATCCATACGCACACTGGGCAGCGCCCTGACCGTGCAAGCCCTGGGCGACACCCCAATCGCCCTGCCGGACGGACGCTGGGCGCGGTTGAACGAGCTGGCAAGCGTGGTCGATGGCGCCGGTGAAATGCGCTCGCTGGCGCGCCTGAACGGTGAGCAGGTGGTCGGTTTTGCCGTGTTTCGCGCCAAGGGCTCCAGCGATACCCGGGTGGCCGCAGGGGTAGAGGCTGCGCTCCAGCGCCTGCAGCAACATCACCCGGATATCGAAGTCCAGCAGGTCGCCTCGATGGTCGACTACACGCTGGCCAGCTACAACGCCGCGATCATGACCCTGATCGAAGGCGCGCTGCTGACGGTGCTGGTGGTGTTCCTGTTCCTGCGCAACTGGCGCGCGACCCTGGTGGCGGCCATCGCCCTGCCCTTGTCGATCCTGCCGACCTTCGCCGCCATGGCCTGGTTCGGCTACAGCCTCAACAGCATCACCTTGCTGGCCCTGACCCTGGTAATCGGCATCCTGGTCGACGATGCAATTGTCGAAATCGAGAACATCGAGCGTCACCTGGATCAAGGCAAGCGCCCCTACCAGGCGGCCATTGATGCCTCCGATGCTATCGGCTTTGCCGTGGTGGCAATTACCGCGACCATCGTTGCGGTATTCCTGCCGGTCAGTTTTATCGGCGGCTTTGTCGGCCAGTATTTCACCCCCTTCGGCATCACCGTGTCGGCAGCGGTGTTGAGCTCACTGCTGGTGGCACGGCTGGTGACGCCGCTGATGGCCGCCTACTTGCTCAAGCCCAAATCGACTGAACATCAGCAGCAGGCAACGCAAGCGCCCACTGGTTTGCTCGCTCGCTATCTGCGCCTGCTTGAGTGGGCACTGGCGCATCGACGCAAGAGCCTGGTGATCGCGGCGGTTTTCCTGCTGGCCTCCTTTGCCCTGGTACCGTTGCTGCCTTCGGGTTTCATGCCGGTCAGCGATACCAGCCTGAGCCGCATCGATGTCTCCCTGCCACCCGGCACGCCCCTGGCGCAGACCGACCGGACCCTGCAACAGATGGCCGCGAAACTGCGCCAGCAGCCACAAGTGATGTTCGTTTTCAGCACCGCAGGCGGCGAAGATGCCTCCGGCGCCACCGATGTCGCCAGCGGCCAATTGCTGGTGCGCCTGGTGCCACCCGAGCAGCGCGAGGTGAGCCAGAAGGCATTCGAACACGCACTACGACCGGTCCTCGGTGAGTTCGCCGATGTGCGCTTTGCCTTTCGCAGCGACAGTGCGGCGCGAGACATCTCGGTGATTCTCGTCGGTGCCGACGCCCAGCAACTGTCCCAAGCCGCTTACGCGCTGCAAAGCGATATGCGCATGATCAAGGGACTGGCCAATGTCCAGGTCAACGAACCCTTGCCGCGCCCGGAGCTGTTGATCCGCCCGCGCCTGGATGAGGCCGCGCGCTCTGGCGTCAGTGCCCAGGCCATCGGCACCGTGGCGCGAATTGCCACCTTGGGCGATATCAATGCCAATTCAGCGCGCTTCAACTTCCACGACCGGCAAGTACCGATTCGCGTGCAACTTGCCGAGGCGCAGCAAGGCGACCTCGACACGCTGCGCAACCTGCGGGTGGCCAGCGACAATGGCGGCACGCTGGCGCTGTACAGTGTCGCCGACATCGACTACGGCAGTGGCCCGACAAGGATCGAACGCTTCGACCGGCTGCGGCGAATCTCGGTGGACGCCGATCTGGCCGGGGTGACCATTGGCTCGGCCCTGGAAGCGATCCAGGCCACACCCGCCTTGCAGCACCTGCCCCTTGGCGTGCGCGAGGTGGAGTATGGCGACGCCGAGTACATGAATGAAATGTTCGAGAGGTTCGCCACGGCCATGACCTTCGGCATCCTCATGGTATTTGCCGTGCTGGTCCTGCTGTTTCGCGACTTCCTGCAGCCAGTGACCATCCTCGTCTCCCTGCCCCTGGCAGTCGGCGGTGCCATCGGCGGCCTGCTGTTGTATGGCGCCGCCATCGACCTGCCGGTGGTTATCGGTTTGCTGATGCTGATGGGCATCGTCACCAAGAACTCGATTCTGATGGTCGAATTCATCATCGAAAAACGCCGCGCCGGCATGCCCCGGCACCTGGCACTGATACAGTCAGGTGCCGAACGTGCCAGGCCAATCGTAATGACCACCATCGCCATGGTCGCCGGTATGATTCCAGCGGTCCTCAGCAGCGGCGCCGATGCGGGCTTTCGCGGGCCCATGGCGATTGCCGTTATCGGCGGACTGGTGACGTCGACCTTGCTCAGCCTGGTCTTCGTACCGGTGGTCTTCAGCTATATGGACGACCTGAACAACTGGCTGGCCCCGCGCCTGGCAAAACTCACTTCCGTGACCGCGCAAGACCGGGCTGCAGCGCAACAGCAACTAACAGAGGCACGCAATGATCAGACAATTTGAAGCAAACGACATGGATGCAGTTCTGGATATCTGGTTAACGGCCTCGATCCAGGCGCATGACTTTGTCGACCCGGCCGTTTGGCAAGACCAGGTCGACAACATGCGCACGCTCTACTTACCCGCCTCGCAGGTTTATGTATTCGAAGCAGCAGGCAGAACGACTGGCTTTTATGCAGTACATGATAATAACCTGGCGGCGATCTTTGTCCGCCCGGCGTGCCAAGGTCAAGGTATTGGCAAAGCGTTGATTACCCATGCCAAGCAGCACTGCACAGAATTGACGCTGTCGGTGTATAAAGAAAACAGCGCCAGCGTGCAGTTTTACCTGGCACAGGGTTTTACCATCATCAACGAATCCGTGGATGAACACACCGGCCACCCGGAGTACTTAATGAGCACCCGCAAACAGCAGATGTAAACTCTATTACATTTGCCTGAAAGAACGTTACAGCAACTCCCGATACGCTGCAATCCGGGACAGCTGACTTCTTTCAGGCGGTACGCATGAGCAAAAAACTTCGCAAACAAATCGTCCACTTGGCGAGCTTCGCTGTAGTGGCTTTTCTAATTTACTCGAACACCCTGCTGACGCTAGGGTTAATACTGATGTTTGTCGCCTGCGGTGTTTATGACCTCGGCCGTAACGGTGCGGTCGACAAACACATCGTCAAAAAATATTTTCTCGGTGGCGGGCGCAATACCTGGGTGCTGTCACCCTTCAACACCCTGATCGACCTGCTGTGCAAACCCAACAAGCACATCTATCAGTTGCATGACCTGCCTGACGCCTGCAATCGCGAGGTCCGGCAAGTGATCGAGATTTCGCTGCGGCACAAGTTCGAGATCATCCGACACCTGGAATCGCGGATGCACAACAACAAGCGCGGGATGTTGTTCTTCCAGTGGTACGGGCGCTCGTCCAGCACGCAACTGAATATTCCTGCGCTTCAGCAACCGTTCGCTTATGTAAAGACGGTGGGCGTGTCGGTGTTCAATGAAAACCAGTCAACCTCTTTTCATTTTGGGCCGTTGCGTTTGATGCTGCGGGTGCTTTACAACATCAGCCCACCGTTGCACAACGAAGGTGTATACATCCAGGTAAAACAGGAAAAGCACTACTGGCACGACCAGCCGTTGTTTATTTTCGATGACACCCTGCTACATGCCTCGTACAACAACAGCAGTGGCAAACGTTATTGCCTGTTTATCGACATCGTCCGCCCTTCCCCTGTTCACCGCCTACTGAGCGGCCTAGTGCTGCTGTTCTCGAAGTTGGTCTTCGGGCTTCGCCGGATGTTCTACAAAAACTGGAAGCCCATTGAATAATCAATGGCACTAACAGAGTTTTACATTCTGCACACTGATGATAACAACCAAGTCCCGTACCCTAAACAAACTTTAGCCCACGAGAACAACGTAAACCACCATGAAGATAACAAGGATTTACACTGCATTGACCGGCCTCTGCCTGGTGACCGCCTCGGCGGACTTATTGGCTGACGATTGGCTATTTACCCTGCAAGGCGGCGCGGCCAATGCACCCCGTTACAGCGGCAGCAGTGAGCGCTCGACAGTACCGATGCTCGGCTTCGAGATCGAAAGCCCTTATGGATTCTTCCTACAGGACAAAGGCCTAGGCTGGAAACAGGAATGGGATGACGCCAGTTTCAGCACCTACATCGGCACCAGCGACGAGCGAAAAGACCGCAAAAAAGGCTACCGCGGCTCCGATCGCCTGCGTGGCATGGGATCGATCAAATCCCGCGCCCTGGTGGGCATGGAAGGGTCCTACACCTGGGGGCCGGTCACCTTCGGTGCGACGTTCGAACATGCGCTGAAAAAAGACAGCAACAAAGACACCGGCTCCGCCTACCAGACCCTGGAGCTGAGTGTCGGCACATCGTTGTACGAAGGTGATTTTGGTAGCCTGACCGGCAACATCAATGCGCTGTTTGGTGACGCCGACTACGTCCGCACCTGGTACGGCGTCAGCGAGCAGCAAGCCGCCAACAGCCGCTTTGCCGCACACAAGACCCACAGCGGCCTGGTAAGTCAGGGCGTCAACTTGACCTGGAGTCTGCCACTGGGCGAAAACACCCGCCTGCATACCCTGCTGGATGTGCAGAACCTCTCCGGGCATGTGAGTGACAGTCCGATCGTCGACCGCCGGGTGCAAACCTCCATCGCCAGCGTGCTCGAGTACAGCTTCTAGAACGCCCGCCCTTTAGCCCCGGAGCCTGTGCCGCAGGCTCCCCGGGAAGCACCAGCAGCCCTGTTTGACAACCGCGCGCGCCAGACCGGAACATGAGCCCCTCGAGCACACCAGGAGGTTCATCGCATGAGCAAGGCACCCTATGTCCCGCCTCGGGTCTGGCAGCACGACGCGCCGTCTGGCGGCGAGTTCGCCAACATCAACCGTCCGCTGGCCGGCCCGACCCACGACAAGGCCCTGCCCGTGGGCAAGCAGCCGCTGCAACTGTATTCCCTGGCCACGCCCAATGGCGTGAAGGTCACCATCCTCCTCGAAGAGCTGCTGGCGCTCGGGCATACCGGCGCCGAGTACGACGCTTGGCTGATTCGCATCAGCGAAGGCGAGCAGTTCTCCAGCGGCTTCGTCGAGGTCAACCCCAACTCGAAGATCCCTGCCCTGCTCGACTACAGCGTGCAGCCGCCGCTGCGGGTGTTCGAGTCCGGTTCGATCCTGCTCTACCTTGCCGAAAAATTCGCTGAGTTCCTGCCGACCGACCCGGCCGGTCGTACCGAGACCATGAACTGGCTGTTCTGGCAGATGGGTTCGGCGCCCTACCTGGGCGGCGGCTTCGGTCACTTCTACGCCTACGCGCCGGAAAAATTCGAGTACCCGATCAACCGCTTCACCATGGAAACCAAGCGTCAGCTGGATGTGCTCGACCGCCGCCTGGCGGAAAGCAAGTACCTGGCCGGTGATAGCTACACCATCGCCGATATTGCCGTCTGGTCCTGGTATGGCCAGCTGGCGTTGGGCAGGTTGTACTCGGCGGGCGAGTTCCTCGGCGTGCAGGACTACACCCACGTGCAACGCTGGGCACAAGCGATTGCCGAACGCCCGGCGGTGCTCCGCGGCCTGCGGGTGAACCGCACCTGGGGCGATGAAGCGAGTCAGGTGGCAGAGCGGCATTCGGCGCAGGATCTGGATTGAGGCAACAGCATTCGACGTCAAACTCGAGTACTGTGTGGCAAATACTGGCAGGGATAGCCATTGTGCTCCACGGTCAGGTCAAGCAAGCGCCGCTCACCACACGAATCAAGAGTTAATCAAATCCAGGATGGAGCACTACAAATCACTGTTGCAGGCGCTGTTCTTCTTCGCGCTGACCTTTGGCCTTGGCTATCTGTCGATACGCCGCATGCGCAAGCTGCGCGAGGCCGTCGACAGCGAGTTCGAAACGGCGCTGCGACGGCTCCGGATTGATCACCACGAAGTGCTGCTAGACCGCACCCAGCGCCGCTATCACCCGGAGGCGATCCAGGTGCACCGGATACTGCGCGATGACCAAGGCCAGCACTACCTGTATGTGCACATCAGCGATTCGCCCGGAGTCATGCAGCCACTGAGCCACGAGAGAGCGCTGCTGGCGTTGGGCAAGAAAGCCTAGGGCATCAACCTGGCAACACTCGGCACCGGGATGTAACAAGGCTGGAAGCCGGGTTGGCAGTAGTAAGCCATGGTCACTGGCGCCGGTAACGGGCGGTTCAGAAGAGCGGTATAGACTGCGCCAAAGGCGCAGACAGTCAAGGCAAGGCAAATTGTTTTTGTTGTTTTCATGGCCATTCCACCACAGACGAGGAAAAGACGTTGTGCGCCCCAGACTAAAAACTGCTGCGACAACCTGCTTCGTCCAAACGGACTAGAAAACCGCCGCTCAGACCAGCGCCCGGCGCAGGTCTGCCGCGGCGCCGGCCAGGGTCGTGGCAGCGCGTTCGACAAACGCCGTCATGCTGATGAAACCATGCACCATGCCCGCGCAGCGCTCGACCCGAGTCGCCACACCCGCCCGCTGCAAGCGCTCGGCAAAGGCTTCGCCTTCGTCGCGTAGCGGATCGTACTCGGCAGAGATCAGCGTGGTGGCTGGCATCCCGCTCAGCGACTCGGCGAGCAGCGGTGAGGCCAATGGATCCTCAACCTGCTCCGGGCGTTGCAGGTAGCTGCGCCAGAACCAGGCCATCATCGCCCGCGACAACAGATAACCTTCGCCATACGCCTGGTATGAAGCGCTGTCGCAACGGCCATCGGTGACCGGGTAGAACAGGCACTGATAGCGGATCCGCGGGCCCTGGTGCTGTGCGGCCAGGCGGCTGACGGCGATCGCCAGGTTGGCCCCGGCGCTGTCGCCGGCCAGTGCCAGGCGGCTGCCATCGACCCGCAGGCTGCCGGCCTGCTCGACCAGCCAGCAGGTGGCGGCATAGCAATCGAGCGGCGCCGCCGGGAAGCGCGCCTCCGGTGCCAGCCGGTAGGCAACCGAGACCACCACCGCGCCGGTTGCACTGGCCAGCGCCCGGCACAGGTGGTCATGGGTTTCGAGTGTGCCGATGACAAAGCCGCCACCATGGAAGAACACCAGCAGCGGCAGGTTGTCCTGATCCAGCGGCCGATACAGCCGGGCATCCAGCTCACCGGCAGCGCCGGCCACCCGCAGGTCGCGCACTTCAGCCATGACCGGGCCCAGGATCGGCGGCAACAGGTGGTCGGCATACTGGCGGTACTGCGCGGCATCGAGCTGGTCGTAGTCGGGCTCACCCCGGGCGCTGAACGGCTCAAGCACAGCGACGATCTGCTTATCGAGCGGCATGGGCATCTCCTTGCACATCGATCATCTGGAACTGCGGGTTGGTTTCTTCAAGGATGCTGCGCAGGCGCAGCTCCAGGGCGGGTTTGAAGTCTTTATGGGGGAAGATCCAGAAGCGCTGCTCGGCCAGGGCCGCAAACACCTGGGCGGCCAAGGCGCGGGGCGTCATGCCCTGGCGGATGCTGTCGTCAAGTACGGCGCTGAACGCTGCGCCGGCCTGATCGCGGGCCTGGTTCGAGGCCATGATGTCACTGGCCACCGGCCCCGGGCAGAGCACCGACACCGAGACCTGGGCGCCGAGCATGCTCAACTCGAACTGCAGGGTCTCGGACAACGCCACCACCGCCTGCTTGGTGACGTTGTACGGCGCCATCAACGGGCTGCTGAGCAGCCCGGCGAGCGACGCGGTATTGATCACCTGTGCCGGGTGGCCTTGCTTGAGCAACAGCGGGACAAAACTGCGGATGCCATTGATCGTCCCCTGCAGGTTGATGGCGAGCATGCGCTGCCATTGCTCGTGGCTGATTTCCCAGCTGTAGCCGGTCTGCATCACCCCGGCATTGTTGAACAGCAGGTCGACCCGCTGAAAATGCGCCAGGGCGACATCGCGCAGGCGCTCGACCTGGGTCACATCGCTGATATCGGTCACCTGGGCGATCGCCTGCGCCCCCTGCCCTTGCAGCTGCGCGCAGAGCGTCTGCAAGCCCGGACCATCGACATCGGCCAGCACCAACTGCATGCCCAGCCCTGCCGCATGCTCGGCCAGGCCCCGGCCAATACCGCTGGCTGCGCCGGTAATCACCGCCACCCGCCCCTGCTCGTTGCTCATTTTGCTCTCCCGCTGCTGGCTTGATTGCACCAGTAGAGCCGTCAGCCAGCGGGCGGCCATCGTCCGTTCAGACGATGCCCGCCAGTACAGGGGCGGCAGAATCACTCGCACAGCACACCCCGTGATACACCGGAGAACAATAAGATGAGCACCCTGCACCGCATTGAAGCCAAGCTGCTGGAAGACCGCTACGCCCGTGGTTGGCACTGCCTGGGCCTGGCCGCGCAATACCGTGATGGCAAGGCCCACCGCCTGGACGTGTTTGGCACCCGCCTGGTGGCGTTCCAGGGTGAAGACGGCCAACTGAACATTCTCGACGGCTTCTGCCCGCACATGGGCGCTGATCTGAGCACCGGCTGCATCGAAGGCAACTCGATCCGCTGCCCGTTCCACAGCTGGCGCTGGGGCGCCGATGGCGTGTGCGACGACATTCCCTACGCCAAGCGCATTCCGCCACGGGCCAAGGTCAAGCGCTGGCCGATCATGGAGGAAAACCAGCTGCTGTTCGTCTGGAACGACCCGCAAGGCAACCCGCCGATCGCCGAGCAGGCGATCCCGCGCATCGACGCCTGTTTCAGTGACGAGTGGGCCAGCTGGGAAGTGGCCGAATTGCAGATCGACACCAACTGCCGCGAGCTGATCGACAACGTCGCCGACATGGCGCACTTCGGCACGGTCCATGGCGCGCCGGTGGCCGAGTTCAGCAACGTTTTCGAAGGCCACCTGGCCACCCAGATCATGCGTGCCCGCAGCGAGCGCCTGTCTGGCGACAGCGAGCTGAGCACCGTGGCCACCTACTTCGGCCCGGCCTACCAGATCACCGAAATGACCGGGGCGATGAACGGCCAGCCGATCCACTCGATCCTGCTCAACTGCCATGTGCCGATCGATCTCAACAGCTTCACCCTGCGCTATGGCGTGCTGGTGAAAAAGATCCCCGGGCTGAGCGAGGAACAGAACCAGGCCATGGCCAAGGCCTATGTGCAACAGGCCCAGGCCGCCTTCTACGAAGACGTGGCGATCTGGCACAGCAAGACCCGGGTCGACAACCCGCTGCTGTGCGACGGCGATGGCCCGGTCTACCAGTTGCGGCGCTGGTACGAACAGTTCTATACCGACGTCGCCCTGCTGCCTGCCGAGACCCGTGACAACAAGCGTTTCGTGGTACTTGACGGCGAGCGTGCCTGAGCCTTGCCGACAGCTTCGGACAGGCGTGCGTTACGCCTGTCCGGATGCGTGTACGGAGCGTTGCGTGCACGCGTCGACGACGATTATTCTCTGCCATCGCCAACGCTAATAATAAAAAATGGTAGTTCCCTATGCAGCCGTGCCTCACCCTAGAGTCGTTCAGCGACTTGCTCGGTCACCTCTATCAAGGGCCAATGGAGAACATTCCCTGGGTCACCTTCCTCAACCAGCTCAACCTGCAGCTGCACAGCAAATACGTCACCTTCATCCTGCGCCCGCCCAGCGCCCACGTCGACGGCCTGATGGTCAACACCACCGGCAGTTCGAGCGAAACCACCGCCTCCTATAACAAGCATTTCTTTGCCCTCGACCCATTCGTCGACCTGCCCAACCGTGAAGTGGTGACCCTCGCCAGCTACGTTTCCAACGACGAGCTGCTGCAATCGGAGTTCTACAAGAATTTTCTCGAGCCGGTGGACGTGTTCCATATCCTCGGTGCCGACATCAACACCTGTGATGGCGCCCAGTGCCGCATCCGCATCAGCCGCGGGCGTAACGACCAGCCCTTCGGCGATGAAGAAAAAACCCTGCTGGCGCGTTTCATCCCGCACCTGGAACGCTCGATCAAGCTGCACATGCAGCTCAACCGCATCGAAACCGAACGCAACCTCTACGCCGGCGCCGTCGACCAGATGGCGGTGGGCACCATCATCCTCGACGAAACCGGCAAGGTGCTGCAGACCAACCAGGTTGCCGAGCGGCTGATCCAGGAAAAGGACGGCATCAAGCTGGTCAACGACGGCCTGCAGGTCGGTACCGCGCGCGACACCCAGGAGTTCCGCCGCCTGGTCAAGCAATCACTGCTGTCGCAGAAAAGCAGCAACCCCTCGGTGGTCGAGGCCATGCGCGTGCAACGCCCGTCCGGGCGCGCCGACCTTGGCATCATCGTGCGCTCGGTACCGCTGTCGACCTGGAGCGAAGGCAAGCAATGCCCGACCGTGGTGATCTTCATCAGCGACCCGGAGCAGCAATCGTCAGCGCCGCAGGAGATCGTCCGTGCGCTGTTCGATTTCACCCCGGCCGAAACCCAGCTGGCCATGCTGTTGGCCAACGGCCTGACCCTGGATGAAGCCTCGGAAGAACTGGGTATCAGCCGCAACACCTCGCGTGCCCATCTGCGTTCGACCTTTTCCAAGACCGGCGTGACCCGCCAGACCATGCTGGTGCGCTTGATTTTGCGCAGCGTGGCGACCCTCGGCTGAAGCGGCGCCCTCGTCCGCTTGGACGATGGCGGGCCGCCAAGTACAGCGCACAGTGCAGGCATCCACCCTCCGTCACCGCGTGGGCCTGCATATGCGTAATTGTCCGACCATCCTCAAGACCGAACTGCTGGCTGAAAGCAGCCATTTCCAGATCGAAGCCCTGCACCTGCAGTTCAGCAATGGCCAGCGGCGCATCTACGAACGTTTGCGCGGTACCGGCTACCGCTCGGTGATGCTGGTGGCGATGCCCGATCCCGAGCATGTGCTGATGGTGCGCGAGTACGCCGTGGGTGTAGAGGGCACCATCCTCGGGCTGCCCAAGGGCGGTGCCGAAGCGGATGAAAGCTACCTGCAGGCGGCGCAGCGCGAGCTGTGCGAAGAAGTCGGCCTGCGCGCGGCACGGCTGACCGAACTGGGCGAACTGACCCTGGCACCGGGGCATTTGTGTCATCGTTATCGCGTGGTACTGGCCCAGGACCTGAGCCCTTGTGCCCTGGACGGAGATGAGCCCGAGCCGCTGGAATGCATCAAGGTACCGCTGGCGCAGATCCCGGAACGGGTGGCCAGTGGGGAGTTGCATGAGGCCCGGGCGATTGCTGCGTTGTTCATGGCCATGGGGGCCTGTGGGAGCGGGCTTGACCCGCGATGAGGCCGGGGCAGCCTGCGCAGCAAGGAGTTGTCTGAACTACGAGCGCTATGCGCTCGATCGCTGGCAAGGCCAGCTCCCACAGGTTCAGCGCTGTACTCAGATCCATTGTGGGAGCCGGCCTTGCCGGCGATGAAGCCAGCGCGCCTCTCAGGTCGGCATCACCCCACGCGCCCGCGACAGGGTCAGGGCCAGGTCTTCGATCATGTCTTCCTGACCGCCCACCGTGCCCCGCCGCCCTAGCTCTACCAGCAAGTCCCGCGCGGCAATGCCGTACTTGAGCTCGGCACGCTTGGCAAACAACAGGAACGAACTGTAGACCCCGGCATAACCCAGGGTCAGGGCATCACGGTCGAGACGAATGGGTTGGTCCATCATCGGCACCACCAGGTCCTCGGCCACGTCCATGATTCGGTACAGGTCAACGCCGCTGCTCACGCCCATACGCTCCAGCACGGCGACGAACACTTCCAGCGGCGTGTTGCCCGCCCCCGCTCCCAGCCCGGCAACCGAGCCGTCGATGCGCACGGCGCCGGCCTCGATAGCCGCCAGCGAGTTGGCAATCGCCATGCCCAGGTTGTGGTGGCCATGAAAACCGACTTCGGTGCTGGCATTCAAACCGGCACGCAACAGGCCAATCTTCTCGCTGACTTCAGCCGGCAGCATGTAGCCCGCGGAGTCGGTGCAGTAGATGCAGTTGGCGCCGTAGCTTTCCATCAGCCGCGCCTGTTCCAGCAGTTTTTCCGCGCTGACCATGTGCGCCATCATCAGGAAACCGACGGTGTCCAGGCCCATCTTCGCCGCCATGCCGATGTGCTGGCCGGAAACATCCGCCTCGGTGCAGTGGGTCGCCACACGAATGGTCGAGACGCCATGTTCATGGGCCATTTTCAGGTGATCAAGGGTGCCGATTCCCGGTAGCAGCAAGGCCGACACCTTGGCCTGTTTGAGCCTGGGGATCACCGCCGCGAAGTATTCCTCATCGCTGTGGGCAGGAAATCCGTAGTTCAGCGAAGCCCCACCCAGGCCATCGCCATGGGTGATTTCAATCAGCGGCACACCGGCCGCATCCAGGCCGCTGGCCACCGCGATCATCTGCTCCAGGCTGATCTGGTGACGTTTGGCGTGCATCCCGTCGCGCAGGCTCATGTCGTGCAGACGGACGCTTTTACCTTGCAGATTCATGGCAGTTCTCCACTCAACGGACGGGCAATTGCAGGGTGCCCTTGTGGGCTTCTTCGGCAAACATCTCGGCAGTGCGCAAACCCGCAGCGGTCATGATGTCGAGGTTGCCGGCGGACTTGGGCAGGAAATCGCCGAGGCCTTCGACCTCGATGAAGATCGACACCTTGCGGCCATCGAAAATCGGCCCGTTGATCAGCTTGTAGCCGGGCACGTAGCGCTGCACTTCCTTGACCATGCTCAGCACCGAAGCGCGGATGGCCTCGCGGTCGGGCTCCTCGTCGGTCAGGCAGTGGATGGTGTCGCGCATCATCAGCGGCGGCTCGGCCGGGTTGATGACGATGATCGCCTTGCCGCGCCGGGCGCCACCGATCTGCTCGACGGCACCGGCGGTGGTGCGGGTGAATTCGTCGATGTTCTGCCGGGTGCCCGGGCCCACCGAGCCGGAAGACACCGTGGCGACGATCTCGCCATAGGCCACCGACTGGATGCGCGACACCGCCGCAACCATGGGGATGGTCGCCTGGCCACCGCAGGTGACCATGTTGACGTTCATCGCCAGCGTCGCCGCATGCTGTTTGAGGTTGACCGGCGGCACGCAGAACGGCCCGATGGCCGCCGGCGTGAGGTCGACCATGATCACCCCCAGCGCGTTGAGCTTGCGGCTGTTGTGCGCATGCACATAGGCCGAAGTGGCATCGAAGGCGATACGAATATCATCGTCGAGTACGTGCGGCAGCAACCCGTCCAGGCCGTCGGCGGTGGTCTTCACGCCCAGTTCGCGGGCGCGCTTGAGGCCTTCGGACTGTGGGTCGACACCGACCATCCACACCGGTTCGATCCACTCGGAGCGACACATTTTCATCAGCAAATCCGTGCCGATGTTACCCGGCCCGATAATGGCCGCTTTCAGTTTCTTGCTCATTCGCGTCAACCTCGCAGGTCAGGCACAGAACGACACCCGGGCGCAGCCCAGGCCGTCGATGGTCAGGGAGAACTGGTCGCCGGCCCTGGCAGGCTCCAACGGCACCAGCGAGCCGGAAAGGATGATTTCCCCGGCCTTGAACGGGATGCCGAAGGCGCCCAGGGTGTTGGCCAGCCAGGCCACCGCGGTCAGCGGGTTGCCCTGCACCGCCGAGCCGAGGCCTTCGCTGATCAGCTCGCCGTTCTTGAACACCTGCATGCGCAGGTTGGGCAGGTCGAGCTGGCGCGGATCGACCTGGCTGTCACCGAGCACGAAAACCCCGCAGGAGGCGTTGTCGGCGACGGTGTCCTGGATGCGGATACGCCAGTCCTGGATGCGTGAATCGACGATCTCGAAACACGGCATGACGTACTCGGTCGCCGCCAGTACGTCGGCCTCGGTGACGCCGGGGCCGACTAGGTCATGCTTGAGCTTGAAGGCGATCTCGCCTTCGGCGCGCGGCTGGATCAGGCGATTGGCGCTCAGGGAAATCTGCGCGTCATCGGCAAAGGCCATCTGCTCGGTGATAAAACCGAAATCCGGCTGGTGCACATCGAGCATGCGCTGCACCGCCGCCGAGGTGACGCCGATCTTCTTGCCGACGATGCGGTCACCCGCCGCCACCCGCCGCTCGATGCTGTAGAGCGAGATATGGTAGGCATCCTCGATGCTGATCTGCGCCCAACGCTCGCTCAACGGCACCAGGGTGCTGCCGCTGCACAGGGCCTGGTACAGCTCTTCGCCATACTGGCGATG
Organism: Pseudomonas sp. JV241A; assembly: GCF_900275665.1. Taxonomy (NCBI): domain Bacteria; kingdom Pseudomonadati; phylum Pseudomonadota; class Gammaproteobacteria; order Pseudomonadales; family Pseudomonadaceae; genus Pseudomonas; species Pseudomonas sp. JV241A. Next base: position 34,015 of record NZ_OPYO01000023.1, read on the forward strand.
CAAATGCTCGCTCATGCCCGTGCCTCCGCGAGGAACGCCAGGCATTCGCGGTTGAACAGTTCGCGGTGCTCGACCATCACCCAGTGCCCGCATTCGCTGAGCAGCACGAAACGAATCCGGCTGCAGGCGGCAAGCAGGGTCTGCGCGCCGGAAGCCGGGCAGAACTTGTCGTTCATGCCCCAGAAGCCGAGGATCGGGCACTGCAGCGCAGGCAAGCGCGACGCCAGATTGGGTACCTGCATGCTCGACAGTACGCAGGTCGGCTGCTGGCCCACCACCGCGACGCGCTCGGCCACGGTTTCGTCGCTGATCAGCGCCGGGTCGAACAGTTGCAGGCTGAGCAGGCGGCGCATGCCGGCGGCATCGTTGAGCTCGCCGTTGGCAAAGGCGGCGCCCATCTTCTGGATGCCTTCCATTTGCAGGTAGTACTGCTCCTTGTCCATCAGCCCACCTGGGGCCATGAGCACCAGCCGGCTGACCCGCTGCGGCTGGTCCAGCGCCAGCTTGATGGCGATGGCACCGCCCAGGGAGTTGCCGATCAGTACGCAGCGCTGGATATCCAGGGCATCGAGCAACCCGCCCAGGGCACTGACGAAAAAGTCCAGGCTATAGACCGTTTGCGGCTTGCTCGAAGCGCCGTAACCGGGCAGGTCGGGGACAATCACCCGATACCCGGCCGCGGCGAATGCCGGGTAGTTCTGTTTGAAGTTGCTATGCCCGCTGGCGCCCGGGCCGCTGCCGTGGATGAACACCACCGCCTCGCCCGTGCCAACATCCTGGTAATGCAGCTGCAAACCATCGGGCAGCGTTACCACGTGCCCTTGCGCTGATGCGCCCATGAGGTGTCCTCCCGGCTTGTTGTTGTACCGGGATTATTGAGATCGGCCGCCGCGCCAACATCGTCCGACAGGACTACTAGTCCCTTCGGACGTTGGCCCCTGCCCGTGCGCTGCCTAGCATCCAGCTCATTACTGTGGCGAACACGAGGCAGGCATGCACGACCCTATGGATTTTCGCGGCAAGGTGGTTCTGGTCACCGGTGGTGGCAAAGGTGTGGGCCGCGGCATCAGCCGGCGCTTTCTCGAGTGCGGCGCCGAGGTGGTGATCTGCGGGCGCCAGGCGCCTGCCACATTGCCTGCCAGCGCCGGGCGCGAGGCGCTGTTCCTGGCCTGCGACGTGCGGGACATCGAGCAGGTCCAGCAGATGATGGTGGCGATCGTCGAGCGCTTCGGCCGCCTTGACGTGCTAATCAACAACGCCGGTGGCGCCCCCTATGCCGAAGCCGCCAGCGCCTCGCCGCGCTTCAGCGAATCGATCATCCGCCTGAACCTGCTGGCACCGCTGAACCTCAGTCAGCAGGCCAACCGCATCATGCAGGCCCAGGCCGACGGCGGCAGCATCATCAATATCTGCAGCGTCAGCGCCACCCGCCCTTCCCCCGGCACTGCCGCCTACGGCGCGGCCAAGGCCGGCTTGCTCAACCTGAGCCGCTCGCTGGCGGTAGAGTGGGCACCCAAGGTACGGGTCAACGCCGTCACCGCCGGGCTGATCCTCACCGAGCAGGCAGCCCTGCACTATGGCGATGAAGGCGACCTGGCCGAGGTCGCGGCGACCATCCCGCTGCAACGCCTGGCCAGCCCCGAAGACATCGGTGACAGCTGCCTGTACCTGGCCTCGTCACTGGCCCGTTATGTCAGCGGCGCCGACATTGCCGTGCATGGTGGCGGCGAGCGCCCGGCGTTTCTCGACGCGGCAAAGTCGCAGTAAGCGCTGCCTCCCGCAAGGCCACACCCCGGTGGGGTGGGCCTTGCCTGAACCCTACTGCGGCTCGCGCACGCTGAGGTTGACCTCGCTCCAGTAGGCTTGCATCGTCTGGATCCGGCCGTGCTCATCAAAGCGCATCACATCGATGATATCCAGTGCACAGGGCTGGCCGTTCCAGACCATCTCGACGCGAAACGGCATCGCCCCGCAGCCGTTATGGCTGGCCCGTACCGGCCCGGTCAGGCAGGCGCGGACCTTGCCCGCGCCCAAACCCTGGCGATAGAACGCGGCAATCTGCTCGCGGCCGTGGATCGGCGGCTGGCCAAACGGGTCTTCGACCGTGGCGTCATCGGCGTACATCTGCACGATCGCCTCGATATCCCCGGCATCGACCAGCTCGATGTAACGGGCCATCAGGCCCTGGACTTCCTGCGCAGTCGGTAGGTTCATGCTCAAGCCACCTCGAACAATGCAGCGGCGCCCATGCCACCGCCAATACACATGCTTACCACCACATAGCGCACGCCGCGGCGCTTGCCCTCGATCAGGGCGTGGCCAACCATGCGCGCACCCGACATGCCAAACGGGTGGCCGATGGCAATCGCCCCGCCGTTGACGTTCAGGCGCTGGTTGTCGATACCCAGAGTATCGCGGCAGTACAAAACCTGGCTGGCGAAGGCTTCATTGAGCTCCCACAGGCCAATGTCCTCAACCCTCAGGCCATGGCGCTTGAGCAGTTTGGGAATGGCGTAGACCGGGCCGATGCCCATCTCATCGGCATTGCAACCGGCCACCGCCAGGCCACGATAGATACCCAGCGGTGCGAGGCCGCGTTGTTCGGCCCGCTTGGCGCTCATCAACACCGAGGCCGATGCGCCGTCAGACAGCTGCGAGGCGTTGCCGGCAGTGATGAAACGCCCGGGCTCGGTCCACTGCCCGCCCTGCCACACCGGCTCCAGCGCGGTGAGGCTGGCCAGGGTGGTGTCGGCGCGATTGCATTCGTCGTGCAGCAAGGTCACGGTCTCGAAGCGGGTCTCGCCGCTGGCCTTGTCGACGATCGCCTTGCGTGTGCTCAGCGGCGCCAGTTCCAGGTCGAACAGGCCAGCGGCTTGCGCCTGGGCGGTGCGCATCTGGCTCTGCAAGGCATAGGCATCCTGCTCGTGGCGCGACACGCCGTAGCGCTGGGCAACGATTTCGCCGGTTTCGATCATCGGGATGTACGCCTGCGGGTCGCGCTCAAGCACGGCGCTGGACTGATTGCGGTAGAGGTTCTTGTGCTTGTTCTGCACCAGCGAGATCGACTCCAGGCCGCCGGCAACGGCGATGTCGATTTCATTGCAGATAATGCCCTTGGCCGCCAGGGCAATGCTCATCAGGCCCGAGGCGCACTGGCGCTCGACGGCCATCCCGGCCACCGACGACGGCAGGCCGCCGGCAATCGCGCACAAGCGCCCGAGGTTGTAGCCCTGGGTGCCCTGCTGGGCGGCGGCGCCGATGATCACATCATCGACCTGGTCGGCCTCGATGCCCGCGCGCCGTACGGCCTCGCGCAGCACATGGCCGCCGAGAGCAGGCGCTTCGGTGTCGTTGAAAGCACCGCGAAAGGCCTTGCCGATCGGCGTGCGGGCGGTAGAAACGATAACGGCTTCATTCATGTTCAAGTGCTCCGATGCCTGGATTCAGGCGGGGTAATAACGGCTGATGGTGTCGACCACACAACCCGGGCGCTGCTGGCCCTCGATTTCGACGCTGACGCGGATCACCGCCTGCACGCCGCCACTGACCTGCTCGGCGCTGATCAGCTGGGCATTGCCCCGCACCCGCGAACCCACCGGCACCACGCTGGGAAAACGCACGCGTTCGCAGCCATAGTTGACGCCCATGGCGATGCCGCGCACGTCGACGATCTGCGGCAGGAACAGGTTGACCAGGGCCAGGCTCAGGTAGCCGTGGGCGATGCAGGCGCCAAACGGGCCGCTGGCGGCGCGCTGCGGGTCGACATGAATCCACTGGTGATCGCCACTGGCCTCGGCGAACAGGTCGATGCGCGCCTGGTCGATGAGCAGCCAGTCGCTGACGCCCAGCACCTCGCCGACGGCTTCGTGCAAGGCGTGCGGCGTGTCGAATATGCGGGTCATACTCAGGCCCTCTGGCTGGAAACCGACAGCACTTCGCCGGTCATGTACGAGCTGTAGTCGCTGGCCAGGAACATCATCACGTTGGCCACCTCCCAGACTTCGGCGGCGCGACCGAAGGCTTCGTTGGCCGCCAGCTGTTCAAGCACTGCCTGGGGTGCGGAGCGGGCGAGAAAATCATGCAGGGCGATACTCGGGCTGACCGCATTGATGCGGATACCGTGGCTGGCCGCCTCGACCGCCGCGCAACGGGTCAGGGCCATGACCCCGGCCTTGGCCGCGGCGTAGTGCGATTGCTCCTTCTGCGCGCGCCAGCCGAGCACCGAGGCGTTGTTGACGATGACCCCGGCGCGGCGCTCCATCATCTTCGGCAACATCGCGCGGGTCATGCGCATGGTGCCGGTGAGGGTGACGTCGAGCACCCGCTGCCACTCCTGGTCGGGCATGTCGACCAGCGCCCGTGAGCCGCCGAGGCCGGCGTTGTTGATCAGCACATCAACGCCGTGCAGGTCGCGCTCGGCGCAGCTGACCAGGTGCTGCACCTGGGCTTCGTCGGTGACGTTGCACAGCACGCCAAATACCTCGGCAAGCCCAGTGGCCTGGCGAATCTTGCCCACCGCCTCGTACAGGCGGCCTTCGTGGATATCACTGATCATCAAAGCCCGGCAGCCCTCTTCGGCGGCACGCAAGGCGGCGGAAAAACCGATACCGGAACCGGCCGCCGCAGTGATCAGCACGGACTTGCCGCGCAACAGGCCATGGCCCGCTACATAGTTGGGGGTGGACATCGACTAACTCCTTCGGTCAGGGACGCAGGCGCGGTTCTTTGGGCATGCCCAGGGCGCGCTCGGCGATGATGTTGCGCTGGATCTCGTTGCTGCCGCCGTACAGGGTGTCGGCGCGACTGAACAGGTACAGCGATTGCAGCCGGGTGAGCTGGTAGGGCGCGGCCTCGAGCAGTTCGGCGTCGGGGCCGAGCACGTCCATGGCCAGCTTGCCGAGGTTGGCGTGCCAGCTGGACCAGAACAGCTTGTAGATGGTCGCCTCCTTGCGCAGCGCGCCGTCCTGGGCACCGGAGAGCATGCGCAGCGAGTTGTAGCGCATGATCCGCAAGCCGCACCAGGCTTCGGCCAGGCGCTGGCGCAGCAGCGGGTCGCGGGCTGCGCCATTGGCCTTGGCGATGGCGATGACCTCGTTCAGTTCGTTGGCAAACTGCATCTGCTGACCGAGGGTCGAGACCCCGCGCTCGAAGCCGAGCAAGGCCATGGCGATCTTCCAGCCGTCACCCGGCTGGCCGATGAGGTTGGCGGCATCGGTGCTGGCGTTGTCGAAGAACACTTCGTTGAATTCCGAGGTACCGGTCATCTGCTCGATCGGCCGCACGCTGATGCCGGCCTGGGCCATCGGCACCAGCAGGAACGACAGGCCGCGATGGCCGACGCTGCCAGGCTCCGTGCGGGCGATCACGAAGCACCAGTCCGACTCGTGGGCCAGCGAGGTCCAGACCTTCTGGCCGTTGATCACCCATCTGCCGTGTTCAAGACTGGCGCGGGTCTTGACGTTGGCAAGATCGGAGCCTGCGCTTGGTTCCGAGTAGCCCTGGCACCAAAACTGCGTGCCGCTGACGATGCCGGGCAGCAGGCGGCGCCTTTGCTCGTCGTTGCCGAAGGCGGCGATGGTCGGCCCGGCCAAGCCTTCGCCGATATGACCCATGCGCCCGGGGCCGCCGGCGCGGGCGTACTCTTCATGGAAGATCACCTGCTGGCTGATCGACAAGCCCCGGCCGCCATGCTCCGGCGCCCAGCCGACACAGGTCCAGCGGCCTTCGGCCAGCTTGCGCTCCCAGGCTTTGCGCTGCTGCGGGTACATGTGTTCGTCGCCCGGACCACCGCGAAAGCGCAGGGGCTCGAACTCACCGCAAAGGTTGCCGGCCAGCCAGTCGGCGACCTCCTGACGAAAGCGCTCGTCCTGTTCACTGAAACTGATTTTCATGGCTGCTCTCCGATGATCAGCGTGGCGATCTGCTGCAGATGCCAGGCCGGTGCGCCGAGGTAGCTCTCGCTGGCGCGGGCACGCTTGAAATACAGGTGTGGGTCGTATTCCCAGGTGAAACCGACGCCGCCATGCAGCTGGATCGACTCCGCCGCACAGTGAAAATAGCTTTGCGAGCACTGCGCCTTGGCCAGGGCGGCGGCCAGCGGCAGCTCGGCGGCCACCTGCGGGTCGCCCTGCGGGTCGAGCACTTCCTGGGCCACACAGGCGGCGTAGTAGCTGGCCGAGCGTGCGCACTCGACCTGCAGCATCATGTCGGCGGCGCGGTGCTTGAGGGCCTGAAAGCTGGCGATCGGGCGGCCGAACTGCTGGCGCTCCTGCATATACGCGACGCTCAGGTCGAGGACCTGCTGGGCCCCGCCGACCTGCTCTGCGGCAAGACCAATGCAGGCCAACTGCAGCACCTTGTGCAAGGCCGGCCAAGCGTTGCCGACCTCACCCAGCAGTGCCTCGGGGCCCAGATAGACGCGGTTGAACTGCAGGCGCGCCAGGCGCCGGGTCTGGTCCATGGTCGGCAGCCACTGGCGCTCGATGCCTTCGCGGCCGGCCTCGACGGCAAACAGGCTGATCCCGCTCTCACTGGTGCTGCCCGGAGTACGGGCAGCAACGATCAACAAGCCGGCGCAGTCGCCGTCGATCACCTGGCCGAACAGGCCATCGACGACAAAGCCCTCGCCTTCGGCGCTGGCCGTGGCCTGGATATCCTCCGCGCCCCAGCCGCTGCCGCGAGTGAACGCCAGGGTGGCGGTGAGGCGGCCCTCGGCAATGGGCGCAAGCCAGGTGTTTTTTTGCGCCTCGTCAGCGGTCAGCAGCAAAGCGGGTGTGGCCAGGCAGGCGGTGGCGAAGAACGGTGAGCAGAACAACCGCCGGCCCATCTGTTCGAGCAGGATGTTCAGTTCGACAAAGCCCAGGCCCAGGCCACCGTAGGCCTCGGGGATGTGAATCGCCGGCCAGTACATCTCGGTGCACAGGCGCTGCCAGAGGGCCGGGTCGTAGCCTTTGTCGCTGCCCATGGCCGCGCGCACGGCGGCGCAATTGGAGACATCGGCGAGAAAGCCCTCGGCCGAAGTACGGATCATTTCCTGTTCGTCGCTGAATGCAAATTCCATCGCGGCGCCTTTTACTCGTCTGGCGGATGTACCGGCGAGTGTGGCCAGATGCGTTGGCGGCAGAATCGTTTGCCTCGCCTAGTCCGTATGGCCGATGTGCCTGGATTGCAGCCGATCGCGGGTCAAGCCCGCTCCCACTGGATTGGCAGTGCCCTCAAGGTTGGTACGGGACCTGTGGGAGCTGGCTTGCCAGCGATAGGGCCAGTACTGCCAGCACATCAGGTGGCGGCTGGATTGCGACCGCTGCGCGCTCGATCGCCGGCAAGTCCGGCTCCCACTGGATTGGCAGTGCCCTCAAGGTTGGTGCGAGACCTGTGGGAGCTGGCTTGCCAGCGATAGGGCCAGCACTGCCAGCACATCAGGTGGCGGCTGGATTGCGACCGCTGCGCGCTCGATCGCCGGCAAGTCCGGCTCCCACTGGATTGGCAGTGCCCTCAAGGTTGGTACGGGACCTGTGGGAGCTGGCTTGCCAGCGATAGGGCCAGTGCAGCCAGCCCATAAATGCAAAAAACCGCGCCACCCTCGCGGATGGCGCGGCCCGCCTCATCGGCGCAAAACCTCAATCAACTGCCATAGACTTTCTGTGCTGGCAGCGACTCAGCCAATAGGTGCTCCACCGCTGCGCCCACATCAGCCAGCGCCCAGCGCCCCTGGTTATCCACCTGGGGCCCGCGCCGCCAGCCGTCGGCAATCGACAACTTGCCGCCCTCGACTTCAAACATCTGCCCGGTCACCGCCTGGGACGCCGCCGAACCGAGCCACACCACCAATGGCGCGACATTCTCCGGGGCGAAGTAGTCAAAGCCCTGCTCCGGCCGCTTCATCACCTCGGCAAACACTGCTTCGGTCATACCGGTACGCGCCGCCGGCGCCAGGGCGTTGGCGGTGATGCCGTAGCGCCCCAGCTCCGCCGCCTGCACCAGGGTCAGCGAAGCAATACCGCCCTTGGCCGCAGCATAGTTGGACTGGCCAATCGAGCCCTGCAAGCCGGCGCCGGAACTGGTGTTGATGATCCGCGCGGTGAGCTTGGCGCCGCCCTTGACCTGCTCGCGCCAGTAGCGCACGGCATGGCTGGCCAGGCAAAAGTGGCCCTTGAGGTGCACGGCCATCACCGCATCCCAGTCCGCCTCGGTGAGGCTGGCGAACATCCGGTCGCGGCAGATGCCGGCGTTGTTGACCAGCACATCCAGGCCACCAAAGGTCTCGATGGCCTGGCGCACGATCAGCCCGGCGTCGTCATAGCGGGTGATGTCGTCGCTGTTGGCCGCCGCCACGCCGCCTGCCGCCTGGATCTGCGCCACCACCGCCTGGGCCGCATCACGGTTGATATCGTTGACCAGCACCTTCGCGCCTTCGCTGGCAAAGGCCTGGGCATAGGCGCGGCCGAGCCCGCCGCCGGCGCCGGTGATGATCACTACGCGGTTCTTGCAGCTGTGCATTGTCGCTCTCCCCTGTGTGGTTGCTGGCGCCTACAGGCGCTCGATAATGGTCACGTTGGCCTGGCCGCCGCCTTCGCACATGGTCTGCAGGCCATAGCGGCCGCCACTGCGCTCCAGCTCATGGAGCAGGCTGCACATCAGCCGCGTGCCGGTGGCGCCGAGCGGGTGGCCGAGGGCGATGGCGCCGCCATTGACGTTGGTCTGCGCGTGGGGGTAGCCGGTCTCCTTGAGCCAGGCCATGGCCACCGAGGCGAAGGCTTCGTTGATTTCCACCCGGTCGATGTCGGCCAGGGTCATGCCGGCGCGCTTGAGCGCATGGGCGGTGGCCGGGATCGGTGCGGTGAGCATCCACACCGGGTCGTCGCCGCGTACGCTGAGGTGATGAATGCGCGCCCGCGGCGTCAGGCCGTAGCGCTTCAAGGCCGTCCCCGAGACGATCAGCAAGGCACTGGCAGCATCGCAGGTCTGGCTCGACACCGCCGCCGTCACCCGGTCACAACCAAACAGGTATTCCAGCTCGGCCATCTTCGCCAGGCTGGTGTGGCGCGGCGTCTCGTCATGCTCGACCCCCGCCAGCGGGACGATCTCGCGCTCGAAGTAACCGTGCTCAATGGCACGCAAGGCCCGCTGGTGAGATTCCAGTGCGTAGGCCTCAAGTTCGCCGCGGCTCAGGTCCCAGTGCTCGGCAATCATCTGCGCTGCGCGGAACTGGGTCGGTGGCTGCGCGCCGTAACGCCGCACCCAGCCCTCGGAGCCGCTGAACGGGTCTTGAAAACCCAGGGGTCCGGCGGCGGTCATGGCCGAGGAAATCGGGATCTGGGTCATGGTCTGCACGCCCCCGGCGATCACCACGTCCTGGGTGCCGCTCATCACCGCTTGCGCAGCAAAGTGCACGGCCTGCTGGGACGAACCGCACTGGCGGTCGATGGTGGTACCGGGGACCTGCTCGGAGAGCCCGGCAGCCAGCCAGCTGGTGCGGGCGATGTCGCCGGCCAGCGGGCCGATGGTGTCGACGCAACCGAAAATCACGTCGTCGTAGTCGTCTTCGGGGATGCCGTTACGCTCGACCAGCGCACGCAGCACATGGGCGCCCAGGTCGGCGGCGTGAATCTGGCTCAGGCCGCCCTTGCGCCGCCCGGTGGGCGTGCGCAGGGCGTCGACGATATAGGCTTCAGGCATGGTCTACCTCAACAAGACAGGATCAGAATGTGCTGCCGGCGCCAATCGCCAGGCCAGTGTCGAATAGCGCGGCGCGTACCCGCGCCTTGTGCAGGCCACGGTCGCCCCAGCATTTGTCCAGGGCCCAGGCACGCTTCATGAACAGCTGCAGGTCGACCTCCCAGGTGTAACCCATGGCGCCGTGCACCTGGATGGCGTTCTTCGCCGCCAGCGCCGCCGCTTCGGCGCAAGCAAGCTTGGCGTGGGACACCTGCACGGCCTGGCCCGGCAGGTTATGGGCAACGGCATGGGCGGCGCGGTACAGCGGGCCCTTGGCGAACTCGATCTGCACTGCGACATTAGCCATCAGGTGCTTGACCGCCTGGAACGAGCCCACCGGTTTGCCGAACTGCTTGCGCTCGAAGCTGTAGTCCACTGCCAGGTCGACCATGCGCTTGGCCAGCCCCAGCAGTTGCGCGGCATTGCCCAGGGCGCCGCGGTTGAACGCGCCAGCCCACAAGTGCTGCGCCTGTTCAGCGCTGGCCACGCAGGTAGAAGCACTCGGTGTCCACTGCACCTGGAACAACTGGCGGCTGGGGTCTACCGACGCATTGCGGATGAGGCTCACCGCGCTGCGCTCCACGGCATGCACCTCGTCGCCATGGGCCAGCAACAGCAGGTCGGCGACATGCGCATCGCTGACCAGCGGATTGCCCGGTTCGGCCACCGCCAGGCGCGCCCGGCCCTCGGCTATCCGCGCCAGCCAGCGCTGCTGGAGCGGCGCATGCTGCGCATCAAGGCCGGCGAGCAGCGGCACGCCAACCAGAATGGTGTCCACCAGCGGCTCGGGTAACCCGGCGTACCCGCACTCCTGGGCCAGGAGGATGAAATCCAGTTCGTTCATGCCCATGCCGCCGCAGGCTTCCGGCACGGTGATGGCGCTCAGGCCCAGTTCCACCAATTGCCCCCACAGCGCAGCGCAGCGCCCGCTGTCGCTCTGCCACAGTTCACGCAGGCGTTCCGGGGTCACTTCATTGAGCAGAAAGCTGCGCACGTTGTCCTGGAACAGCAATTGATCGCTGCTGAAACTAAAGTCCATGGTCTGCTCCTCAGGCGCGGGGCATGCCGAGCATGCGCTCGGCGATGATGTTGCGCTGGATCTCGTTGGTGCCGGCATAGATCGGCCCGGCCTGGGCAAACAGGAAACCGTCCAGCCACTGGCCGACATCGCCGGCGGCCGGCGCCTCGGGCAGCAGCTCGGCGCGCAGGCCAAGGATGCTCAGGGCGGTTTCGTGCATGCGCTGGTCGAGCTCCGACCAGAAAATCTTGTTGGTCGAGGATTCCGGGCCGATCTTGCCGCCCTTGACCAGTTGCGAGGCGGTCATGTAGGTCGCCAGGGTGTAGGCCTCGGCGTCCAGCCAGGCGCGCATCACCGCCTCGGCAATGGCCGGGTCTCGGTCGGCGGCCTCGCGGTTGGCCAGGTACAGCTGTACCAGGCGCCGGGCGGTTTCCTGAAAGCGTGCCGGCGAGCGCAGCATCAGCCCGCGCTCGAAACCGGCAGTAGACATCGCCACGTGCCAGCCCATGCCCTCGCCGCCCAGGGCGTTCTCCACCGGCACCTTGACGTCATCGAAGAAGATTTCGGCAAAACCCGGCAAGCCATTGAGCTGCGGGATCGGCCGTACACTGATGCCGGGGGTGTCGAGCGGCAACAGGATGAAGGTCAGGCCATGGTGGCGCTGGGAGTTGGGGTCGGTGCGAAAGATGCCGAACACCCAATCAGCCCAGACCGCCCGGGTCGACCAGGTTTTCTGGCCGTTGATCACATAGTGATCGCCGACCCGCTCGGCTTTTGAGCGGATCGCCGCCATGTCGGAACCGGCACCCGGCTCCGACCAGCCCTGGGCCCAGATGTCCTGGCCGTTGGCCATGCGCGGCAGAAAGCGCGCTTTCTGCGCTTCGCTGCCGTACTCCATCAGGGTCGGGCCGAGCAGGAAGATGCCGTTCTGGTTGACCCGCGCTGGCGCCCCGGCGCGGTAGTACTCTTCTTCGAAAATCAGCCATTCGATCAGGTCGCAGCCACGCCCGCCCAGCTCGGTCGGCCAAGTGACCATGCCCCAGCGGCCTTCGTTGAGCCGGGCCTCCCAGGCCCGATGCTGGGCAAAGCCAAGCTCTGTGTCGAATGATTGCAGCGGTTGCGCTGGTACGTTGGCCGCAAGCCAGGCCCGTGCCTCGGCGCGGAAAGCCTGTTGGGCCGCAGTGTAAGTCAGGTCCATGGCGGTGCCTTCAGCCGTTGAAGTGGGCATCGCGCTTCTCGACGAACGAGTCACGCGCTTCCTGGGAATCCTGGGTGCGGTAGGCTTCGAGGGTGAAGCCCTGCTCCCAGCGGTATTTGTCTTCCAGATTGCCGTCCTCGATGCCGTTGAGCGCTTCTTTGGCCAGGGCGATCATCGCCGGGCTCTTGGCGGCAATGCTGCGGGCGATCTGCAGGGCGGTCTCGCGCAACGCCTCGCGCTTGACCACCCGTTCGACGGCGCCCAGGCGGTAGGCTTGGGCGGCATCGATCATCTCGCCGGTGAAGTACATGTGGCGCACCTTCTGCACCGGGAACAGGCGCTGCAGGTGGGCACCGCCGCCCATGGCGCCGCGGTCCACCTCAGGCACGCCAAAGCGCGCGCAGTCGGCGGCGACGACGATGTCGGCGGCGCCGCAGATACCGATACCACCACCCAGGACAAAGCCGTGCACGGCGACGATCACCGGTTTCGGGTTGCGGTGAATGGCCTTGAAACTGTCGTAGTTACCCTTGTTGACCGCGACGATCAGGTTGCCGTCGGCGGCCAGTTCCTTGATATCGACGCCGGCGCAGAAGCCGCGGCCTTCGGCGCGGATGACGATCACCCGCACCTGCGCATCGCGGCCCAGCGCTTCGATGGCGCTGGCGATCGCCGCCCAGCCCTGGCAGTCGAAGGCATTGACCGGTGGCCGGTCGAAGACCAGCTCGGCGATGCCGTTGTCGATAGTGACGCTAAATGTGCTCATGCCTTTCCCCTTCATGAAATACGGCGGCTCAGTTCGCCCAGGCGCGCTTCGGCGTCACGGACGATCTGTTCGATCAGTTCGGCGCAGCTCGGCAGGCTATGAATGCTCGCGGCCACTTGCCCGGCCGGCAGTACGCCCTCGGCCGGCAGGCCATCGACCATGGCCTTCTGGATCACCATCGGCGCGTTGGCGGCCATCAGCGCCTGCGCCGCGCTCAGTTCGCCGCTGCCGCGCATTTTCAGGGCGCTGGCGAGCAACTGCGCCAGGCTGGTGCCGCTGTGGCGGCGGTAGGCCAGGCCGCTTTTGAGCGCCAGCAACCAGCGTTTGAGGCCGCCGCTGGCTTCCAGCGCATCGAGCAGCTCGTTGCGGATCATCCGTTGCGGCATGCCGTCGATGGCGCGGCTGACAATCACGGCCGCCGGGTCCTTGACCGCCAGGTAACGGGCCAGGGTTGCGGTTGGCACCGGGCTTTCTGCACTCATCAAAAAGCGCGTGCCCATGGCAATGCCCGCCGCGCCATAGGCCAGGGCCGCGACCAGGCCTTGGCCGTCCTTGAAACCGCCGGCGGCCACCACCGGCACCTTGAGCGCATCGACCACCTGGCCGAGCAGCAGCGAAGTCGGCACCGAACCGGTATGCCCGCCGCCCTCGCCGCCCTGGATGGTCACTGCATCGGCGCCCATTTCCACGGCTTTCTGCGCATGCTTGAGGGCGCCGACCGTGGGTATGCACACTACGCCGGCGTCCTTGAGCCGGGCGATCATCTGCTTGCCCGGCGAGCGGCTGTAACTCACCGCCTTGACCTTGTGGCGCAGCACCAGCTCGACGATGTCGGCGGCATTGGCCTGGTACATGTGAAAGTTGACCCCGAACGGCTGGGCGCTGAGACGCTTGGTTTCGACGATCGCCGCCTCCATGCGCGCCGGTTCAATGGTTGCCCCGGCCAGAAAGCCGAAGCCGCCGGCGTTGCCGGTGGCGGCCACCAGTTGCGGCTCGGCAACCCAGCCCATGGCGGTCTGGATGATCGGGTAGCGACAACCCAGCAGTTCGGTGAGCGGTGTTTGCAGGCAGACCGTCATGCTTACGCCCCCTCCGGCTTGCGCTGGGAACTGGCCATGGCGCGGGCGTCGTAGCCACCCAGGCGGTCGCCGGACACCAGTTCGTTGTGGGCGTGGGCGAAGTGATGCAGGCCGAATACCATGTCCATGGTCGCGCGCTTGCCCATCAGGTCCTCGGCATTGTTCACCGCCTGCTTGCTCAGTTGCAGGCCCAGGCGCGGCATCTGCGCAATGCGTTCGGCGATGGCCAGGGTTTCCTGCTCCAGGGCCTCGCGCGCCACCACCCGGTTGACCATGCCCATCTGGTAGGCGCGCGGCGCCGGCATCGGTGTGCCCATGAACAGGAACTCCTTGGCGATCCGCGGGTTGAGCTCATGCACGTGGGCAAAGTATTCGACCCCGGGGATGCCCATGCGCACCACCGGATCAGTGAAGTAGGCATCCTCGCTGGCGACGATCAGGTCGCAGACCCAGGCCAGCATCAGGCCGCCGGCAATGCACGCGCCCTGGACCATGGCGATGGTCGGCTTGGGCATCTCGCGCCAGCGCCGGCACATGCCCAGGTACACTTCCTGCTCGCGGGCATAGAGAAACTCGCCGCCCGGCTTGTCGACGTGGTCGTACCACAGGCTGACGCGCTCGAAGCTCTGGTTGACGTCGCGCTCCGGCGTGCCGATGTCGTGGCCGGCCGAAAAATGCCGGCCGGCCCCGCACAGCACGATGACCTTGATCGCGTCGTCGGCGCAGGCCCGGCGAAACGCCGCGTCCAGCGCGTAGGTCATGCGCGAGTTCTGGGCATTGTGGTACTCCGGGCGGTTCATGGTGACCATGGCCACCTCGCCACGGACCTCGTACAGCACCACCTCGGCCTGGTTGTTATTGTTCTGCTCGCTCATCGATTGCTTCTCCGGCAAGGCGTACTGCCCGGGCCCGGCTCAACGCAGGTTGCGCTGGCCGGCGGGGTTGTCTTTCAACTGGCTGGCCCGCAGGTTGTGCGGGTCGAGGCGACGGATCAGCTGCAGCTGCGCCTCGCTTGGCGCGGCGGTGACCGGGCAATCGGCGTCCACCTGCAAGGCGAAGCCGGTGTTGTCCTGGACCTCGTCGACGCTCACCCCCGGGTGCAGCGAGCGAATCCGCACCTGGTGCTGCGGGCCCTGGAAATCGAGGACGCACAGGTCGGTGACGATCAGGCGGATGTCCACCTCGTCCAGCGCCCAGCCACGGGCCAGGCGCGCGGGGTTGTAGCCGATCGACGAGACCATATCGACCTCGCCTTCGACGAACACCCGGCGGTTGTGGCTGGGCACGAAAAACGAGTTGGCATGGCTGATCGAGTTGCCCGGCAGGCCGCGCACCCCGAGCATCTGCGCCTTGGGCCGGGCGTAGTCGCCGATGCACGACAGGTTGGCCTGGCCGAAGCGGTCGATCTGGATCGGACCGACCAGCGCGTGGCGCTTGCCGCCCCAGACGTTGTCGAAGATTCGCGAAAAACCCATCCAGCTATCGCGCTTGGCTTGATAGCCGTTGCGCGCGCCGAGGGGTACCGGTTCAGCGACCATGTAGGCTTCCGAGTCGGTCATCAACAGCTGCGGGTTGCTGGTCAGCATGCTCAGGGAGGCGGCCAGGCGCGGGATCACCCCGATGCCGGTGGCCAGGACTTCACCGTCGTCGCGCCAGGCCTCGGAGGCGGCGCAGATCATCAGTTCGGCGAGGCTGTACGTCGTAGCTGGCGTGGTCATAGGGAAACTCGCTTAGAAAACCGGCAGGGGAAGCTGGCGGATGGCGGCCAGGCCACCGACCTGTTCCAGGTACTGCTCGTGGGAGCAGGCGACAAATTGCTCGACATAGGCCTGCCAGCCCTCCTCGGCCTGGGCCGAGGCGGTGTAGGCCTTGAAGTGCGGCACATCGAAGCCGTACAGCGGCGCGCACGACGAGGGGTGCGCACCGCCCGGCACATGGGCCACCGCGGTGGTCAGGTTGCGCTCCCAGAACACTTGATGAGCGCGCTCCGGCGCACTGTGGAAGTAGTCGCTGTCGACCAGGTGATCGCAAGTGACGTAGCTGTGGCGGGCAGCGCGGACGAACAGGTCATCCATGTAATGGTCGGGGCCGCTGATCTGGCAGACCCCGCGGGCATCGGCACGGTCGACGTGGATCAGCGCGGCGTCGAGCGTGAGCGCCGGCATCGCCACCCAGTCCTTGCCGTCGGCATAGGGCGAAGCCACCAGCTTGATCTGCGGGTTGTGGCGCAGCACATCGGTGCCCAGGCCGACCGCCGTGGGAATGAACGGTACGCCCATGGCCGCGGCGCGCAGGCCAAGCAGGAGCATGCCTTCGTCGATCTCCATCACCTCGATGGCGGCGTCCTGGCGGGCCTTGCGAAAGTACGGCTCGAGCGGAATGAAATCGAGCGAGACGAAGGCGAACACCAGCTTCTTCACCTTGCCGGCCGCGCAGAGCATGCCGACGTCGGCGCCGCCGTAGGCGACCACGGTCAGGTCCTTGAGGTCGGAACGCAGGATCTCGCGGATCAGCGCCATGGGCTTGCGCCGCGGGCCCCAGCCACCGATGCCGAGGGTCATGCCGTCACGTAGCTGGCCGACCATCTGCGCCGTGGTCATTTGTTTGTCCATCATCGTTGTCCTCATTGGCGGCCGACACTGAAGTCGTGGCCCCAGTGGCTGACCACCGTGCTTTCGAAGGGGGTGTGCTGGTTCCAGTCGACCACCAGGCCGTCACAGCCGTACTCCAGGTCAAAGCCTGCCGGGGTTTTCATGTAGAACGAGACCATCTGGTCGTTGGTGTGCTGGCCGAGGGTGGCCGAGAGCTTGACGCCGTGGGCGTGCATGCGGTCCAGGGCGCGGCCGACCTCGTCCAGGCCGTCGACCTCGACCATCATGTGCACGCAGCCATGGGGCACCGGGCATTCGAAGATCGCCAGGGAGTGGTGACGGCCGTTGTTGCAGTGCAGGAAGTGAATGCGTTTTTCCGGCTCGGCCGGGTCAGGGGTGAAGCGCACTTTCATCAGGTCCGAAAGACCAAAGCCCATGACCCGCTGATAAAAATCGCGGCAGCGCTCAAAGGTTGGCGCCGGCAGCACCACGTGGCCCATGCCCAGCTCATGGGTGACAAAGCCCTTGACCGCCACCGGCGAGACAAAGCGGGCAAAATCCTGGCGCGGGCCCCAGAACAGCTCGTGGCGGTTGCCGTCCGGGTCGCTGAACTGCGCCAGGGCCTGGACCTTGCGCAGTTCAGCCTGGGCAGCGTTGCCGCGCTCAACCGCGATATCGGCCTGCTGCAGCTCGGCGATCGCCTGCTCGAACGCGGCCTCGCCGGCCAGCTCCCAACCGCAGGCACCGAAGCCGTCCTGCTCGCTGCGGAGCACCAGGATACGGTACGGGCGCTCGTCCATTTTCAGGTACAGGTGCGCGCTGTCAGCGCCCTCACCGGCCACCATCATGCCCAGCACCTGGGTTGCGTAATGACGCCATTGCGCCAGGTCGGTGGACAGCAGGGTGACGTAACCCAGACCGCGGATATCCATGCTTGTTATCCTCGCGTTGATCGACGTGTTGAGCGCTATTCAAGCCCGACGCGCAAGGCCGGGCATCGTCTGTTGGGACTAGCGGGAGCGGGCTAGTTTCGCGGGACAAGCCCGCGCCTACACAGGAGCGGCTTTGACCCGCGATGCTTACCCTTACTGCTTGCGAAAATGCGGAATTACCTTCTCGCCGATGTTGCGCAGGGTCTCCAGCTGGGCCCATTGCGGCACGGTGCCCATCTGGCAGATGAACAGGATCTCGTCGGCGCCGGCGTCGATCAGGCGTTGCACGTAACCGATGCAATCTTCGACCGTGCCATAGGCATGGTTGGGGTTCATCATCGCCATGGTCGGGTCGGAGAAGTCGACGCTGACTTCCTCGGAGGCAAAGCGCGACTTGATCACCGCCTGGCCGTTGCCGTCGACGTAGGTATCGTCCTTCCACTTTTCCGGGTCCGGACGCTCGCCGCCGCCGTACCAGTAGCCCAGCGACTCCATGAAGTAGCGCTGGCCACGGATGCCGATGCGCCGCGCCAGTTCGTTGTCGTCAAGGACGATGGCCGGGCACAGCGCGGCAATATGGCGGTTGGGACGAAAGCCCACCTGCTTCTTCTCGTCACGGTTGTCCCAGGCCTGGTGATAGACCTCGACCTTCTTGGCGATTTCTTCCGGGCCGCCGAAGCCCAGCACCAGCGCGCCCATGCCGCGGCCACCAGCGTTCTTCAGCGATTCGGTGTTGGTGCAGGCCAGGTACATCGGTGGGTGTGGGTCCTGGTACGGCTTGGGATGGATCGGCCGCTTGGGGATCTGCACGAAGTCGCCGTGGTGCTCGATCTCGTCCTGAACGAAGATTTTCGGGATCAGGTACATGGCTTCATCGATCTGCGGCTGCAGGGTCGCCAGGTCGTAGCCGAAGGTACCGGCCTCCTGCTGGGTGCCGCCCTTGCCCACGCCAAAATGCACCCGGCCCTTGGACAGCAGGTCGAGGGTAGCGATGCGCTCGGCGACCTTGACCGGGTGGTTCATCGCCGGCGGCAGGCACACCACGCCATGGCCAATGCCGATGCGCTCGGTTTTGCCGGCAACAAAGGCGAGCATGGTTTCCGGCGCCGACATGTGCGAGTAGTTGCTCAGTGCGGTGTGCTCCACGCACCAGAAGGTGTCGAAACCGAGCTGGTCGGCCAGCACCGCCTGCTCGACGGTGTCATCGAAGATCTTGCGGTCGCCTTCGCGACTGGAGTCCACCGTCTGTGCTTCGTAAATCAATGAGAATTTCATGCTTGATCCTTGTTCTTGTTAACGGCTCGGTCGGCGCCTGGGACCCGCGCCTTGCCACCATGCTCGGGGATCGCCGCGCCGCTCGAATCCCGCAAACGGACTAGCCGGTTTCTGTGTTCGACCGGTTCAGAGGAAGAAGTCGCTGCTGTCCTGGCCCATGCTCACGCCGCCCAGGTTCCAGGCGTACTTGGCCGGGTTGTTGGCGACGTGGGCGCGGCCGGTATGAATGTCGCGAAAGGCGCGGTTGATGGCGTGGCTGCGAAAGATCGTCGAGGCGCCGCTGTTGAACATCAGCTCGGCCACCGCCTTGGCGCACTTGTCGGCGACCAGCGCCGAGTCGTAGCGCATCTTCACCCGCGCCTGCATGGCCAGCGCTTCGCCGGCCTCGGCGGCCTGGAGCATGAAATCGAAATTGCGCAGCAACACCGTGCGGCACTCGTCGACGCAGACCATGGCATTGGCCAGGGCGGTTTGCGCCGCCGGGTCCTGGAGCATCTTGCGCCCGTCGTTGACGCCGACGCGGCTGCGGTTGTGCTCGACGAACAAGTCGATCGCGCCCTGCAGGGCCCCAATCGCCGAAGACGACACCGCGCGCACGAAGATCTGCCCGAACGGCAGGCGGAACAACGGCGCACTGTTGACCGCGTTACCCGGGCTGTATTGCATGAAGCCGTCGACAGCGCGGTGGGTGCGGTAGTCGGGGACGAAGGCATCGCTCACCTGGATGTCGTGAGAGCCAGTCGCCTCCAGGCCCATGACGTTCCAGTTGTCGATGATCTGGTAGTCGCTGCGCGGCACCAGGAAGGTCCGGTAGTCCGGCGCCCCGCCGGCTTCTTCGGGCGGTACCAGGGCGCCGAGAAATGCCCACTGGCAGTGCTTGCTGCCCGAGGAAAAACCCCAGCGTCCACTGAGCTTGAAGCCGCCCTCGACACGCTCGACCTTGCCCACCGGCATATAGGACGAAGAAATCAGCACGCTGGAATCCTCGCCCCAGACATCCTGGGCGGCGCGGTCGTCGAACAGCGCCAGTTGCCAGTTGTGGATGGCCACCACCCCGAGCACCCAGGCCGACGACATGCAGCCTTCGGCCAGGGTCATCTGCACCTCGAAGAAATCCCGCGGCTGCAGCTCGTAGCCTTCCCAGCGCGCCGGCTGGAGGATGCGAAAAAAGCCGGCTTCGTGGAAATCGCGCAGGGTTTCGGCCGGCAGCTGGCCAAGTTGCGCGGCATGGGCGGCACGTTCACGCAGGATCGGCACCAGCTCGCGGGCGCGCTGGGCCAGACGCTGGCGTATCAGGTCTTGGTTGAGCATGTTGTTATTCTCCTCTGATCACCCCGTCCGCCGGGGCGCGCGTGCAGCAGAGGCGCAACCGGCCTCTACCCCGGCATTCAAGCAAGGCGCCCGGCGGCCAACATCCCTCAAACGGACCATGCAGCGACGGCGCGCCTCGACTAGTCCCCTCGGACGATGTTGGGCCTTGCGCCGGTTGCAAGAATTCATCGCACTCCAAGCCAACCAGAGGCCGTGCGATGAACAACAACAATCTCAAAGCCGACATGCTCCAGGCCATGCGCCGCCTGGCCAAATCCGTGACCATCATCAGTACCAGCAACGGCACCCAGCGCTTCGCCATGGCCGCCACCGCGGTCGATTCGCTGAGCACCGAGCCGCCGTCGCTGCTGATCTGCGTGAACACCAGCGCCTCACCGCATGCCGCCCTGGCAGACGGTGCCGACTTCTGCGTGAACATCCTCGGTGTCGAGCAGCAGGACCTTGCGCACCTGTGCAGCGGCGCGATCAAGGGCGAGGCGCGCTTCGAGCGTGGCGACTGGCAGACCAGCGAAGAAGGCATTCCGTTTCTGGCCGATGCCCAATCGTCGATTCTGTGCCGCCAGGATGGGCGCATGACCTATGGCACCCACACCATTTTCATCGGCCGCATCCTGCGCATCCGCACCAGCCCGACCATCACCCCGCTGGTGTACCTGGATGGCAGCTACACCACCACGGCGGCGCCGGCGCGCATGATTGCGGCAGCGGGCTGAGGCCGGCGCATGAGCAGCCTGAACGGGTTGATGCCACTGCGAGTGGACAGTGCCGAACAGTTGCACTGGCACGCACAGGCCGAGCTGGTGGTGGTCGGTTTTGGCGGCGCCGGTGTCTGCGCCGCCATCGAGGCCGCCAGCCGCGGGCTCAGCGTGCTGGCCCTGGACCGCTTCGCCGGTGGCGGTGCCACGGCGCTCAGCGGTGGCGTGGTCTATGCCGGCGGCGGCACGCCCTACCAGCAGCGCGCCGGGTACCCGGACAACAGCGAGGCAATGTTCAACTATTTGAACCAGGAAGTCGGCGAAGCGGTATCGGCCGGCACCTTGCGCGATTTCTGCGAGCGCAGCTGCGAGCAGCTGGTCTGGCTGGAACGCCACGGCGTGGCTTTCGAAGCCAGTGTGCCGCCGCAGAAAACCTCCTACCCCAGCGACCGATACTACCTCTATTACTCAGGCAACGAAGCGGTGCCGGCCTACGCCGCGCAGGCAAGCCCCGCACCGCGCGGCCACCGGGCCAAAGGCCCGGGCATGTCCGGTGCCAGCCTGTTTGCGCCGCTGCGCGCCAGCGCTTTGAAGCTGGGCGTGCGCCTGCGCAGCCAGTGCGAAGTCCGCCAACTGGTTCTGGACAACCACGACCGGGTAGTCGGTGTGGTGGCCTGGCAACTGCCTGCCGATAGCCGCGCTGCCCGCCGCCATGCACGCCTGGCGCGCTGGGCCAGTGCCATCCATATGTACGCCCCGGCGCTGGCCGACATGCTGCGCAAGCGCCTGCGGCAGATCGAGCAGCGCCATGCAGTGCGCACCCTGATCCGCGCCGAAAAAGGCCTGCTGCTCAGCTGTGGCGGCTTCATCTTCAACCGCGCCCTGGTAGCCCGGCATGCGCCGCAGTACCTGGCCGGCCTGCCGCTGGGCACCACCGCCTGCGATGGCAGCGGCCTGCTCCTGGGCCAGAGCGCCGGGGGCACCTTGGCACGCATGGACAAGGTCAGCGCCTGGCGCTTTATCAACCCACCGCTGGCCTGGGCCCGCGGCATGATCGTCAACGGCTTCGGCCAGCGCTACTGCAACGAAGAGGTGTACGGCGCCACCCTCGGCCATGCCATGGTCGAGGAGCAGAACGGCAAGGCCATCCTGATCCTCAATCGCGCCCTGGTGCGCCAGGCGCTCAAGCAGGTCGGCCCGGGCAAGGTGTGGAACTTCCAGCGCCTGCCGGTGCTGCTCAACCTGCTGTTCAACGCCAAACGCGGCAACAGCCTGGAACTACTGGCCGAACGCTGCGGCTTGCCCGTGGGCAACCTGCGTCAGAGCGTGGCGCAGTACAGCCGTGCGGCCCGTGGCGAAATCGCCGACCCGCTGGGCAAGTCGGCAGCCATGCTCTGCCCGCTGGACAGCGGCCCCTGGTATGCGCTGGACCTGTCCTACGACAGCCGCCTGTTCCCCTGCCCGGCCCTGACCCTGGGCGGCCTGCGCGTCGACGAGGGCAGCGGCGCGGTGCTCGACCTGCACGGCACGCCTATCGCCGGGTTGTACAGCGCCGGACGCAATGCCGTGGGTGTCGCCTCCAACCTGTATGTCTCCGGCCTGTCCCTGGCCGACTGCATTTATTCCGGGCGGCGCGCCGCGGCGCACATCGCCGCGCGCACCGCCCCCAACCCCGCACCATCAGGAGAACAACCATGCAACGTGTAGAAGGCAAAGTCTGCATCGTCACCGGCGCCGCCAGCGGCATCGGCCGCGAGGACGCCCTGCTGCTGGCCAGCCAGGGCGCCCGGGTGGTGCTCACCGACCTCAATGAACAGGCCGGGCGCGAAGTCGCCGCGCAGATCGGCAGCAATGCGCTGTTCATCCGCCACGACATCGCCAGCGAAAGCGATTGGCAGCAGGTGATCAAGACCACCCTGGAGCACTTCGGGCGCCTCGATGTACTGGTCAACAATGCCGCCATCCTGGTGGCCGGAACCATCGAGAACACCTCGCTGGAAACCTGGCAGAAGGTGCAGAAGATCAACGGCGACGGCTATTTTCTCGGCTGCAAATATGCCATTGAAGCCATGAAGGACAGCGGCGGCGGCTCGATCGTCAACATGTCCTCGGTAGCCGCCCTCGGCGCCATGCCGATGTTCTGCGCCTACTCGGCCTCCAAGGGCGCGGTGGCGGCGATGACCCGCTCCATTGCCCTGCACTGCAAGCAGCAGGGTTATCGCATCCGCTGCAACAGTGTGCACCCGGACGGCGTCAACACGCCGATGACCCAGGCCCTGGCCGGTGGCCAGCCGATCGACCAGGCGCTGCTCGACCAGGATCCGATGAACCGCATGTGCGCGCCGCGCGATATCGCCAACGTGGTGCTGTTTTTGGCCAGCGACGAATCTAACTTCGTCAACGGTGCCGAACTGCGCGTGGACAACGCGCAATTGATCAGCGGCATCTGAGGCGAGGATGAACATGGGCATGCAGGCGCTTGGGCAGGACTCGCTGGTTTCGGCCACCGGAAGCTATCGGCTGCAGGTTTGCGCGGTCATCGACGAAACCGCCGATGCGCGTTCGCTGGTACTGGAGGTGCCGGCGCAGTTGCGCGAGCGCTTTCGCTACCAGCCGGGGCAGTTCTTGAGCTTTCGCGTGCCCTGTGCCGGCAAACTGCTGACCCGCTGCTACTCCATGGCAAGCTCGCCGCTGTGCGATGCCCGGCCCAAGGTGACCATCAAGCGGGTCGCCGGGGGCCGGGTATCGAACTGGATGAACCAGCAGGTGCAGGTCGGCGACTGGCTCGAGGTGCTGCCGCCAGCCGGGCACTTCTGCCTGGATGAAAGCCAGGCCAGCGACCCGGCGCGGCCGCTGGTGCTGTTCGGCGGCGGCTCGGGCATCACCCCGGTGATCTCGATCCTCAAGTCGACGTTGCACAGCAGCGAACGGCCGATCCGGCTGGTGTATGCCAACCGCGACGAAGCCTCGGTGATCTTTCGCGACGAACTGCGCCAGCTGAGCCAGGACCACCCGCAACGCCTGCAGGTGATCCACCTGCTCGATTCGCTGCAAGGTTTTTTGCGCGACTCCCAGGTGCAGCAACTGGTGGGCGAAATGCGTGGCGGCGATTACTTCATCTGCGGCCCGGGGCCGTTCATGGACACCGTCGAGCGCAGCCTGCTGGCCTTGGGCGAGGCCGCCGAGTGCATCCATGTCGAGCGTTTCGTCTCCCCGCCCGATCCCGATGAAGTCGCAGCGCAAGAAGCCATTGCCCGCGCGGCCGCCAGTGAGTCGGCCTGCGAGCTGCTGCTGGTCGAGCTCGACGGCCAGCAACACGAAGTCGCCTGCCAGCCCGGCGATACTCTGCTGCAAAGCTGCCGTGCGGCGGGCCTGGAGGTACCGTCATCCTGCGAAGAAGGTTTTTGCGGGGCCTGCATGTGTACGGTGCTCGAGGGTGAAACCCGCCTGGCGCGCAACGATGTGCTCAGCGCCCGGGAGCTGGAAGAAGGCTGGACCCTGGCTTGCCAGAGCCGGCCGCTGGGCGCGCGGGTACGCTTGAAGTTCCCCGGGTGAGGGCCTGTGCCCGCTAGTCTCATCGGACGATCACTGCGGCCCCGACTGCGGTTAGACTCGGCGCCAGAAGCCCCACAACAATAAAACAGAGGTTCAGTTATGGCTCGTTTGCACAACAAGGTCGCCGTGGTCACCGGCGGCGCATCGGGTATCGGCCTGGCGTGCGTGCGCCGCTTCTTGGCCGAGGGTGCTCAGGTCGTCGGCCTGGACATTGGCGAGGCCCCGGCGGACTTTCCCGGCCTGTTCATGAGCCTGGATGTGCGTGATGAACCCCGCGTGCAGCAGGTGATGAGCGAAGTCATCAGCCGCTTCGGGCGTATCGATGTGCTGGTCAATGCCGCTGGCGTCGCCGACCAGGGCAGCGTGACCCAGACCACGACCGCCAACTGGCAGCGGGTGCTGGACATCAACCTCACCGGCAGCATGCTCACCAGCAAACACGTGCTGGCGCAGATGGAGTCCCAGCGCAGCGGCTCGATCATCAACATCGGCTCGATCTTCGGCCTGCAGGGCTGCGACGGCAACGTCGCCTACAACGTCTCCAAAGGTGGCATCAACCAGCTGACTCGCTCGATGGCCATCGACTACGGCTACGCCAACATCCGCGTCAACGGCCTGTGCCCTGGCCTGATCGAAACACCGATGACCAGCATGGTCCGCGAACAACAGGCGTTCCACGCCTTCTTCGCCTCGCAGCACATGCTCAACCGTTCCGGGCAGCCGGACGAGGTGGCCAATGTCGCGCTGTTCCTCGCCTCCGACGAAGCCTCGTTCGTCAGCGGCCAGATGATTGCCGTGGACGGCGGTTTTTCCGCTGGCCGCCGCTTCGCCCCGCCTAGCGCCTGACCCCGTGTGCCGGGCACCCCGCCCGGCCCCTTCCCTGCTCATTCATCCTCAGCCTGAGGAGGCATCATGCTGCCTGTCGAAAACGCTCAGACCATCGCCCAACTGTTCGCCAACGCGGCCCGGGAATACGCCGACAAGCCGGCCATCGAAGACGGTGGGCAGATCATCAGCTACCGCCAGCTTGACCAGTTGCGCCAGCAGGCCGCCCGCGCCCTGCTGGCCCTGGAGGTACAAGTGGCCGACCGGGTGGCGGTGTGGGCGCCCAACCTGTGGGAATGGATCGTCGCCGCCGGCGCCCTGCAGAGCGTCGGCGCCACCCTGGTGCCACTGAACACGCGCATGAAGGGCAGCGAAGCCGGGCATATCCTGCGCGAAAGCGGCACCTGCGTGCTGTTTTGCATCAGCCGCTTTCTCGACACCGACTACCCCGCCATGCTCGTCGGCGAAGCGCTGCCGGCGCTGCGTGAGGTGATCAGCCTGCGACCGGTAGATCAGCCACAGAGCGGCCTGGCCTGGGAGGCCTTCATGGCCCTCGCGGAACGGGTGCCGGACGCCCTGCTGCAAGCCCGTGAGCAGCACGTCGGGCCGCAGACCCTGTCTGATCTGCTGTTCACCTCCGGCACTTCCGGCAAACCCAAGGGTGTGATGACCGCCCACGGCCAGAACCTGCAAGTGGTGCGCGACTGGAGCGAGATCGTCGGCCTGCGCCGGGGCGATCGCTACCTGATCGTCAATCCGTTCTTCCATTCCTTTGGCTACAAGGCCGGCTGGCTGGCGGCACTGATGCGCGGCTGCACCATCGTCCCGCAGCAGGTGTTCGAGGTGCAGGCCGTGCTCGACTGTGTGCAGCGCGAGCGGATCAACATCCTGCCCGGGCCGCCGACCCTTTATCAGTCACTGCTGGCCCACCCGCAACGCTTGGACTACGACCTGAGTTCGCTGCGCATCGCCGTCACCGGTGCCGCCGCGATCCCGGTAGAGATGATCGGGCGCATGCGCGAGGAGCTGGGCTTTGCCACCATCGTCACCGCCTACGGCCTGACCGAAGCCTGCGGCTTTGCCAGCATCTGCCGCCCCGGTGACAGCGCCGAACGGGTCGCCAGCACCAGCGGCCGGGCCATGCCCGGGGTTCAGATCCGTTGCGTCAACAGCAGCGGCGCCAGCGTGCCGGCCAACGTGCCCGGCGAGGTACTGATTCGTGGCTACAACCTGATGCGCGGCTACCTCAACGACCCGCAGGCCAGCCTGGAAGCGGTGGATGCCGAGGGCTGGCTGCACACCGGCGACATCGGCGTGCTCGATGAACACGGTTACCTGCGCATCACCGACCGGCTCAAGGACATGTTCATCACCGGTGGCTTCAACGTCTACCCGGCGGAGATCGAACAGACCCTGTTGCAGTACCCGGGGGTGGCCCAGGCTGCAGTGATCGGCATAGCCGATGAACGTCTGGGGGAAGTGGCCATGGCCTTTTTGCTGGCGGTGCCTGGGCAGGTGATCGACGTGGCAAAGTTCACTACCTGGTGCCGAGAGCAGATGGCCAATTACAAGGTGCCGCGGCGGGTGCAAGTGGTCGAGGCCTTGCCGCTCAATGCCACGGGCAAGGTGGCCAAGCAGGTGTTGCGCGGCTGGGTGTGAGGGCTGCTGTGCAGCCCATCGCCGGCAAGGCCGGCTCCCACAGGGGCCGGTGCATGCATATCCATTGTGGGAGCCGGCGTTGCCGGCGATCGAGCCCGCAGGGGTCGCAATCCGCCGCTCAGATCACCCGCGCCGGATGCTGCTGGCGCGGGTCCCCCAGCAAGCCACGATGCGAAGGCGGCTGGCGCCCGCCCGCTTCGCTGATGCCATAACCCCCGGCTATCTCGGCAGTGATCAGGGTTTGCCCGGAATAGCTCATCAACTGCGGATCGTTGAGCAGCGCATGAATCACTCGCCCATTGAACTGCGGGGTCTCGGCATCGGCGAGGAACGCCTTGTACTGCTCACCATGTTGTTCGCCGGCAACCCGCGTGCGTTCGGTCAATTGCGGGCCGAGCCACAGCGACAAGGCCGCCACGCCCTGGCCTTCAAAATCGATGGCCATGTCGGCGGCCAGCTTGTCGCAGCCGGCCTTCTGCGCGCCATAGGCCGGCCCGTGCATGTAGCAGCCAGCGCCGAACGAGGAAGTGAAACACACCAGCCCCTGACGGCTGCGCAGCAACAACGGCGCAGCATGGTAGCTGGCGACATAGGCCGAACGCAGGCCGACATCGAGGATGCGCACCAGCTCCAGCGGCTTGGCCCAGAACGGCCCCGGCTCGATCAACTGGTCATGGATGAAGGCCGCGTTGTTGACCAACAGATCCAGGTGCCCGCATTCGCGTTCAACCTGGGCGAACAGCGCCTGCACCTGGGCATCGTCGCCATGATCGCAGGTCACCGCGATGCCCTGCCCGCCCACGGCGCTGATGGCCTGGGCGGTGGCCTGCAGGTCACCGTCCAGGGCGTGGCCATACAAACGTGAACCGCCCTGCCCACGAGCGCGGCCGGTAATATAAACGGTCATGCCGGCCGCGCCGAGGGCCAGAGCGATGCCTTGGCCGACACCGCGACTGGCGCCGGTAACCACGGCAACCTGCCTGTGTTGTGTATTCATGGGGTGCATCCTCAAGAAACCAGTGCCACCTGGGCCTGGGGGTTACTGGCAAGCGCGCCAATGTGATTGGCGGCCAGGTAGCCGAAAGTCATGGCCGGGCCGAGGGTCGAACCCGCCCCCGGATAGGTGCGGCCCATCATCGATGCAGCGCTGTTGCCGATGGCATACAGGCCGAGGATCGGTTGGCCGTCCTCGTGCAATACCCGCGCATGCACATCGGTCAGCAAGCCGCCCTTGGTGCCGATGTCACCGGCGTCGACCCGCACCGCATAGAACGGCGCCTGCAGCAACGGCGCCAGGCACGGGTTGGGCTGCACGCCAGGGTCGCCGTAATAGCGGTCGAACAAGGATTCGCCCTTGGCGAAATCCTCGTCGCGACCCAGGCTGGCCATGGCATTGAAGCGCTGCACGGTACGCGCCAGGCCGGCAGGGTCGACACCGATGCTGCTCGCCAGTGCTTCGAGGCTGCTGGCCTTGTGAAAGTAATCGCGCAGGTGCCGGGGCAACTGCCAGTCGCGCTGGGCATAGCCCGGCAACAGCGCACCACAGGGGTATTTGCGGCGAAAACTGGCGTCAAAGACCATCCAGCACGGCACGCTGCTGGCGCCTTCACGGTTGTTGGCATACATGGCGTAGACGATGTCGGTGTAGGGCGCAGCCTCGTTGACGAAGCGTTCGCCAGCCGCGTTAACCAGGACGCACCCCGGCAAGGTACGTTCGACGAACAGTGCGCGCTGCTTCTCTTCGCCCTGCACATGGGTGGTCGGCGCCCACCAGCTGTGTTCCATCAGCGCGGTACGCGCACCCACTGCCTGGCCTGCACGAATGCCGTCGCCAGTGTTGTTCGGCGGCGTCGCGCTCCAGCTGGCTTGCGAGGGCTGCGGGTGGTACTGGTCACGCATCGCCTGGTTACGCTCGAAGCCCCCGGCGGCAATGATCACCCCGTGACGCGCCTTGATCCTCACCAGTTTGCCGTCGCGGCGGACCTGGGCGCCGCCGATCCGCCCGTCGACAATCAGCAGCTGCTCCAGCGCACAGTCGAGCCACAGCGGTACCTCTCGGTCGAGCATCGAGCAGCGCAAGGCCCCGACCAGGGCATTGCCCAGGGTCAGGAAGCGATCCCGGCGCGACAGCTTGCGGCCCTTGCGGTCACGCCAGTAGCGCCACATCACCCGCAGGGTCAGGCGCAGCCAGCCCTTGCCGCGACACAGCAGTACCTGGGCTTCTTTCATGGTCATGGCCATCCGGCCCATCATCAGCGTGCCCGGTGACGGCGCACGCATCTTGAGGAATTCGTCGCCCAGCTGCACCGCGTCGAACGGCAAGGGGTCCATCGAGCGATAGCCGGGCTTGCCGCCCGGCACTTCGGGGTAGTAGTCGGCATATTGCGGTTGCGCCTCGAAGCGCACCCGCGAGTGTTGTTCGAGGTATTCGAGCATCCGCCGGCCCTGCTCGACATAGGTCTCGATGCGCCCGTCGTCGATCTCGCCATGGGTGACGGCCCTGAGGTAGGCGATGGCTTCTTCGGCCGAGTCCTGCCCGCCCAGGGCGCTGATGCGCGGGTTGTTCGGGATCCAGATACCGCCGCCGGATACCGCCGAGGTACCGCCGTATTCGCTACTTTTCTCGATCAGCAGGGCCTTGAGCCCCAGGTCGTGGGCGCGCAGGGCGGCGGTCATGCCGCCGGCCCCCGAACCGATCACCAGCACGTCGCAACATTGGTCCCACTCGATCCCGGCTTCGTTCATGTGTTCACCTTTTCCAGGGCAACAGACAACAGGCCGCGCCGGCTGTCGGCCGGGGGCATTGGCCCGCTGATTGTTCGGTGCCCGGCACCGGCCAACATCGTCCGATGGGACTAGCGCCAACGCCCTGCTCACTCGGCGGTTTCGCTTAGTCCGCTTGGACGATGTTGCGCCGCCAAGGGGATTCCATAGTCGCCCCAGCTTCACCTCCCACCTTGAATACGGCGGTCGGGCAGGTCTGACCGCGGCATGAGGACGACATGATAAAAACAACAATCGCCCCACCTTCACTGAACACCTGCGTGCGCCTGGGGATGTTGATGCTGGCTGGCGGCCTGGGCAGCCCGGCCAGCGCCCTGACCTTCCAGGCCAACGATGACCTGAGCATCGACTGGGACACCACCCTGACCTACAGCCTGGCCTGGCGTACCGAGGGCCGCGACCACAAGCTGGTGGCCAACGCCGACGGCAACGATGGCGACAACGCTTTCGACAGGGGCAGCCTGATCACCAACCGCGTCGGCTTTCTCACCGAAGCCAACCTCAAGTGGCAGAACGACTTCGGCCTGTTCATGCGCGCTGCCGGCTTCTACGACAACGTCTACGACCAGGGCAACGACAACGGCACCGGTGCCTCCAACTGCCTGGCCAGCGGCAACTGCCGGCGCGCCGACCGCTTCTCCCAGGACACCATCGACCAGCACCGCGACGACCTGCGCCTGCTCGACGCCTATGCCTATGGCAGCTGGGACGTCGGCGGCCACAACCTCAATCTGCGAGTCGGCGATCAGGTGGTGAGCTGGGGTGAAAGTCTGTTCTACCCGGGCATCTCCGCCGCCCAGAGCCCGGTCGATGCGACCAAGGCCACCACCCCCGGGGTCGAGGTCAAGGAAGTGCTGCTGCCGGTGGGCCAGGTGTTCGGCCAGTTCAGCCTGACCGACGCCCTGGAGCTGCAGGCCTACTACCAGTACAAATGGGAGAAGACCGACTTGTTCGGGGTTGGCAGCTATTTTTCCAGCACCGACCTGATCGACCGCGGCGGCTTCAGCGATGCCTCAGGCTTCGTCACCCGCCTCAAGGACGACGAACCCAGTGACAGCGGCCAGTACGGCGTGGCCCTGCGCTACACCGCCGAGTCGCTGAACAACACCGAGTTCGGCCTCTACTACTCGCGCTACCACGACAAGAACCCGTCGCTGGATTTCCAGACCGACCTGGGCCATTACCGCGTGCGCTACTTCGACAACATCGACCAGTACGGCGCCAGCTTCGGCACCGTGCTCGGCGACACCAGCATCGCCGGTGAAGTCAGCTACCGCGACGGCGCGCCGGTGATGGTCGACAACGGTTTCTCCAGCCCCGTGCGGGCGCAGACCCTGCAGGCCCAGGTGTCGATGATCCACGTGGTCGGCCCGACCGCCTTTGCCGACAACACCACCCTGGTCGGCGAGCTGGTCTACAACACCGTGCTCGACAACGACGCCTCGACCCCGGTGACCCTGGCCCCCGGCCTGACCCTGCCCGGCACCGACAGCCTGGTCCTGGACCGCGACGCCTGGGGCTACACGGTACAGGCGACCTTCGACTACAACGACGTGTTCAGCGGCTGGGACATGTCGGTACCGGTCACCTACAGCAGCGCCGCCCAGCACGACAGCGCCCTGACTGGCTCGATCAATGCCGGGCAAGGCGATGAGCGCGCGAGCATCGGCACCACCTGGCGCTACCTCGGCAACTTCACCGTCGAAGCGCTCTACAACGCCTACCTGGGCAATGCCAACAATTCGCCCCTGGCCGACCGCGACAACGTCGCCCTCAACTTCAAGTACCGCTTCTGAAGCCCCTGATGGAGGAGCACCGCATGTCTACTCTCACGCATCCCTGGTTGCGCACCACCCTCGCGGCCGCCCTGCTCGGCGCAAGCCTGGCCCACGCCAATGTCAGCAACGACGATGCCGCGCGCCTGGGCAAGGACCTGACCCCGGTCGGCGCCGAACGCGCCGGCAACGCCGATGGCAGCATTCCGGCCTGGACCGGAAAATGGCGCGGCCTGCCACCACAGCTCAAGTTCGCCGGCCCCGGCACGCCCTACCCTGACCCTTACGCCGACGAAAAACCGCTGTTCACCATTACCGCGCAGAACGTCGAGCAGTACGCCGCCAACCTCACTGACGGCCAGAAGGCACTGTTCAAGCGCTACCCGAGCTCGTTCAAGATTCCGGTCTACCCCAGCCATCGGGACTTCAGGGTCGACCAGGCCAGCGAGGATGCCCTCAAGCGCAACGCGCTCAACGCCACGCTCAGCGCCGACGGCAACGATGCAATCAACGCCTTTGGCGCCTCGCCGTTCCCGATCCCGAAAAACGGCAACGAGCTGATCCTCAACCACAACATGCAGGCGCGGGCGACTACCGAAGAGGCCAACTACCAGCAGGTGGTGGTCTATGCCGACAACAACAAGGCCCTGGAAAAGGTCAACTACAAGATCTACTCGCTGTGGTCCGACCCCAAGCAGAGCGTGGAAAGCGTCAATGGCGTGTTCACCGACTTCCTGCTCACTACGCTTGAGCCGGTGCGCAAGAAAGGCGAAATCATCGTCGGCCACGAGTTCATCAACGCCGCCGCCCAGCCGCGCCAGGCCTGGCAGTACACCCCGGGCCAGCGCCGGGTACGCCGCGCGCCAACCGTCGGCTACGATTCGCCAACCGGCGCCGGCGGCTTTCGCGTCTACGATGAAGACCGCCTGTTCAACGGTGCCACCGACCGCTACGACTGGAGCATCGTCGGCAAGAAAGAGATCTACATCCCCTACAACAACTACAAGATCGACAGCCCCGAGGTGAATACCGCGCAGATCCTCTCCACCAGCGGCCATATCAACCCGGAGCTGATGCGCTATGAAAAACACCGGGTGTGGGTGCTGCAGGCGACGCTCAAGCCATCTGCCCGGCACATCTATGCCAAGCGCCTGATCTACATCGATGAAGACAGCTGGGCCGCGACCCTGGCCGACAACTTCGACGCCCGCGGGCAACTGTGGCGCACCAACATGCAGACCTCGGTGTACGCCTATGAGATCCAGCGTTTCCATGCCCGCCTGGGGATCTACCATGACCTGATCGCCGGCTCCTACCTGGTCGACCGCCTGCTTGACGAGCAGAAACCGGCCAAGCTCAACGCCAGCAACTTTGCCGCCGACGAGTTCACTCCCGGCAACCTGCGCAAGCTCGGTACCCGCTAACCCCCCACGCAGCAAAACCCAACGCCCCGCCCGATCCGGTCGGGGCGTTGGTCTTTCTCAGCGATAGCAATCCAGCAAACGTTCAGCGACTTCCTGCAACTGCGCGTCAGTCAGGCGATTGATCCCGGCAGCACGCTTGCGCCCGCCGCCGGAGGGGAACTGGCGGCAGAAGGCATCTGCCGCCAGCCCGGCATCTTCCGGCACCCGCAAACTGAACCCCCAGCCACCCTCGGCCCTGGCGCTGAGCAAGCCGATCGCCTTGCCTGGCGCCCCTGCTGCCAGCTGGTTGGCCAGCACGCCACTGACCCGACGCGCCCAGGGTTGCGCAGGCAAGCGGTAGATCAGCACGCCCTGGCCCGCCTGCCACGGCTCAAGGCCTGTGGCGGCGGCCATGTCGGCGGCATGGCCGCTGCGCAGGGTGGTAAAGCTGGTGCTGTGGCGGATGAAGTCCAGCGGATCGCGATACGGCAACAGCTCGGCGGCCAGCGCCAACGGCTCGAAGTGCAGGTCGGCCAGGCTGTCGCCATAGGCGTTGTAGTTGAGCAACAGGCCCAGTTCCTCCAGAGCGCGCACATCCTCTTCGTCCAGGCCATGTTGCGCCGCCAGCGCCAGCGCCGGGCCGGTCATACCGTCACCGAAGGCAGCCGCCACCGCCCAGCGGTGATGGCGCCCGCCCAGATAACGGTTGACCAGCAGGCTGGTACACACCTCGGCGGCGGTGTCGATGAACGACTCGAACGCCGGGTGGCGCGGCAGTTCGCCGGCAAAGTGGTGGTCGAAGTAGCGCACCCGGGCGCCGGCATCGAGCAGGCGCCGGGTGGCCTCACGGTTCTGTTCGTGGGCCACGTCCAGCACCGTGACCCGCTCGCCGGGCCCGGCCTGGACCCGGCGTAACAGCTCGATGTCGCGCTTGACCCCGCTGACCAGGTGCACCGTTGGCGCCAGTTCGCCAGCCAGACGCAGTTGCTGCAAGGCGCAGAGCCCGTCGGCATCGCCATTGAAGGCGCAGTGATCGATGGTGTTCATCTGCAGCCCTCCTCAGTACATCACTTCGCCACCGTTGGCATCGAGCTGCGCGCCATTGATTGCACTGGCGTAGTCCGATGCCAGAAACACTGCGGCGCGGGCGCACTCCTCGTCGCTGCGCATGCGCCCGCCAGGGATGCCGGCACTGAACTCGGCGCGCACTTGCGCTTCGCTGACACCGCGGGCCACCGCGCTCTGGCGCACCAGGGCCTGCACCGGCTCGCCCCACATCCAGCCACAGGCCAGGGCATTGACCCGCAAGCCGTGGGCCGCCTGTTCGCTGGCGAGATAACGCACGCTGGCGGCCAGGGCGCTTTTCGACGCGGCATAGGCGGCGCCGCCCTGATACGGTTTGCGCACCCCCAGGGTGTTGATCATGACGATCGCCCCCGCGCCCTGTTCGCGCATGGGCGCCAGCACCGCGCGGCTCATGTTCAGCGAACCCAGCAGGTTGACCTCCAGCGCCTCGCGCAGCGGGTCGTTGTCCGCCTCGTCCACGGCCTGGAAACCACCATGGGAGAAGGCGCTGTTGATCAGCGCATCGATACGGCCGAACTGCTTGAGGGTAGCTTCGGCGAAACGCTGGCAGGCCTGCACATCGGTGATGTCGGTGGCCACGCACAACACTTCGCAGTGTTCGGCAACGGCCTTGATGCGCTGTTGTGCCTCCAGCAGCCGGCCCTGGTCGCGGGCGCCGATGGCCACGGCCCGCGCCCCTTCGCGCGCGGCCTCCAGGGCCAGCTTGATACCCAGCCCGGGGCCGACGCCCGAAACCATCACGACTTTGTCTTTGAGTAGCATGGGATGACTCCTTTTATTGTTATGGGATTGGCTCAGGCGTGGATATGCCGGGCGCGGTACTCGGCGTAGTCACGTTGCAGCAGCGCGTCGCTGAGGCCGAACTGCTCAGGGCTGTAGTGATGGGTGGCGCGTTTTTCCCGGCCGTTGGCGGCCAGCCATTGGTCCATGGCCGCGTTGACCGGCGCGGTGCATTCCAGGCCGGCGAAGCGGTAGATGCGCTCGACCACCGCCAGCGGTGCGGCCAGGGTGTCTTCGAACCGCACATCGAGAAAGCGCCCGGCCGGCAGGCTGTCGCGTACCGCCATGGCATGGCGCAGTGCCCGTGCCATGCGCCGGTTCCACTGCTCGCCAACGGCTTGGGCATCGGCCTGGGCGCTGTACAGCTGCCACAGGGTATGGATGAAGCTGGCCAGCGAGGGGATGGTTTTGCCCGGTTCGCGATGGGTAAGCACCACCTGCGCCCCGGGGAACACCTCGAACAACAGCTCCAGGGTATGCAAGTGCTGCGGGCTCTTGAGCAGCCAGCGCCGGCCCGGGGCAATGCCACGGCGTGCCTGCTGCCACTGCAGGAACTGCAAGGTGCGCTTGAGGTAACGGTAGACCTGGGTCTGGTCCTGGCGATCGAGCCAGGCGGTATAGCTGGGGACGTTGACGTAGGAGTCCATGGCGCAGAGGAACGAGTGCTCCATCAGCATGAACTCCTCGTCGGGCTGCTCGGCGTCCAGTGGGTGAATGGCCAGCAACTGCGGGAGGAACTCGACCATCGCCGCTACTTCGGCACGCGCCCGGCCGATGCGCTGCAGCGGCTGTTCCAGGGTTTCCCCGCTCAGGGGCGCCGGGTAGCGGGTTTCCCA
The DNA here is from genome assembly GCF_900275665.1 of Pseudomonas sp. JV241A. NCBI lineage: Bacteria > Pseudomonadati > Pseudomonadota > Gammaproteobacteria > Pseudomonadales > Pseudomonadaceae > Pseudomonas > Pseudomonas sp. JV241A. Next base: position 69,321 of record NZ_OPYO01000023.1, read on the forward strand.
CCACTGCGCCTTGCTGAACTGCGAGTCCACCGCCAGGGTGCGTTGCAGCAGCGTGGTACCAGTACGCGGCAGGCCGACGATCACCAGCGGGTCGTTGATCTCAATCTCGAGAATCTCAGGGAGGCGCCGACAGTGGTCTTCGATCACCAGGCGATTGACCAATTGCGCCAATAGCTTCTCGCGCAGCAGCAGGCGCCCTTGTGGCGATAATCGCGCTTCCTGCTCCAGGGCCTGCCCCAGTACTTCAAGGCCCTGGCGAAAATCGCCCGGGCCGAAATCGTCAAGACCGCCTGCGCGAGCACTGGCCTCGGCCAGCAGCAGGTCCAGGGAAAAATCGTTGCCGCTCATACTGCCAGCTCCTTGAGGTCATTGAGTTTGACCACGCGGGTGGTCGGCTGAACCGGTTGTTTGGCGCCAACCCAGCGCAGGCACAGGGTGCCGTGGGGGTGGCCGGCGGTTTCCAGCCAGTTGGCCAGGCCCGGGTCGCGGTGGCTGAGGACCATGCGCAGGCTGCCGTTCGCCGCAAGCTGCGCCGCATGCTTGTTCAGGCAGATGCGGTGGTAGCGGTAGTCGAGCGACTCCATCCAGTAGTTGTTGATCTGCAGGTTCCAGAAGTCGCAGGCCGGCATCTGGTCGACCTCGATCAGCAGCGCTTCGTCGTCGGCCAGTGCCCAGTACGAGTGGTAGTAGAAGATGTTCGGATCACCGCCCACTGCCTGGCACAACGCCTGGTCGGCGGCCGGCAACTGGTTGCTGTGCTGCTGGTAACCCTGGGCCCAGTCGGCGAACAGCCGTGCGGTGTTCTCGACGAAACCACCGACTCGCTGCAGGCTTTGCTGCAGGCGTGCGGCGTCCAGCGGCGCGGGTGCCTGGCCGCCATTCAGGCGCTCGATGTGCAGTTGCGCCGGCTGCTCACTGCTGCGATCGAGGAAGGTCTGGCGCACGATCAAGGCATTGCTCTGCGGCTCAAGGGGCAGCCAGTTACCGCTGGCCGGCGGGTGCTGGCTGAGGATGATCTCGAAGTTGCCCTCGGCATCCAGCTGCAATTGCCCGGCGTCGATAAAGCCGGTCTGGATCATCTTGCCGTCGGTTTCGTAACCACCCTTTTGCGAGCCAAAGCTCAGGTAGGCGACGCTGCCGCGCTGGCCGCTGACACGGTACTCGTGCTCACCGTTCAGGCGTGCATAGCGGTACAGGTTGTCGGGGTTATCGGCACCGATTTTGGCGGTTTCATGGGAGGGGGTGATGAACCCGGGAAAATCTGGATCGGCGAACTCCAGGTGCATCTCCAGGGCGATGCGCAGCAAGCGGGTCAGGTAGCGAAAACCTTCGGCGCGGGTTTGCTCGTCGGCCGGAGCCTCGGCGCGCAGGATCTGTTCGCCGCTGCGGCGCAACTGCTCGCAAAAACGGGTCCAGCTCTCACCGCTGATGACCGCCTGTTGGGGTGTGTCTGTAGCCATGTCAGTCTCCTCTGCCGGCGGAGGGTCCGCCGTTGTACCCGACCTTAGGGAGGAGCCCGGCAGCGCGGCTTCGTCCGTGCGGACTAAACCGCCGATCTAGTCCGCCTGGACGAGGAGCCGCCGGGCACAAGCGGTGAGGATCGCGCCTGAGCCCCGGCTCACTGGCGCCCCCTTGTGGCGCGCAGTCACCCTCACAGGAGCCACCCATGAGTGCAGAAAAAAACCTGGTCCGTTCGCTGACCGTGGACATCGATGCCCCGGCCGAACTGGTCTGGGCGATCCTCATCGACCTGCCCGCCTACCCGCAGTGGAACCCCTACACGGTCAAGGTCGAGTCGAGCCTGGTGCTCGGCGAGCCGGTCAACCTGTTCCTGCCCGACCCACGCCGGCCTGGTGAGTTGCTGAAGGTGGTCGAACGCCTGGCCGACTTCGAGCCGCATCGCTTGCTGGCCTGGGAGATGCACGCCAGTGCCGACAACCCTGATGCGGCGCGGCGCGAGCAGTTGATCGAACGCAGTGGGCCAGCGAGTTGCCGCTACCACACCACCGACCAGTTCCTCGGCCCGACCGCCGACCAGGTCATGGCCGACCACGGCCCCTGGGTGAAACAGGGCTTCGACGCCGTGGCCGTGGCACTCAAGGCCCATGCCGAGCGGTTGTTCGGGTCGGCGCCTTGACCTTGTCCGTGTCGTCTGGATTGCGGGGCTAGCCCGTTCCCACAGGTACTGCATCAATGCTCAGAACAGCACCAAACCTGTGGGAGCGGGCTTGACCCGCGATGAGGCCAGTCCAGCATTCTTCGTCCAAGCAGACGAAGAAGCCACCGCCCCCCATTACCTACCGTGACGTTCAGCCGGTGCCAATCCCGGCAGAACTCGAGGAGGTATCCGATGTTGACTCATCTGCAATGGCTGGAAGCGGAAAGCATCCAGATCATCCGCGAAGTGGTGGCCGAGTGTGAAAACCCGGTGATGCTGTATTCGATCGGCAAGGACAGCGCCGTGATGCTGCACCTGGCGATGAAAGCCTTCGCGCCGGGCAAGCCGCCCTTCCCCCTGCTGCACGTGGACACCACCTGGAAGTTTCGCGAGATGATCGAATTTCGCGACAAGACCGCTGAACGTCTGGGCCTGGACCTGCTGGTGCATATCAACCCCGAAGGTCTGGAAAAGGCCATCGACCCCTTCACCCACGGTTCGGCCCTGCACACCGACGTGTGGAAGACCCAGGGCCTGAAGCAGGCCCTGGACCACTACGGTTTCGACGCAGCGTTCGGCGGCGCCCGGCGCGACGAAGAAAAGTCGCGGGCCAAGGAGCGGGTGTTTTCGCTGCGCTCCGAGCAGCACCGCTGGGACCCCAAACAGCAGCGCCCGGAGCTCTGGCGCCTGTACAACACACGCAAACGCAAGGGCGAAAGCCTGCGCGTGTTCCCGCTGTCGAACTGGACCGAGCTGGATATCTGGCAGTACATCTACCTCGAACAGATCCCCATCGTGCCGCTGTACTTCGCCAAGGAACGTCCGGTGGTACGCCGCGACGGCACGCTGATCATGGTCGATGACGAGCGCCTGCCACTGCGGCCTGGAGAAACCCCGGAACTGCGCAAGGTGCGTTTCCGCACCCTGGGTTGCTACCCGTTGACCGGCGCCATCGACAGCGACGCCGATAACCTGCCGGCGATCATCAGCGAAATGCTGGTCAGCCGCACCTCGGAACGCCAGGGCCGCCTGATCGACAGCGATTCGGCCGGCTCCATGGAGAAGAAGAAGCAAGAGGGGTATTTCTGATGAACGCGATCACCGATGCACGCAATGGCGACCTGACGCCCTACCTGCAACAGCAGCAGAACAAACAGCTGCTGCGCTTCATCACCTGCGGCAGTGTCGACGACGGCAAGAGCACCCTGATCGGCCGCTTGCTGTATGAGTCCAAGGTGCTGTTCGAAGACCAGTTGGGCCAGCTTGAAGCTGACTCGAAAAAACTCGGCACCCAGGGCGAGGAGCTGGATTTCGCCCTGCTGGTCGACGGCTTGAGCGCCGAGCGCGAGCAAGGCATCACCATCGATGTGGCTTACCGTTTTTTTGCCACCGAAAAGCGCAAGTTCATCGTTGCCGACACCCCCGGCCATGAGCAATACACCCGCAACATGGTCACCGGTGCGTCCACCGCCGACCTCGCAGTGATCCTCATCGATGCCCGCCAGGGCCTGTTGACCCAGACCCGCCGGCACAGCTACCTGGTGTCGCTGCTGGGCATCCGCAAAGTGGTGGTGGCGATCAACAAGCTCGATCTGGTGAGCTATTCGCAGGCGGTGTTCGAGCGCATTGAAGCCGAGTATCGCGCCTTCGCTGCACAGATCGGCCTGCAGGATATCCAGTGCATCCCGCTCTCGGCACTGCGCGGCGACAACATGCTCGAAACCAGCCCCAACACCCCCTGGTACCAGGGCCCGAGCCTGCTTGCGCACCTGGAAGACGTGCCGCTGGAGCAAGCCCGGCAGAGCCAGGCGCCGTTCCGCTTGCCGGTGCAATGGGTGAACCGCCCGAACCTGGATTTTCGCGGCTATTGCGGCAACGTTGCGGCCGGCAGCGTGCGCGTCGGCGAGCGCATCCGCGTGCTGCCTTCAGGCCAGCAGAGCGAGATCACCTGCATCCTTGGCAGTGCCGGAGAACAGCAGCAAGCCCTGTGCGGCCAGGCCGTGACCCTGACCCTGAAGGACGAAATCGATATCAGCCGCGGTGACCTGATCGCCCTGGCCGACGCCCCGCCGGCCGTCGCCGACCAGTTCGAGGCGACCCTGGTATGGATGGACGAAGAAGCGCTGCTGCCGGGCCGCCCGTACCTGATGAAGATCGGTTGCCGCACCGTCGGCATGAGCTGCGCCAACCTCAAGCACCGGGTCGATGTGAACAGCCTCGAGCACCTGGCGGCCAAGACCCTGGAGCTGAACGGCATCGGCGTGTGCAATCTGCACCTGGACCGGCCGATCGCCTTTGATGCCTATGCCGACAACCGCGACACTGGCGGCTTCATCGTCATTGATCGCCTGAGCAACCGCACGGTCGGCGCCGGCATGCTGCACTTTGCCTTGCGCCGGGCGCAAAACGTGCACTGGCAGGCCATCGACGTCAACCGCGAGGCCCATGCCGCGCTCAAGGGCCAGGCGCCACGAATGCTGTGGTTTACCGGGTTGTCCGGCGCGGGCAAGTCGACCATCGCCAACCTGGTCGAGCGCAAGCTGCATGCCCTGGGCCGACACACCTACCTGCTCGATGGCGACAACGTGCGCCACGGCCTGAACCGCGACCTGGGCTTCACCGAAGCCGACCGGGTGGAGAACATCCGCCGGGTGTCGGAGGTGGCCAGGCTGATGCTCGATGCTGGCCTGATAACCCTGGTGTCGTTCATCTCGCCGTTCCGTGCCGAACGCGACATGGCCCGGGGCCTGGCGGGCGATGGCAATTTCCTCGAGATCTTCATCGATGCGCCGCTGGCCCTGGCCGAGCAGCGCGACCCCAAGGGCCTGTACCTGAAAGCCCGGCGTGGTGAGCTGAAGAACTTCACCGGCATCGATTCGCCCTACGAGCCACCGGTGGCACCGGATATCCATATCGATACCCAGCACGAGACTGCCGAGGCCGCTGCCGAACGCATCGTCGAGGCCCTGCTGGCGTTGTAACGGCGACCGGGCGCAGCGTTGCACCCTGGTGCGTGCGCTGCGCTCATCAGCGCCCGGCCATCTAAGCCAAACGGACGATTTTGTCTCCCTGACCCAGGTCGATACTCGAGCCATACCAACACGCAGCCAAAGAGGCGCGCATGACCCTGCCCTTTCCTACCTGCCCGGACCTGCACGCCAGCCTCGACATTGCCCCTGCCGAGCTCAGCAACCTGCTCGGGCTGGTCTATCACGGCCCGCTGGAGTCGACGCCCTGGGCCAGTTTGCTGGACGTCCTGCGCCAACGCTTCGCCGCCAGCTTCTTCACCCTAGTGCTGCGCAATCCCGACCACCAGCGCCCCGGGCTGATCGTCAATGCCTCGGTACATGGCCCGCTGTTGCCTGGCGAGCCCTCCTACAGCGAGCATTACTATTCGATCTGCCCGTTCATCGACTGGCCCGTGGACCAGGTCGCCAGTGCCGACCAGGTGCTGGGCACCGAGGCCTGGCTGGGCCATGAGTTTTACCGCAACTACCTGCGGCCGCTGGACCTGCGCCATGTACTGGTGGCCAACATGCGCACCGCCGCCGGCATGCACTGCGCCCTGTTCGCCTGCCGCGACCACGCCAGCGAGGATTTCAATCAAGCGCAGATCAACTTGATCCGCCTGTTGTTGCCGCACCTGCAACAGGCTGTAGACCTGCACTCGGCAGTGGATCAACTGGATGCCGAGCGCCAGCTCTATGCGGCCACCATCGACCGCCTGATGGTCGGCACGGCCATCCTCGACGAGAATGGCCGGATGATGCGCTGCAACCGCGCCGCCCAGCGCCTGTTTGACAGTCGCGACGGCCTGGAGTGCAGGCACGACAAGCTGTGTGCCTTTGCCAGCCATGAGAACCGCGCGCTGCAGCATGCCATCCAGGCGGTGTTGAAACAGCGCCAGCGCGGCCTCGACGACCTGCAGGTGCTGACCCTGGCACGGCCCAGCGGCGAGATGCCGCTGAACCTGTTGCTGCGCCCGATTGCCATGAGCTACCAGGCCCAGAACGGCACCCGACGCCCGGCCGTGGCGGTGTTCATCCGCGACCCGGCGGACTCGCCACAGGCCTCGCGCAACCTGCTGCGCAGCCTGTTCCAGTTGACCCGCACGGAAACCGAGGTGGCCATGCTGGTGATGGATGGCCAGACCCTTGATGAGACGGCCGAAGCACTCGGGGTATCGCGCAATACCGTGCGCGCCCACCTGCGCGGTGTCTTCGCCAAGACCGGCGCCACGCGCCAGGCGCAACTGGTCAAGACCTTGCTCAACAGCGTGGCGTCGTTGGGGTAGTGGTTGGCGCCGCCCGTTTGAGTAGAATAGCCGCCGTAGCGCTAGCATCCCCCTGCGCAATTGCGCCTTTGAACGATCAATGGATGATCCTGTTGAAACCCCTCAAGCACCGTTTTCTCGCCATCCTCATGCAGGTCGATCTCAACATTACGATCTGGACCGGCGGCCTCTACATGATCTGGGTGCTGTTCGACCGTGATGCAACGCGGTACTTCGAAGCCTACGTAGTCTTTGCCATCGCCGGCCTTTGCCTGTTCTTCTTCACCGCGCTGTTTGTGCGCTGCCCGGAATGCAACAAATCCATGCACCATCTGTACAAGCCGGGAGAAGGACTGTTGATGCACCGCGGGTTACTGCCCCACGAGGTCTTCACCCAGAAGCTGATCGAGTGCCCCGAGTGCAACCAGGTGGTGAAGTTTCGCGATTAGCGCAAGCTGATAACGATCTTGCGTGCGAGCATGCCCACCAGCATACCGGCGATGGTCAGCAGCACATCGGCGGTGAACTTTGCCGAGTAGTCAGGCGCGTAGATACGGTCATGGGTGTAGAAGGTCGGGCCGGTGTTGAACACAGCGTGGTAGCCATTGGGGAAGAACGCCACCGCGCACAGCACCACGATCAAGCCCAGGGTCCAGGCGCCGGTGCCGTCGTAGGACTGGCTGCGGAACCAGAGGAGAATCCAGGTGAGTACGCCGGCGAGGACCGGCGTCCAGAACTGCGAAGTGAGGGCGCTGTAGAATTCCAGGGTGAAATACATGGGTTTGCTGAGTCCTTTCGGTGACGCCAGTGGAGAAGGTTGGATGACGCGCCTTGAAACGCGGCGGCATGCTATCACGCCGGGCACGACACCGGCGCTCCTGCTCAGCTTCAGCCCTGCGGCGCAATATCGACCTTTTGCAGCCGGTCCAGCCCTACCCCGTAGAAGAACGAAAACGGCCGCCCGGCCTGATACGCGTAGTTGCCACACATCTCGCGCAGGCCCTGGCGCCCGGCGTCGGCCATGTCGAAGGGTTGGTAGGGGTGCTCGCCAAGCGATCCGAACTCAATCGTCAGCCAGGTCGAGCGAAACTTGCCATAGGACATCTCGCTTCCCACGCTGACCTTGAGCCCACCCGTCTCGAGGCGCTCGCGCAGGTCACGGTCGTCAAAATACAGGCTGGCAGGCACGCGCAGGGTCAACTTATCGTGGGTGAGAATGTCCATGCCGCCCTGTAGTTGCGCGCTGTCGGCCTTGAAGCCGGTGATGACGAACGGCAAGGCGCTCTGCACGAAACTGTCGAGCTGGCAGCCCACTTCGGCCTTGACCGTGCTGCTACCGGCGAAGGCATGGCGCCGCTCGCTGTCGCTGATGCGGGTATCGAGGCTCGTCTCGTAGGGAAAGTCGAACCACAGCGGTATTACCTTGCGTCCCATCGCGACGACGTTGGCAGGGGCCGGGCCGATTTCCCGCCCCGCTGCATTCAGTCGCTTGGCCTGGCTGTAGTCCAGCTGCAATTGCACGCTGGAGACCACCGCCTTGCGCGCCTGCAGGATGGCATCGAGCTGGCTGGCCAAGGCCTGGCGCTGCGCGGCGCTCAGGGCTGGCTCAGGGCCACGCAGCACGAGGGTGTCACTTTGCTGGGGATCGAGTTCGATCTGCAGCCGTTGCGTATCGATGTGCTGGGCGGCCAACAGCTGCTCGACGGCCTGGCGGTAAACCTCGTGCACTTGCCTGGCGTCATCGCGAGGATGGGCACCGCCGTGGAACTGCAACTTCGCGAGCACCACCCTGGGCTCCTTGAGCAGGGCCACAACGAGCAATACACACAGCCCGATACCCGCACCCACCATCAGCTTCCATGCAGCACGTCGACTCATTACAAGCCTGCTCCTTGACTAAGACATCCGCAGTACACACTGCGGGCGCGGATAATAACCGCCATTAGCGCTTATTGCTTGTGCGGCAAACGGCATTGTACTGTTTCACCAACAAAGCTTTCAGCCCCGGGCGTTTATCCCCAAACACCTCCGGCCTAAACTGAAATCAGTTTCCAGGCAAAGCACCCTGCCCCGCTTCCCAAATTCCTTGCCGACAGGTCTTGTTTTTGCCTGGGTGACGGCAAGGGTATGATGGCGCCCTGCTTGAATGGAGAGCGCCGCAAGCCATGGACGGATTCTTGAGTAACCTGGTCAAACTTCGAATTGTTCTAACCTTCGGCGCGATTGCCGGATTGTTGCCCGTCACCCTGGTGTTTATCTGGGGGGCACTGTTCTTTCTCGCTGGCGCACTCGGCTCACTGGCGTCAACAGGCTGGCTCGCCTGGGCGATCATTCTGCTGCCGATCTCGATGTCAGTGTTCTGCCTGTGGACGAGCTGGAAAATCTACGCGATCTCAATGGCCACAACCCCCGAAGTACGCTACAAGCGCCTGCTGATTGCCGGGGTGGTCGCGACCGCACTTTGGGGCGTGCCGTGGGCCTACTTTGGCCGCACGTTCCCAACGACAATCTATATCTTCATGATGCCCGGGATTACAGCGGCGGCGATGCTGGCCATTGCACTGAAAAGAGAACAGGCCGTAGCAAAACAGCTGCAGAGCTGATGCTGGAACTGCACGTCGACTAGAAGGAACACCATGCGTATTCATGTATTGAACATGCTGCTGCCTCTCCCGTTGCTGGTGATGATGGCGTGTGCAAGCGCCGCCCTTGCCCCGCCGAGCGAAAAAGCCTTGAACCTGTTACTGGCGGACGAATACCAGGCATCGATCCAGGAAGCGGATCGCGTGCTTTCAAGCGATCCTGGCGATAGCGAAACCTTGAATGTCAAAGCCCGGGCAGTGTCGGCCTTGGGGGATGATCGCCAGGCAATACGGCTAATGAGCCAAGCACTTGCAGCGGCCGAACGCAACGGCCAAGTATCGCTCAGCCAGCAGGCGACCTACTGGAGCAACCTTGGTTACTTCCACGAGCGACTGGGCAACCTCGAGACTGCCCTGAGCCAGCATCAGAAAGCCTTGGACATGCGCATCGCAGTACTTGGCAACGATGACCTGCACACCGCCGACAGTTACAACAACCTAGGTACGACGTTGAGCAAACTGGGGCAGTATGACCAGGCCATCGACAACCTTGAAAAGAACCTGGCGATCAGAAAGCGGCGGCTGGGTGAACACGACGCGTCGGTAGCCACGGCACTGAATAACCTGGGTTTTGCCTACCACCTTCAGCACCGATACCAGGACGCACTGGGCTATTATCAGCTGGCACTGGATATCGACCTGGCCAACCATGGTGCGAACCACCCTAGCGTCGCCATCCGCTGGAACAACATCGGCGACGCCTACTTCGGCCTTGCACAATACGAAAAGGCCGAAGCCTTCCTGAACAAGGCACTGAGCAGCGACATCGCATTCTTTGGCGAGCGTCACCCCAAAGTGTCGCTGCGCTATTACAACCTGGGCAAAATCCATGAAGCCAGGGGTGACACCGGCAAAGCCCGCAGCACCTATACGCAAGCCCTCCAGATAGCCCGACAGTTCTACCCCGAGGACAACTGGCAAATCCGGCATTTACAGGAAAAGTTGCAGGGCTTGGGTAAGCAGGCAAACTAACGGGCGCTGCTGTTGGCGTTGCGTCAGGCGTACTCCCAATCCCGCTCCAGATACTCGACCTGCGCTGGCAACAGTTCACGTAACAGCGCCAGGCACTCTTCGAACATCGCCTTGTCGGGCAAACGCAGTTCGAAGCCGATGGACAGCTCACTGATATGCGGGACCAGGATGCGGCGCTTGCGGTCAATGGTCAGGTAGCGATACTGCTCCCAGCCGGGGCCGTGCTCATGTTCCGTACAGGCTTCGGGCGAAGGCGGCGCCATCTCGCGGGTGAGCAGGATGTAGGCGATAAACAGCGGCGTCAGCAACAGCCACCAGGTGCCGGTCGCCACCGCCAGCCAGAGCATCACCACCGCTTCGATCACCACAACCACCACGATGGTGATTCTGGCGGCGCGATCGGAGCGTACGTACTTGCTGATCGTTATACCGTCGCGGGTGAGCTGGAATGAGAGGTGGGTTCTGACCGTTAATAACAGCAGCATCAGGACGTACATAACGGCACATATCCCGTAGACCCAATTGTCGCCCCCCAGCCAACTGAGCATACCGGCTACCCCGAGCATCCCGATGGTAATCGCCAGGATGCCATTGCGCAGGTCCTTGGGCGCAATGAGGCGAGCCTTGATCGACCAGTTCATCAACGTTTCGGGGGGTGAAGTTGCAAGGGAATCGGATGGATCGGTCGGTTGTGGGTTTTGCACGGATATCCTTATCGTGAACAATGCTGCTGATGCCTACCCCTCAAGCTTGTCGACGCCTCGAGCAGAACTCGATCGCGACCAATACTACACCGGGAACAAGCAAGCCCAGGCCGGTGTAAGCGAATGCAGGTTGCCCGGACAGGCCCACGGCAATAAAGCCTGCGCCCATGGCGATGAGTGGACCGCCGGCAAGGATGAAGGGCTTTTTGCTGGGGTTGTTCATATCAATCCTCCTTGTTGATCTGGCGTCATGTTAAACCAGATTGTCCCATGCACTTTCAAAAGACAGGTAAACAATGAAGCAAACCAGGCTGATTCGCCACGGTGAAAGCGCCGCAAACGCAGGCGAAGCCAGTCGCGATCACGCAAGCATTCCCCTTACGCAGAAGGGTGTCGAACAAGCGCAACGAGTAGCCCGGTCGTTCACCCAGGCGCCGCAGTTGATCGTTGCCTCACCGTTCTCCCGAGCCCAGGCAACCGCCAAGGCGACGGCCACGGCCTTCCCTGCTGCAGCGTTCGAAACTTGGCCAGTTCAAGAATTCACCTACCTTGAACCGGCGCGCTGCGCCAACACCACAGTTACCCAGCGGCGGAACTGGGTCGAGGCGTATTGGGCCAAGTCAGATCCAGCGTTGCGGGATGGCGTGGGAGCGGAGTCGTTTTTGGACTTCGTCTCTCGGGCAAAAGTATTCCTGGATCGACTCGCCGCGCATCCTGCCGAGGATATTGCAGTGTTTTCACATGGGCAGTTCATCAATGCCGTTGTGTGGTTGCTTGAGCGCAAGCCAACGGAAATCGATGGTCGGGCAATGTCGGAGTGGCGAGAGTACGAGATTGCCAACCCTGTGCCGAATGGCGGGGGGTATCAGTTGGTTTGGGATTCAGACGATGCCAGGTTTCGGGCACATGCCCGCACGCCCTGATTGATCGCTGAAGACGCCGCTACTCCACGCTCGTTGCCCTGGACCGCTCACACGCCACCCTCAGCCGTTCATGAGCATCGGGCGGCATCGGCGCGGGGCTGGGCGGTAGCCAAATGCAAAAAAGCCCAGCGCGGGGCTGGGCTGCTTTACTAACGATGGACAGATAGAAGTAGACGCCTCAACGGTCATTCTTTGAGGACGAGCTGACTGCATTTCTCAGTCCTTTGGAATTATGATCGCCTGGAGTAGTTCGAGAAATAGCCGTCGACTTTGACAGGCCACGAGTATCCTTGGAGTGGGCGATACCAGAGGTGGCGGAACCATGGCCATTATCGCCGTTGCGGTCGCTGCCGTAGTGATTGCCGCTCACGCCATGATCGCGGGTTGCCTTACCTGCATGATCTCCACCAAAGCCATCACCCTTGCTGCCTTGACCGCCCCGGCCTCCGCCATTCCCGCCATGCCCGCCGCCATTTCCTCCACCATGGCCACCGTCTTTCGCGTAGGCTGAGCCAATGGGCGAAAACTCGGCAGGCAGCAGCGCAGTTGCCCCCAGTGCAAACGCACACGCAAAAACAGCTACAAAGGTTTTTCTCATGATTCGAACGCCTCCAGAGGCGATGATTGATGTGCCATATGATTCAAAGTCAGCGCTAAAGTTCTGGTGAGGCGACGGAATGCGTCCATGCGTTCGCGAGCCCAAGATCCGACACAAGGCGTGTCCATGAGCGGTTGCAGCGGACTGCTTTGCTGCATCGTCATGAGTTGCGCGACGAGTTCCTTGATTTCGCTCGCGGCCAGTTCTGCCTGTTGATACCTTCGGCATAGGTGTCCAGCGCCAGGGGGAGGTTGAGGCAGTGTACGTTGACCTCGCTCAACGCGCGCTGGCGCGACGACCAGATCGTCCAGACCGTCAGCGCAAGGCGCACATCGCGCTTGAGGGGCAGCATGGCCGGCAGTGAGGGAGTGGACATCATCGAACGCTCCTGCGATCTCACAGCTGAAGGCACTTTACCCTGTACCTCGGAATGCCCTGCGCCACAAGGGCCAGAGCACCTAGCGCTGCAATCAAGCGGTCGTGGGCATGCATCCAATGGGGCACGGAGCGCTATGACGGGGATACCAGAACGCGTAAGGCTGCTCCGCTTGAGTGAGCAGCCTTACGCATTTGTTCAGCCTTGTGGTTTGACGCGCGCGCAGTTGCCCTTCAGTAGCGGAACTTGCCGCCATGAATGTCCTGCAGCACCTGCTCAGTCACGCGCACGTAGGTTTCGGTGCCCGGTAGCCAAGCGTAGACCGGGTCTTCGCCGGTTTGGCTGGGGTCGAAGGCTTCGGTCCTTAGCTTGGTTTTCTGGTATTTGAACGTGCCGGTGGTTTCCATGCAGGTCCTGATGCGCAGGAACATGGGCACCGCGTAGTGGGGCATCTGGCTTTTGACGAAGCGCAGCAGGTCGCAAAAATCCAGTTGCTCCAGCGGGGCCGATGGGGTGATGGCGGCCATCCCGGCGCGACCGTTGGTGTTCTTGATTTCCACACCGTAGGCCACGGCTTCGGCGATGTGGGGGTGTTGCACCATGATGTTTTCGACTTCGGTGGTGGAGACGTTTTCGCCTTTCCAGCGGAAGGTGTCCCCCAGGCGGTCGACGAATTGGGCGTGGCCAAAGCCGATATCGCGAATCAGGTCGCCGCTGTTGAAGTAACGATCGCCCTTCTCGAAAACGTCGTACAGCACCACCTTCTTGCTCTTCTCCGGATCGGTGTAACCGTCGAATGGGGCGTCGTCGTCGATCTTGGCCAGCAACAAACCTTGGCCACCCTTGCCGACTTTCTGCATGAAACCGTTCGCGCTGCGCCGCGGCTCGCCGGTGTCGTGTTCGTACTCCACCAGCGACCAGGCGTTGATGGCAAAGCCGATGGTGTTTTCGAAGTTGAGAATGTTGGTAAAGCCGATGTTGCCGTCACTGGCGGCATAGAACTCGCAGACCCGCTCGATGTTGAAGCGTCTCTTGAAGTCGACCCACACGCCCGGGCGCAGGCCGTTGCCAATCATTTTCACCACCGGGTTGTCGCCATCGTTGCCGGCGGGAGGCTGGTCGATCAGGTAGCGACACAATTCACCGACGTAGCAAATGGTGGTGGCCTTGAACTTGCGTGTGTCATTCCAGAACTGACTGGCGCTGAATTTGCGGCGGATGGCGAAACCCGAGGCCCCGGCCAATGCCGAGCCCCAGCTCACGCACAGCCCGGTGCCGTGATAGAGCGGCAAGGTGCAATAGACGATGTCATCGGGGCGCATATCCAGGGCGATCATGCCGAAGCTACCGTAGACTTTCATCCAGCGCCCGTGCTTGAACACCCCGGCCTTGGGCAAACCGGTGGTGCCGGAGGTGTAAATGTAGAAGCAGGCGTCGTCCAGGTAGACCTGCTGGGTGGTCGCCGGATTGACAGCGGAGTGCGCTTCGCTGACGCGGGTCAGGTTGATGTAACCCTCGGGCGCGACGCCCGCATCGCGAGTGGTGTCGGTGTCAGCCAAGAAGAACGTGCTCAACTCATCGATGGCAACCTCGTTACGCACCGCGTCAAAGGATGGCACCAACTCTTCACCGACGATAATCGCCGAGGGATTGACCAGGCTCAAACTGTGGATCAGGACGTTGTTGGTCTGCGAGGTGTTGAGCATGGCGCAGATACCGCCGATCTTGCTGACCGCCAGCACGCTGACCAGCAATTCCGGGCGATTTTCAATAAATATGCCGACCACATCGCCTTTTTTCAGGCCACGGGCAAGCAGGTAGTGGGCGAAACGGTTGGCCCACTGGTTGACCTGTTCATAACTGAAACGATTGTCCTTGTAGAGCAACGCCGGTCCTTGAGGGTTGCGCGCAACCGCCTGTTCGAAGGCCCACCCCAGGCCGCAGGGCTGATCGACCTTGAGCTTGGAAGCTTTGATTCCCCTGACGAGCCGAGGAATGGCCCGGGCGATCGAGGGGATTTTGCGCAACATCATGCCCCAGGTAATCATGTCGCTATTGCTACTCATGTCACCTCCTAGTGAATTGACCGAGGCAGCCAGGCGGTTGGACAAGCGCCAGACCGGCCGATCGTTTTATTGTTATGCACGCCCTGTAAAAACTCCTCGCGCAGCGGGTGCGCGAGGACGCCTGTTGCCAAGCCTCAGAACTCGTCGGCGACCGACTCGAGGATCTTGCCCATCAAGTAAACCGTGGTGCGTGCGACTTGCTTGACCGACTCTTTTTCTTCGTCGGTCACGACCCAGCGGTCGATGGCTGCGTTGACTTGCTCGGAGTGTTTCTCGTCGATGATCGCGTGGGCGACAAAGAAGGTAAGTTGTTGGTCGGTCAGCTTGAGATGGTTCTTGCAGACATCCATCAATGGCTCGAGGTGCTCGTAGCAGTCCTCGGCCCAGAAGCTGTAGCCCAGCCGTGGAATGATGCCGCGGCACACAGAGACGAAATCCAGGTAGCCGTAGAACGCCTCTGTGGCCGGCAGCATCGGCTTATCGAACTCGGACTTGTCGACGCCAATGGCGATCAGGTCGTTGTACGCCATGTTTTCATGGCCCAGTTCTTCCAGCGCATGCTTCATCGCAAAACGCAGCAGGCCGACCTTTTTATGGTCCTGGTTCCAGCACGCCACCGCTTGGTTGATCGCGTTGTTCTTGGTGTAGTGATACACCTGGACAATCGACTTGATGTAGAGCTCACGCTGCAACTCGGGGCGTTTCATCATCTGGAAAAAGCGGCCGGCCTTGATCTTTTCCCATTCGGCATCACAGATGGCTTTCAGCTCTTTGCGAAACGCGGTCACTTCAGTCATTTCACTCTCTTCCTTGGCGGGTTGATAAATCATTCATGACACTTTTTATAATATCAAGCGAACACGGACTTACAGGCGCAGCACGGACTTTATGATGTAGATGAACTTGGAGAAGAACCCCAGGCCTTCGATAGTGTCCCAGTGCTCCATCAGCACACCGTTTTCCACACGATAGATATCGATCACCTTGTAATTCACCGTAAAGAACCTGTGCTTGGCCCAGTGCTTGGCATACAGGAAGACATAATCGCCTTCGGCGCATACCCGTTCAATGCTGGTACCCGACTCGGGGAATGTTTTGAAGAACTGCGTAAAGTAGGTCTTGAAGCCTTCGCGGCGCGGTGGGATAAATACATTGTTGTGTTGTACATAATCCTCGGCAATCAACGTATCGGCGACCGCCAGTTCCCGCTGGCCAAACATGCGCTCGTAAAACTCGATGACCACTTCTTTGTTCCTGGCTTCCATCTTGGATCAACCTCAATGTTGTCGTTGTTTTTGGATGCTCATCCCGCCAGTGACTGCCTCGCGGTACGGGCCGCCAAGGTGTAGCGAATCAAATCATCAATGTCCTTCAGGTCTGCAGGGCAGCTTTGCAGGCCGAAGAAGGGCGTGACCGACGGCATCAGATCGCCTTTGTACAGGGCGTAGTAGTGATCACCGCGGGCTTTGATCTGGAAGAAGATACCGTCCTGATCAAAGACGAAGCTGTCGAACTTCGGCGCAAGCCGCGGTTTTACGTAGGTGATGAAGGTTTTGTAGCCGCCTTCCAGGGCGACCAGCGAGGCGCCGGTCATCGCCAAGCCGTTGACCACGTTCTTGACCGGGGAATGCTTGTCGACAATAAGTCGCGAGAGTTCGACGCACTCATTCTCGTAATTGGGCCCGGAGAACCGCACCAGTTGTTCATGGCTGATGAACTCGCCCGACTCGTGAGGGAAAGGCGTAATACGCTGGGTGCCGATAATTTCACCATCATAATAAAAGGCAAACACGTAGGAACGCGGGTCGTACTCATCCAGGCATACGGTGTCGTCGACCGCGTTACCAAACAACGTCTTGTAGTAAACCTTTCGCTGCCCGTACAACCGGCTGCGGGCACGAGACAGTTCGAGAAACTGCGCTGGCGTAACCACCTGCCTGACTTGGACCTTGTCAGACTGGCACAAGTCTTGAAGTACTGAATCATAGAAACTGTAGATTGCCGATCCGGCTGAATCATCCTTTACCAACTGCATATTTGCCGAAGGCAAGGCAGCCTTGTTACTTGCGAGTGACGGCATGAGAATTCCCTTCTTATTGTGATCTGTAGTGTTCAACTCAGCCCAGCGCACGACCTAAGTTTCCACAGTACAATACATAGCTTCGCCTCCTTGCGTAGATGCCTACAAGTTGATGATTTGCTTACTGCGCACAGCAAGGCACGCAACCCTCTTATCGCGGGCGTGCCTTTAAACTAAAGCGACTTGCAGTTAAACCGGTGGCAGCGAGGTCAAGGCTCGACGGATCTGCTCTGCGCGCTCGCCCAGCACTTGGGGCGTAGCGAGTGGAAGGTCCGCATGACCCAGGTTGAAACCGTCACCGACAAAGCGGGCCAGTACATGCAGGTGGGCGTGGCCCACGGTCTGCCCGGCCACAGCGCCATCGCACAGCAGCAGGTTGATACCTTCGCAGGGGTGTTCATTGAGGCTCAAGCCGCTTTCACGCAGGGCGGCCGCCACCCGTTGACCCACACGCATCATGTGGCCACAGGTTTGAGGAGGGATATCACCCAGGCCGCTTGCGTGGGCCTTGGGAATGACCAGGACATGGCCAGGAGTAATCGGCTGGATGGAGAGAAAGGCCAGGCACTGCTCGTCTTCGTAGATAACGGCAGCCGGTGATTCTTTCTTGGCGATTGCACAGAAAATGCAGTTCACGATTAGCTCCCTCTATTGTATTAGGTGCAAACCCGGTGGAGGCATGAAGATCCGGGTTGCTACAGGCTGCATTCCATTGCAGTTGACCGCACAGCTTGAGGGTGAAATTACCCTTGGCATTCCACACCTGTACACGGGAGTTTTGAAATTTTTTGTATCCGAACTCCAGAAAGAAGCTAACAGATTGATTTAAATGTGTTTTCTTAAGGTTGATTGTTGTATCCGTCCTTTATCAGGTCGTGTGGGCCGAATAATCCCACAGGGCTACCTGCACTTGGAGTGAACAGGAACCCACCTGCCCTATATGATCTCCCATGCAATCCTCCAAATACTCATACCCTGAAAAGGATTTCTCAGATGCCATTTTCACCGAAAGAGCGAGCGGCATTGCTCACACTCAAGGGCGTAGGCACAACCGTCATTACCCGGCTCGAACAGATGGGTATTGAATCGCTAGCAGGGTTAGCCAAATCGGATGTCAGTGACATTTTGGCTCAGGCGTCAGCCGCGCTAGGCTCGACCTGCTGGAAGAACAGCCCGCAAGCGCGAGCAGCCATTACCGCCGCCGTTGACCTTGCGAAAGGGACTGCAGAGCACAAGCCCGCCGGCTAGGTTCGTTCGTCTGCGCGGGTGCAAACCAGCATTAAACATCGCGGAAAAGGCAAAGCATGGACCTGCAATTCAAGCGACTCAGTGAAATCAGCAGCGCCGACATCATCGACCTCAACAACAACCCGGTTGTCTTGCGCCACATGCCCTTGGGCCGCCCTGATTTCGACCAAGCCAAATGCTCAGCGTGGGTCGCCGAAAAAGAGTCGCAGTGGATGCTCAACGGATATGGCCCCTGGGCGTTCATGGTGGATCAAAAATTTGCCGGCTGGGGTGGGTTGCAGCAAACAGAAGGTGATGCAGACCTCGCCCTGGTTTTACATCCGGACTACTGGGGCCTGGGCAAAGCAATTTATGATGAGATCGTTCGGCGAGCCTTTCAGGAGATGGGGCTGGAATCGGTCACTGTCTTGCTTGCACCGACTAGAACCCGGATCAAGGGTATTCTTCGAGTAGGGTTTCAACCGGACGGAGAGGTCAACGTCGACGGCACACGCTTTGTTCGCTACCGGCTTCTCGCAAGCACTCGTGCTTGAGCCCGACGACGGTGATGGCGGATTTTCTGCTGCTGATTTGGCTTTGGCTCTTCTATTCGCTGATGTTCACTTCATAAAGTGTCGCATCCTGCCCGGTGCTTTCTCGTCAATGTGCACATTGGCACCGCCCCGCTATGGCTGACGGGCTGTCAAAGCACGATCAATTCGTGGGGACGGAAGTCACAATAAATTGGAAGCAATGTTCCCTAGGCCTTGTTTTCCGCCCTTCATAAACGCAAAAAACCCTGAAAAATAATGGGCTTGGAGATAGAGGAAGCGTAGAGATTCGAACTCTAGAATAGTTGCCCATCGACGGTTTTCAAGACCGATACGACGACGCCAGCCCGCTGCACCTTTGCGCCACGTTTCAGTTCCAAAATTTTCGTGCAATCGCCTTTCTACAAGCCGCGCTCTACAACGGTACACCACTTGAGTTTTGGAACCGATTTTTTGCTACGATCTAAAAAAAACCGCTCTTCATCATCCATCTGCCGCCCCGGGAATCGAGAGCCACACAATGCCCCCAGAGGCATCGAGTGGCTGAACATCGCTAGGTGCTACCGTTTGAGCTTTTAGGATTTTATCGCATGAATACATCCGAGCCCCTTAACACTCGACATCGATACCTGCCCATGCAGTGCCGGTTGACTCGTAACAAAGGTGACCTCCCAAGACAATCCGTTAAGCGCGTAGACATTGTCGGTCGCCTTCTGCGCAAGGTCGAATTCGGCAAAGCTCACTGCGTGTCAAGGTTGAACGACCACTCCTAGTGGGAGACGTGGGCCGGCACGGAAAAACACCTTGGAAACGCATCATTCAAGGGTGAATCAATGAGTCAAGAACAGGAAAGCACTGATTCCTAAGCAAGCCTGCGTTTTTGAACCTCAGCCCAGGAGGGCATCAAAAATAGCTTGCTATCCCAGTCCTTTCCTAGCTATACGAGCCGCCCAAATCAGCCACACCAAGCAAATCGCAACGCCGTCGTATACCGACTATAAAAATCCAAAACACTGATGAGAACAACATGACTCCGCCCTTATACATCCAAGCGTGGATATTTTACGTATCTAGTTTCGCCGCCATCTATGCAATTGTGCATTTTATACCAACTACCCGCTCCTTCGCGGAGCATCTGGGCAAAAAGCTACTGAGCAGAGCATTTCCACAAACGTCAGACAACGAGCACTACAAATTTGCAATTCTGCGAGTGCTATTTGGACTTATCCTGCTATTCAGAGCAGTCAATGTACAACTACTGCTGCTGCCTGATGAACGCTTTAGCCTGATCGGACTATTTAGCGCATTAGACATCATCGCATCCATCATGCTGACACTTGGACTTTTCACCCAGATAGCGCTGGCGTTTTCCATATACGTGATGTGGCAAATCGGAGAATATATCTTAATCACCAGCACACTGGGCAATGACATCGCTGCCATCTTGAGTGCTCTTTTATTACTAACCAGTGCTGGCAAATACCTCTCTCTTGACGCACTAATAATAAAGCGTTGGCACTTGAGCCCCGCACTGCTACTTTACACCAGAACGCCACCCGACAAGATCACTATTGCACTAGCAAAATTTTCCGCACTATTTTCATATTGGCTAGTGTGTGTATACTCGCTATCCATGCACATTAACGAACCTGCCTGGACAACAGGAATCGCGGGACCGCTACTGCTAACCAACAATTTCATGTCTCAATGGCACGCTTGGTTCGAAGCAATTTTCGCTTCCAACAACCTAGCAACCGCCACCGCCAAATATACACTCTGGCTCATGATGGTGTGGTATGCCACCGTCCTTCCATTTACTTTACTCGGAGGACTGTGGCGGAAGTATGTCATTGTATGGGGACTAATGTTCTTCGCCCTATCTTTGATTATCTTGAATCTTGGATCACTGGCACAAATTGAATTTGTCTTGTGGGCAGCTATTTTCTGGCCTGCACTTGGCGTAAACTCAAAGCCAAAGCTTTTGTTATTTTATGATGACAAATGCAATATGTGTGACAAGACCGTACAAATCATTACCTATCTTGACGTTTTCAACCGTATACGTCTCATGCCAGTGTCACAAAGCGCTGAACAACTTCTAAAATACAATATCGACAGCGAAGATGCCTTGACGGATCTTTATGGAGTCAATGAAGAGACTAGGCAGGTTTTCCGCGGCTATGACCTTTACTATAAACTCGCCAAACACATCATTTTGTTGTGGCCGGTTGTTCCGCTGCTCTGGATCGGGCAACTGTTCGGCATGGGCTCCCGCATTTACCGAATCATTGCGGTAAGACGGCGAGAGCTCTTTGGCGTTTGTACGCTGGCAAGGCCAAAAACGAACCACGACATTCAATCCAACAGCCTCCATCGCCCCTCCCCTGTCTCAATTGTTTTCGTCATACACATAATACTCCTGGGCTCAATTTACTTCATCTCGATACCGGCCCCCTATATTGGAATCACCGGCTCAAGCAATTCCGGCACAAGCGCTGCAACTTTTTATGGCATAGCGCCAATCAACGTATTCAATAAAACCGACTTACGAATGGCCGAAAACTGGTTTACACTGACTGACGCGAACACAAATACACTCCTCCCAATTTTCAATGAGAAAGGCGAGCGTCTTCCTTACCATAAGTCCGACAGAGTCTATTTTGGCTATACCCTGAGGTTTCGCCGCGGCGAGATCGACAGCGTCGATTGCGCCTTCGACCGTCGACTTGCATCCATTGATTACCTTACCCGCACATGGTTAAACCAATCACCTGCCCATCGCGAAACCCGTAAGTTTACCTATACCCAATACTATCAACCGATACCCGACAACGAATCCTTGCTCAAAAACCTGTACACGCCAAACAAGCAGGTCATTCGCTGCACTCGGGAATATGAGGTATCAATTCAATAACGCTCATCCATCCAGGCCGCCAAGCCTACGTTGTTGAGAAGCGTCTCTGGCGCACGCCTGACATGCCTGAATCACGATCAATCCCGGTCGCCGGCTTCGGTGATAGAGACAATTCGTTGAGTAGAAGCTGGAGCAATATCGCCAGCCACGCTCCATAAACCATACTACCGGCGGTGGTGGTGGCACTCTACACCACCACCCTGACCGGGAGCGGCGAGCAGGATTGACAACCAGAGATTAGAAGCAGCAAGGCGATCGCGTAGGCGAATCTGGTGTGCGGGAGCATTGGTCAGCTCCTGGAGGTGGATTTTTCGTTGGCCTGCAGCTGATTTTGAAACGCGCGGCGCCAGGTGCGCTCTGCTTGGTCAAACCAAAGGCGATATCACCGAACAGATCTATCACCGGGTCGAGCCCATCGCAAAACTCTGCCTCTCGTCAGCTCCGATGGTCAAAATACGCTCACCTCGATTACTGTACATCCAAACAGTATTCTTTGGCGGAACCGTGATCATCGAAGACGACCACTTCGTGCTGGGCATGCCCACGCCTGTCCAAATGTTGCGAAAGCATGCGCGACTGGTCGAAGCAGAGTGCGAACAATTGCGGCACGAACTCGACCGAGCCCGGAGAACATCGAGAAGCGGGTGGCCATCCATCAGGCCCAGGCCGCCGAAATCACCAGGCTCAAGCCAGGATCAGCGCATGACCTAGGAGCTTTCTGACTCCTTGGTGGAGAATACAGAGCTGAAGAATCGGCAGATCGGCGGGTTTCCTCGCACCTACGGCGGCATGCCGCCGGCGCCAGACGCAAGCGCTCGACTTCCTGGGCGAGCCGACCTAAATGCTGGGCGGCATGGTAGTGCCGCTACGCATCGATGGCCTGCCGAATCAGCGGTTCGCCGACCTCGATAACTCCTTCAAGAGTCTTTTTCACGCGCCACTGCTCCAATCATTTTTGATGAAAGTAGCATAGGCTCAGTAGCTCCGGAGGGTAAATCGCTTACAGTGCGAGAATTCACTCCCCTCAAAGTTCTTGGTAGAATTTGGAATCGAGCCCGCACTCTGGAGCCGGCTAAGCGATTTACGGATGGCATGGCTCCGGGCTGTATATCAAACTGATGGAAGTGAACATGAAGTTCGAGAGCCCAGCCCCACGCATTCAAAGAATACTTGAATCAGTCACCTCCACTTCCTCCGGCACATCAGCAAAAGATGCTTGGAGCAAAGCCCTAGGTGTTCCCAAGCCGAATCACGCCAAGCTACTAATTAAGATTGGCGAGTTCATGGAGACAACTGAAGCGCTCAAGAACCAAATGAATGAGCTGTTCAACGATCTAGCCCCCCAGACTGATGCATGGTATGAAAAAGTCAAAGAAGGTTTTGATAAAATAGACCTCACGACATCAATCTCAAACTTTCAGATACGTTACGGTAAAAATGACAACCTGTACCTGAAAGTAATTGCCACCTGCATGAACTTTCATAGCCACCCGGAACTCGATATCGAATTATTAACGGAGGCGCGTGAAAGCCTCAATAACTTGACCGAAGAAGTTATAGCAAGCGAACTTGACCCAAAGGTTAAAAGCTATATCACAAAGTCTTTAAGAAAAATAATTTCTGCGCTAGAGGACTATCAAATAAGCGGCACTATACCAGTAGTTGAAGCCATAGAAACCATGATGGGTCACGCCTTCGTAGACCCGGAATATCGAGAAGCCGTTAATTCAACTTTCGGAAGAAAGATTATTGACACCCTCGGCGCCGTTGCGGATCTAGTTTCAATTAATGCCGGCATCCAGCCGGAAGTTCTTAAGCAATTAGGCCAAGACGCAATTAAATTCTTAATTGATGGCTAACATGTAGCTTTTCGTGAGGCCACCTATAAGTGCTTCACCGGATCAGTGCAGTATAGGACCTCTCGCACGCCTGGCCAGCTATTCGGGTTCGGTTATACGCTTTCACCAGTTCTCCCGCTCGATCATCAGCCCATGCGAGCATGAGCGGAGAGCACCGTGGCGTTGCGGGTGGCCGCCTGGCCCTGGCGTGCGAACACGGCCACAAAGGCCAAGATGGCAAGCGCCCTACTCAGTGGGTCGACGCCACGCTCTAGGGCAAGCAGCTGCACTTCACCATCGACGACGCCCACGTCGAAACCTGCACCAAGGCCGATCACTCCCAGAGCGTGAAGCTCACAGGCCGCGCGATCATCATCAAGTTCGCCGGCAGCCCGCCGCCGCAGGCGCAGCAAGGAAGCCAGCAGCAACAGCCTCGGCCTCAGCAGCAGCGTCAACAGAGCCGCCCGCAGGCCCAGCAGCAGAACCAGCAAGGCGCCCCGGGCCCAGACTTCGACAGCTTCGACGACGACATCCCTTTCGCCCCGCTGCATCACCCGGCCGGGGCGTAGCCATGATCACCACGATCGCCCAGCCCATCCCCGCAGTGAAGTACGCGGCGGCCATGGCCACGTCCACTGGCCTGCCCTGGGACGTGTATCGCGCAAACAAGCGTCTACTAGTGGTCATGCCCTCTGGCTCTACGAACAAGAAGCCAATTGAGGTGTGCCACCCATGAGACGCATCCAGAAGATCACCCAGCAGCGCCGCCGGCACCTGCATGTTCACTTGCCGCCCAGTGGATTGAAAGAGGCGTCATATGGCGATGGACCAGGCCGAGCGCGACCGGCGCAAGCGCGAGAAGTCCGCGAAGCTGCAGGAAAAAGACATGCGTTTGAAGGTACGGTCAGGGACTAAGCAGGCCCGTTGGAGCTCATGGCCTGGGCCGGTATCGAGGAACAGGGCGAGGCGATGACGCTGATGATTTGCTTTCAGCGCATCGACAGAAACTTCCCCTGCATACATTGTTTCTCCTTTTCTCCGGCCCCATGCCGGTCACTCGTAATACCCCACCCCAAACCAAATTGCCACCATGGCGCATCCGGCAACGAAGGCCGGCGTATGGATGAAAAAATGCCATGCCCCACATCCCGCCGCGACCTTCAGCCACAAAGTAGATGATCCGGACACGAAAACCTTCATAGACGCGTCCAAATCCGTCAACATGCTGTTGGAAGACAAAAAGCTTAACAACTCAGCAGACAAAGCCATGGAAAGGTACTTAGGGGAATCGGAGTGGTCATAAATCAGCTGATGTCCCAAGAGCTTGAGGCAGTAACGCTCAGCGGTAAAAATTTGCCAAATGAGCTGATTAGACTGATCGCGGAAGGGTTCAGTGAGTGGGAGGGGTGCTTTCTACTGACCGTTTTCAAGAAAAGACTTCGAACTGTGCAAAGAGCGCTCTGCCCGGACGAGACGAGCGTTGAATGCTGGGTCAACTCACTGCGTATCGACGATTACCTGGAAGACGATCATCTTGCACATGCCTTGCTGTTGATCAACGCAGTGTTTCAGCAGTGGCGCACGCAGTATCCGCAGCACACATTGATCGCAGCAGCTTCAACCGACGAATTTGGCGCAGCCGTTAAATTCTACGTATCACGAACAGAACAATCGTGGCTGAATGGTGATACCGAAGGCTTTGTTCAGCCCGTGTTAGTTACGGACTCGAGACAGTTACCATTCCAGTAAGCTCAAATTACAAGGCACCGCCAAAACCATCTGTCCTGCCCTGTGCCCTTGCTTGAGTTGAAGCCCAGATGCTGGCCAGCACGCCCTCGCAGGCCAAGTTCAAGGCCTATCAAAAGCGCGAACACCACGATGTTGAGTGCATGTTCGGCTTCAGGGTCCGACGGGACTGACCCTCCCGCGCTGCCCGCCAGCGCCTTATCGTTTTCCGTTCGTAGCAGGGAAATCACTGAGCGGGTTTACCGCCGCGTAGGAGCGCTGGCAAAGCCCACCAAGTAGCCGAAGTTTTGTCAGCGCTGACATTTTTCCATGCCCCAGAAACGCAAAAAGCCCTGAATAATCAGGGCTTTGGAATTGGCGGAAGCGTAGAGATTCGAACTCTAGGATAGTTGCCCATCGACGGTTTTCAAGACCGATACGAAGACGCCAGCCCGCCGCACCCTTGCACCACATTTCAGTTCCAAAACTTTCGAGTTACCGCCCGGCTACAGGCCGCATTCTGCCACGGTACGTGCCTTGAGTTTTGGAACCAATTTTCACCCCTCCTTCGGCGTCCTGCCGACCGAACACAATCCCTTCCTCCTGCAACTCGTCAGCTTTCTAACCTGCCTCCTTCACATCCCGGAAATGTCCACTACCGTATATTCCCTGCACCGTTCAAAACGCACAGGGAATAGCCATGATAGGGAAGCAAATTGCCATCTGGTCAGCGGTGGTGTTAAGCCCGTGGGCACATGCTGCCCCCATTACAGCCCCGTCCGATCCTAATGCTGAGTATTCGATTATCAGCGTGACCGAGACCGATTCAGGCCTTGAAGTGATCACTCAGAGATCAGGCATCAGCGGGATCAGCTACTCGAAGCGGCAGTTCGATTGCGTCCAGCGCAGGGTACTGTTCTTGGGCGCCGGCTCTTCGGTGACGGACCTTGAAAACGCCAGCGGTGACGATGAGCCTACGCCCTTGTTCAAAGGATCCCTTGCCCGGGCCATATCGGATGTAGTGTGCAGAGACTTCGTCGCCGGAGCACGCTAGCGCCAGATTCCCGATAGGTTAGTTCCCCAGACTGCTCTGCCTCTCGTCAGCTCCGATGGTCAAAATACGCTCACCTCGATTACTGTACATCCAAACAGTATAAATGGGCGAGACCGTGATCATCGAAGACGACAGCTTCGCGCTGGGCATGCCCACGCCTGTTCAAATGTTGCGCCAGCATGCGCGGCTTGTTGAGGCCGAGTGCGAGCAGCTACAACATGAGCTCGACCAGGCCAGGGAGAACATCGAAAAGCTGGTGGCCATCCATCAGGCCCAGGCGGCCGAGATCACCAGGTTGAACGCCAGGATCGAGCACATGACCTGGGAGCTGTCCGACGCACTCGTGGAAAATACAGAGCTGAAGAATCGGCAGATCGGCGGGATTCCTCGCACCTACGGCGGCATGCCGCCGACGCCAGACGGCCGGAGATAAGTTGAAATTAGTGCAACGAGCGTGCAGGCCCGCCGAGCGACCGCAGCTGGTACTCGGTGACAGCCTGGTACAGCGACTCGGCCTCCAGCCGCAGGCGTTCGACCTCCTGTGCCGGCTGGCCGGCGTCCTGGGCGGCGTGGTAGCGTCGCTGCGCATTGATGGCCTGTTGTATCAGCGGCTCTCCCGCCTCGATAACTCCCACCAGGGTCTTCTTCACACTGCTGCTCCGGATATTTGGTCAGCGCAGTATAGGCCAACGGCTATTCAGGCTTCGCTATGGATCAACCAGATCAGCGACGACCACCAGTTTCACCTTCCGGCCAAAAGAATCCGTTCGATCAAGGACGGTTTCCGGTCAAATCTTCGCACAAGGCGGTCTGTGTCCCAGCTTGATGAGCGGCAAATTCCTCAGTTCCAAACCTCTGTAGCTCCATGCCGATATTACTCAGTCTCTCCAAGCGGGCGCTTTCTCCCAAGACATAAGGCTCCTGGTCTTTACGCGGAAGAAAACCCTGATGCATTCGTACCTCAAAAATTGTCCGTGAAACCCCGTTGATAATTTCTACAAAGGATGTCGAAACCGGTGAGCGCTGAACGTTTGCCTGATGTACCACGGCCCCCGCTTCCGCTTCCGTTCCTCGAATCCTGAGCAATGCACATTCTTTTCCAGGTGAGCCAGACATGACCAGTTCAACGGTGACGCCTCCATTCCCTTCATAACCTCGTACGATTGGCCTTTCCAAGCTCGAGGCGGCATAACAATAATTGCCCGCCCAAAGCCCTGCCACTTGAGCGATGAACACCAATGGCGAAATGAGCGCTTTCAAACACGACATGCTGCTATCTCAATAAATATGGCAGCGCAGCATAGAAACCCCCGGGCTGTTGACCTATAGCACTACTTATCCATAAGCTGTGCATATGACGTACAGCTCAGACGATATTTTCCCTCCTTTCGAAGCCCTGCAAGCTGCCCTTGCCGCCGCCAGTACAGGTTCCTTCACTGCTGCAGCAGCGGAACTGGAAGTTACACATGCGACCATCAGCCGACGTGTGGAAATGGCTGAAAAATGGTTTCAATGCTCCCTGTTCGACCGCCATGCGCGCGGTGTCACCGTGACGGCCACTGGACAAATCGCGCTGGCCAAAGTCGCCCATGCCTTTGACCAACTGAAACAAGCGCGACAGCCCCGGCCCGTCGGCCATACCTTGCCCATCGTCAAATTGGCCACTACGCCGTCCTTCGCGCGTTTCTGGTTGATCCCGCGCCTAACCGAACTCGAAGGTACGACTCAGGATTTACGTATCGAACTGGTCACCTCTGCATTGAATGCCAGCCTGTCCTCAGGGGAGGTCGATCTGGCCATCAGATACGGGCGCGGACAATGGAATGACGGAGACGAGGAGCCACTATTCGAGGAGTCGCTTTGCCCCGTGGTGTCACCCGAAGTTCTCGCCATGAACGAACAGCCGTTGTCTTTAATACAGGATACTGCGCTGCTACACAGCGGCGACACGACACTGTGGCGAGCGTGGATGAGCCATCATGGCAAACGCCTGACTTCGAAGCCCATCGACAGGGTGATGGGTGACTACGCCCAGGCAATCGAAGCCGCCCGCTCAGGATTGGGCATCGCACTTTGGAATCCGACGATTCACTCTCTTGATGGATTCAACGGACAATTGGTCGCGTTGAACGAATTGAGCTGCCCAAGCCCGCTGAGATTCTTCCTGCTGTCGAAGCCTGGACCGGCTCATACACCGCCAATGAGGGTTCGGTCAAGGCTTCTCCGGTTATTGAGTACAGGCTTCCCCTTTTGAAACCAAGGGACGCAGACGTCCCTTTCGTACTGATTCAGGTTCTCCAATGAAGGGCAGCAATGGGTCGAAAGCAGTCTTTTTACAGCTTACCTCCCGATACCTCGTGCCACTCGTAGGGCAATCAATCCTTGATCGCCGTCGTCAGTGATGGCGACAATTCGTTGAGCCGCCGCTGAGTCAAGTTCGCCTCGCGCGGCTCTATGATTCAGAATCGCCTGATATCCATTGATACTTTGACTGATTAGGCTGCAACGCTCCTTCCGCCCCGTGTAGCCCTCTTCATGAAGCATTTGACTCTACAGAATCCCCTGCTCGGCATTGTCGCGACGACGTTGCTGGCCTGCGCGTCGGACGCGATAGCGGCGAATTGCACATTCAACCTTTCCCCCACCACTCAAAGCCTCAACTTCGGCGCAGGCCTGGCCAGTGGTGGCCTGACAATCCCCGCCGACACGCCGGATGGCACAGTGGTCTACCAGGACACCGCGCAGCAATCGACATCGCACAGTTGGTCGTGCAATTCGACCTCGCAATATGGCGTGGCAGTAAATCCAGCGCTAGGCACCCCGGCCAGTCTCGCAACGACCTTCCCCTTAGGTAAAACGGGGCTCTCGTTCCGTATCTGGATGGACATGTTAAGTCGATATGAGCCTTCTTTATTTGCGATCAGCCCAAAAGGCTATGGTATTGCATCCGGCACGGTCCGCCTGGAAATCATCAAGTCAGGCCCATTGGCATCGCAAGTCAATATTGCTGCCGGTAATCTGGGCAACCTGCAATCAGGCGAGCTGATTCTGAATAAATTCAACCTGGCCAATGCTCTGGTAGTGAATGCCGCCTCCTGCCAGACTCCTGCCGTCTCCGTAGCCATGGGTGACGACTATCAACTCCAAGAGTTTCGCGAGGCTGGCGCCAAGCCGCGAACGGTGCCTTTCGACATTGCCTTGAATCAATGCCAGACCGGCATCAAGAAAGTGACCTACTCGCTCAAGGCCAACACCCCGGTCATCGACGGCCCGAACGGCATTGTTGCGCTCAACGCCGGGTCCACGGCTAAAGGCATCGGCCTGCAATTGATGAATGCACTCGGCCAGCCAATCGCACTCAATACCAGCTACCCGTTCGACGCGTTCACCACGACCGGCCTCAACTTCAAGATCCCGCTATCCGCAGCCTACTACCGCCTGGGCACTGAAGAACTCCAGGCGGGCAGCGCCAACTCCGAAGTGACCTTTATCGTGAATTACCTGTGAGGCATTCAAGGAGCGCCTGACTTTCGCGGCGCCCTGCTGCCCTACAGCCGAGATTAGATTCGAACGCAGCTGATACTCGCTGGCAGTCTGGTATAGCGACTCGGCCTCTAGGCGCAGGCGCTCAACTTCCTCGGCGGGCATGCCAGCATCTTGTGCCGCGTGATATTGCCGGTGTGCTTCGATGGCTTGCTGTATGAGTGATTCACCCGCTTCGATAATTCCTGCCACTGTCCTTTTCAAGCTACTGCTCCACCTGTTGATCAGCGCAGTATAGGACGCCTTGCATGCCTGCTCAGCTACCTACCAGAGCGTCGGCCCATGTAAGCCAGCTATCAGCCCCTTATTCACCGCCAAGAAAAACCCCCCGTCTTCAAGGGGCTGTCGTATCTCCAATCGCCGAAGTCTATGAAAGCCACCACTCTGGCGCTAACATCCGGTGAAACCATCTGGAGAGCTTTGGGGATGATCACGTTCAAGGAATTTAGCCTTTCAGGCGGCTGGAAGGTTGAGGTTCGTAAGAGTGGGGTTCATGTTGGCACTATTCGTCGCGCCACTGCTGACTCCCCGTATGCGTACTACAAGGGGAAGGATAATCAACTCACTGTCTCCCTCCGGAATGCATCATTAGATGAACTGAAGAAGGCAATCGAGAAGGATTCCTGAGGTCCTCACGCTCTTCAGGCGGTGCAGGTTCAAGAAAACATAGTGCGCACATACGCTTGGCAGGCTGACAGCGCAATCAGTCCCTAGTCACCGGCATCGGTAATGGCAACAATTCGTTAAGTAGCCGCTGGGGCAAGTTCGCCTCGTGCGGCTCCATGAGCCACGCCGGTGGCGCCAGTCGTGGCCAGCCCCCCCAGCCCCCTACTCAGCCCGGCACCACCACGACTGCGCATAGAAAGCACCGTCCACTTCCTCGATCCCGGTCAGGTTCATTCCGACCTGGGCCATGCCGGTGATCTTCACGTCGAGCAGCCGCGGGAAAGCGTCAGAGGCTGGCCCTGAGCTGAAGATCCAGGCGCTGATTGTCGAACGGCCCAGGCTGTCGCTGTGACCTTCACTAATCTGGATGTCGCCGGCCAGCGGCTGCATCTTTCGCAGCTGATCAGCAGGAATGGCAACGCCAAGCTTTCGTCAGCGCAGGATGAGGAAGCGCATGCCGGGCACCACTGTATAAAAACACAGCATGCTATGGATTTGCCCAGGGCCTGGCAATTACCGATCAGCGGCAAGTCTAACCAGCTACTCTGAGTAGACGCGGGGATCGAGACCGACCATATGTGCGGAAGACTGAGCCAGTACCACGGCATTCACGACTTCGTCGATGCCCTGAGCATGCCCTACCCGCTTGCCAACAGTGTCGGTGACCATCCGCTTGAGCGATACAACGTCGCCCCGACCACCAGGGTCGCCCTACTTCGGCTCGAGGGTGGAGTGCTGCATGCTGACCTAGTGCGCTGGGGTTGGCGGCCGCACTGGGCCAAGGATCGCGCCGCGCCGATCAATGCCCGGGGCGAGAAGGTGGCTCACGGCCCGTTCTTCCGCGCGATCTGGCCGCACCGGGCCATTGTGCCGATCGACAACTGGTTCTAATGGGTCGATGAGGGTGGCCCAAAAAAGCAGCCCTACTTGATCCGGCGTCGTGATGGCCGCCCTTCCCTTTGCGCCGGCATTGGCCAGTTCAGCGCCCACACTGGACAGCCCGGCGAAGAGCCGAACGAGCATGATGGGTTCGTCATCATCACCGCCGACAGCGCGGGCGGCATGGTCGATGTGCACGATCGGCGGCCGGTGGTCCTGGCGCCGGAGTTCGCTCGGGAGTGGCTCGACCCGGCAACGCCGAAAGAGCATGCCGAGCAAATGGCCCTAAACCTGGGTGAGCCTGCGGAAGTGTTCGAGTGGTTCCGGGTGAGCACTGCAGTAGGAAATGTGCGAAATCAAACTCAAGAGCTAGTCAAGCCGCTTTGATAAAGATGCGATTTCACTGGAATCGATTGAGGGGGATTTAGGCTGTTCAGCCAAAATGAGAATCGTCTGATATTGAGCAGGAGGCGGGATGGTAGCATTACCTATTCACTTCTGACAGTACGAATTAGCAATGTACATACAAAATTCGGAATTAACGCAGAGCAAGCAAGCATGAAAACTCTTTAAGTTTAAGAAACGTCTGATTTTTTTATCTGTCGCCGCCTTGTAAGTTATCACCTTCAAACAACGCGAGCAGCGACATGAAAATTGATAAAAATCTAACCGAGCTTGAAAACCTTTTGCGACTCATAAATGCTAACAACCCTGAAATAAATCTTCGGGCCGATCAAATAAAATCCGTTCACCCGTGGATGAACGTTAGCAGTTTATATGAAGAGAAAAACTCATACGTTGAAATAGAGCTCGTAGCGGGAAAAGGGTATAGCGGCAGTTATAGGTTTTATTACGACAGGGTAACCATCCAAGGATATAAGACTCTACCTGAACCCTTACCCTATTTTCCTGTACTCCTTAGTGATACGCCAGAGTCGATTCTGGCCAGATATGCTGAACGATACGAAATCGCTTCAGATACGGAACTTTTTACGAACTACTTTGTTCCACCTACAGCTGACGAAATGTTTGGCTCGATATCCATTGCGACTGATGGCAAATCCTTACTATATCATCAGTCCTACAATGTTCGACTAATGCGAGTCAATAGCCTGAATGATGATCTACCCATAAACCGCATGATTGGAACTTCCACGCTTAGTGGCTTTGATGCAGCACGTGATCAATTGGAAATAAAGTAACAGACCATTAAGTGTCGATTGCGCTCATAAAAGCCTAGCAGGAAATGAGCGCGATCGGACTCTTTTCGCCGGTACCGGAGATGGTGGCAATTCGTTGGGTGATACCTGGCCAGCTCGCTCCCCGTGGCTCAACGAACTAGCGGGCAACAGGTTATTTAATGGAGTTAATGCACCGGCCTGTCAAGCGACCGAAACTGATAATCGGCGACAGCTTGGTACAATGACTCGGCCTCCAGCTTCAGACGCTTGACTTCTTTGCTGGGCCCGCATCCTGCGCTGCTTGGTAGCGCCGCTGCGCATCGATGGCCTGCTGAATCAGCGGCTCGCCGGCCTCGATTACTCCCGTCAGAGTCTTCTTCACGCTCTGCCACTTCGGTGGTTTAGTCAAAGGAGTATAGGCCGTCCTTTGACTTTGAACGGCTACGGAGGCTGAGGGCATTGGGGAGTGAGATCTATGTGCGGAAGACTGAGCCAGTACCACCGCATCCACGACTTCGTCGATGCCCTGAGCATACCCTGCCCGCTTGCCAATAGCGTCGGCGACCAACCGCTTGAGCGGTACAACGTGGCGCCAACCACCCGGGTAGCACTGCTACGCCTCGAGGATGGAGTGCTCCATGCCGATCTGGTGCGTTGGGGTTGGCGGCCGCACTGGGCCAAGGACCGCGCCGCACCGATCAATGCCCGGGTCGAGAAGGTAGCGCACGGTGCGTTCTTCCGTGCGATTTGGCCGCATCGAGCGATAACGCCAGTCGACGGGTGGTATGAGTGGGTTGATGAGGGGAGACCGAAGAAGCAGCCCTATTACATCCGGAGGCGAGACGGGCAACCATCGCTATGCGCAAGCATTGGCCAGTTCACTGGTCACGAGCATGACGGATTCGGGATCATCACCGCCGATGCCCAGGGTGGGATGGTTGATGTACACGATCGCCGGCCTGTCGTGCTGTCGTCCGAACTTGCACGGCAGTGGGCCGGCCTGACAATGCCAAAGGAGCAAACCGAGCAGTTGGTCTTGAACCTTGGCGAAGGACCAGAGACATTTGAGTGGTACCGTGTTGGAGTTGCTGTGGGCAACACGCGAAACCAAGGTGTCCACCTGCTAGACTCAACAAGATGATTCCAGATAAAACTAGAACCACCCCCAGACACTTGAACATGTCCAGGGGCAGAGCGAAAGATTATTATTTAAACGTAACAACAATAGGGGAAGGCTCACCAGGCATACCAGGAGTGCCAGATGTTGAACAGCCTCCATTATTGCAAGTGATAGTCGCGGACAACCCAAGAGAAGGGACAACTTTCGTATACCACGTGCCACCGTCCTTTATATGCCTAAAAGTCAAATTGCCAAGCCTGATGCCTTTATCGTCTTCTACAGCCCAGCTGACTTCCTTTGCCCCACTCGTGCAAAGGCTAAAAATATTATCTGAGTCCGTCATTCCGAATGAAACATCTCCCTGAGGCGGAACGGTATAGGCACCGCTCTTCGGAGCGTACATGCACTGGCTGCTGATTTGCCTCACGTACTTTGTCTGATTACTCGCATTCTTGAAGTGCACCGTATAGTCTTGCTTCGCCATAACTTGCGAAGAAGCGAGCATGACAAATGAAACAAGCGCAGCGCTTGAGAATAGGTTTTTCATGAAAACTCCATGTTTTTGAATCTTCCATTAGTAAGAACAAGCCTCATGCGCACCGTGACGGTCGAGTGCGAAAAGCCACTATAGGCAGTAAGGTTTCTCTGATCAAGCAAGCACAGGGCGTTTGTCCTGCACTGAAATGGCCCTACGTTAAAATCCGGTGGTTTATTAACGCTTTAGAGCCAGGATATAGTCCTGGCATGCAGTCAGTGCGATCAGTCCTTGGTCGCCGTCACCGGTGATTCTGATAGCTCGTTGAGCAGCCGCTGGGTCAAGTTCGCCTCGCGTGACTCCATGAACCACGCCGTCGATACCGGACTATTTAATGAAGGGAGCGCGCAGGCCCGCCAAGCGACCGCAGCTGGTACTCGGTGACAGCCTGGTACAGCGACTCAGCCTCCAGTCGCAGGCGTTCGACCTCCTTTGCTGGCTGACCGGCGTCCTGGGCTGCATGGTATCGGCGCTGCGCATCGATAGCCTGCTGTATTAGTGGCTCACCAGCTTCGATAATTCCTGCCAGGGTCTTCTTCACGCTGCGGCTCCGGCCATTTGATCAAAGCAGTATAGGTCAGCGGTGATTCGGGCTCGCTGCGGATCAACCAGGTCAGCGACTTCCACCAGTGCCAGCTACCGGCCAAAAGGTATCGTTCGACATCAGTACCGTGTGTCTGTACCTGATTTTATACGGATGCTAGAGTGATCCAGCCCATACAATAAACCCACACCTCAGCAGCCATCTAATAAAGCAGGCAAAAATATGACGGAAACATTTAGAAGCTTCATTATGCTAACAAATGCCAACGTCACTGGAAAATACATATACGGGGATAAGTTTCAGATACTACCAGCACCTGACCACTTTCCACGGACGCCTTACGCTGAAGCGGACCACCCTTGTCTACTAGAAATAAAATACAACTTCACCCCCGACCCAACCAGGAAAATGCCTGACCAAACAGAAGTTTCCGATTGGATACAAAGAAAAGACCACGAGAAAAAAATAATTCACGAAATAATGAATTTATTTAACGCATTTTCCTTTTCAAAATTTGTCCAAACACAAGACATCCATAGCTGGACTATCCGCACAGACGACAACATTGCAATTGAGCCAGAGTGGCGTCAGCTCTCATACTTCGTACGCGATCATCAGCACGAGATTAGCGAATTCACAAAATCTCCGGCCTCGCGAATTGATGAAATCAACACGTCAGAATTTTACAACTTCGGCGGAAGATTTGTCGGTTCTGACTTTTCCATCCCCGACTTATTCAGTTACGTTTTGGACGCTTACTACAGCCTGGCCCCGGACAACAGGAATGCACTTTTAAAATCACTAACCTTATTCAATAATGCAATAAAAATAAAGCCGATATCACCCTCCATTTCATTTGCATGCTTTGTCTCCTCAATAGAATCTCTTGTTGACCACATCCATAAAGGTGTGAAAATTGACAAATGCAAAGAGTGCAGTGCGCCACGCTACGCCGTTACGAAAAAATTCACAGAGTTTCTTGCAAAATATAGCTCCGACTCAAAAGAGCTAATTAAGTTCTATAAAAAATCGTATGGCCAGCGCTCAAAAATACTTCATGCAGGCGCTCTTTTTCTAGGCGAGCATATACCGGCAGCCTGGGCTGAAAGTGACTGGGAGTCCTACCATATGAACTCTGGAATTGAGCGAGTCTGCCGCATAGCCTTTACCAACTGGATACTGGAGAGACACCCCTTGAATCAGGATATGACCCGGTAATACCCTTAATCAAAGGTATCCAGGAAACTTGAGGTGATTCAGTTCATGACAAAATCCTCCAATATAAACATAACTACGTTCTGTATTCTAGACACCACCATCGCCTGGCTCTGTTCTAGTGCAGCCGACTCTCATCGGCTGCTTAGGGTCGAAAGCAGCCGTCTGGGCTGGTTTTTTCCAGATCACTGCTCGATGCCTCGGGCGTAGGCCTGGCACGCCCGCAAGGCAATCAATCCTTGGTCACCGGCATCGGTGATGGCGACAATTCGTTGAGCAGCCGCTGGGTCAAGTTCGCCTCGCGGGGCTCCATGAACCACGCCGCCGGCGCCGGTAGTGGCTGGCACCCCACAGCCACTACCCGGGGCTGGGGCGGCGAGAAGGACTGACAGCCGGAGATCAGAAGTAGCGAGGCGATCGCGTAGACGAGTCTGGTTTGCTTGAGCATTGGTCAGCTCCTGGTGGTGGATTTTGTCTTTGGTCTGCAGCTGATCCTCAAGGGCACGGCGCCGGGCCTGCTCTGCACCCTGCCAGTTGATCACCGCCACCGCGGCCGCCTCTCGCTCCCGCTGAAATACGTTGGCTTGCTTCTCGCTCTGCACCTGCCACTCGGCATCCATGGTCGAGCGGCCGTGCTCGTAGGCTCCCCAGAACGCCCAGGTCACCAACGCCAACGATACCGCCGCACCGATCGTGCGCGCGCTAATCACGCCAGCACCTTCAACGCGCGGTCATACAGCGCCTTTCGCTCAGCGGCACCGTGCGGCACGCGGCCAGGCTTGCCGGTGTTGATCACGCTGCCGATGTCTTGGAAGCGACCGGCGTCGGCCAGCTCGTTCAAGCCGTGGGTCGACCACCACCAGGCGGCAGACATCGCGGCGTGCTCCGGCTGCTCGAGCAGCTCCGGCTTCTCCTCCAGCGGCAGGGCCAGGCCGGGGCCGGCGGCGGCATAGTTCGCCCGGCCGGTGAGCTGGATCAGGCCGCGGCCACGGTACCGCCAGCCGTCCCCCGGGCAGGTGTTGCCCATGCGCCCGCTGTACACGATGTTGGCAATCTTCTCCGGCTGCCGCGCGCAGACTGCCGCTGAAGCCGCGGTGAACCGGGTGGGCCAGGTGCGCACCAGCGCCTCGGCGCTGTAGTTCAGGTTTTCCACCAGGTTGCGCAGCTGACCCGACTCATGCCCAACCTGGGCCAGGAACGCCGCCACACGCACCGGGCTGTCGATCTTGTAGCGCGCTATGGCCCGGTTCAGCGCAGGCAAAAAAATACCCGCGACTGGGCGGGCGTTCGGGAGTATCTGCAAAAGCTGCTGCATTGTAATTGGCATGATCTTCAAACCTCGGATTACAGGAAAGAAAAAGCCCCGGCAGTGCGGGGCTTTATTGGGTGTGTTCCGCGTCTTGCGGCGGCGGCGCAGTGGCATCCTCTGGGCTTGCCGGCCACTCAATCGACAAGGGATAGCCTGGCTGTTGCTCAAGGCGATTCAGGGCGATGCGGTAGCGCTTCCAGGCCAGCAGCATTGCCTGCTCATGCTCCGACGCCTCCCCGAGGTCGACCGCATCCTGCAGGGGAGCGATACGCATAGAGGCATTGGCCAGCCTCTCGTCACGAAGG
Organism: Pseudomonas sp. JV241A; assembly: GCF_900275665.1. Lineage (NCBI taxonomy): Bacteria > Pseudomonadati > Pseudomonadota > Gammaproteobacteria > Pseudomonadales > Pseudomonadaceae > Pseudomonas > Pseudomonas sp. JV241A. Next base: position 106,719 of record NZ_OPYO01000023.1, read on the forward strand.
GACAGACCTTTGGTGCGGATGCTCTCCTTCTGCGCGTCAACATCAAGAACCCAGGCGCCGCCGTCCCAGTAGTGGAAGTCCCCCGGAAAAGGCTGGCGGGTAAGCTCAGGCGGCAGAGCGCCTAACGCGGCGTGATCCTGAGCCGCACCGGTAGCAACGTCGTAAACGGGGCCCCGGTTGTCTTCCACTAGGGCCCAGGCCTTGCCAGCCAAATCGCGAACAACGGCATGGCCTGGCACAGGCTCCGGCGGCGAATCGGTATAGGCATAGCCAGGAATCAACCAGTGCTCGGCATCGAGCGGGTCAGGGTCTGCCACTCCCTGGCCGATGTACTCCAGGGTTTGAGGGTGGGCGTTGTAGATAACAGGTGCGTTCATTTGAAGTCTCGTCAATATTTGATGCAAGCGAGCAGCGCAACGTTGCGCGGCCGCGATTCGGTGCCGCCCTCTGCGGAAACGGTGACTGGGTGGACGTGCGCGCCATCGACGCCGACAGTGCCGGTTACCGCGTGGGTATGTACGCCGTCGAGCGCGCCAGTAATCAATGTGCTTACGCCCGTGCCGCCAGAACTACGCCCCGCTAGCACTGCGGGCGCACCGTCTGCCCAGCCCCCGTAAACCGTTTGTGCGTGCGTGTGGCCGCCCGAGGCGGTGGCAAGACCGCTAAAGGGGTGTGCGTGCCCACCAGCTGCACCCGTTGTAGCACCGTGGGTATGCCATGCGTTCTGAGCACCCTGTACCGATCCAAGCGCACGGCCCGGGTCAACCCCACGACCTTCATCAAAGCAGCGGATAAATTCCCCGCGCAGGTCCACCACGTTGAACGTGCTATAGCCGTCGCCGGCGCCGCCAAACGTCCCGATAGCCGCGAACAACGCCGCGTAAGTGGTTCGACTGACTACCGCCCCGTTGGCCTTGAGGAATCCAGGCGGCGGATTAAAGCCGGGGAAGTACACAATGGTTCCAGGGGGCGTGCTGTTATCCAGTCGCGTCCAGTCTGTCCACACCTCCTGAAAGCAAGAACGCGCATAGACCGACACACCTTCGTTGTACTGGATGGCCAGCTGGGAACGATTGCCGTTCGAAGCTACAGAATGAAAAAAAGTCGTGGTGATATGCCAGTAGACGTTAGGCGACGGGGCGTTGGCATGTTTAGTCAAGATGACCTGATTCACTGCCAAATTAGGGTCCTGCTCGACCGAACCTTGGTTCATGCCACTGGCCGCCGTGAGTGCTGCAGCCAGGCCTGTGATATCCGTCATGGCATGGGTATGCGACGTCGCGGCCGCGCCCAGAGAAGAGCGAGCTTGGCTCATATCAGCGGAGCCGATGCGATGAAGGTCAAGCTTGAAGACCTCCATGAAGAACCTGGCTTCAACCTTCGTACTGAAGGTGCGGCCCTCGAAACCAGTATTGAGTTGCTTGCCGAGTTCATTGCTGAGGGCGGCCAGATACCGCCCCTTGAGGTGCGCCCGCGGGCTGATGGCGGAGTCTGGGTTGTTGACGGCCACCGTCGCCGCAGAGCACTCCTAAAGCTTGATGCAGCAGGACGCTTGCCTAGGACACCGAACAAGGACAACCCCGATTTTCTCGAAGCCTGGGTATCCGTTATTGCCTTCGAAGGCAGCGATGCCGATCGGGTTGCACGGATTATTTCCAGCCAAGAAAACGAGAAGCTCTCCCCTCTTGAACTGGCTGAAGGCTACAAGCGGCTTCGGGCCTTCGGCTGGACCAGCGACCAAATTGCGAAGAAGGTCGGCAGGACGCGTCAGCACGTTGAGCAGGTCATCACAGTTGGCAATGCGAATACCGACGTGCAGAACTTGATTGCAGCAGGACAGGTCTCGGCAACCACCGCAGTTCACGCGGTGCGCCAACACGGCGACGCGGCTGGGCAGGTGTTGAGCTCGGAGCTTGAGAAAGCCCAAGCCAACGGCAAGAAGAAGGTAACCGCAGGAACCATCAAAGGGCCTTCCATTCCGAAGCCCCGTCTCGAAGCCGTACACACCGCTTCTAGCAATTTGATTGCAGCGCTCGGGCAGATCGACGAGCAGGCCGACACCATTCCGCTGTCCACCGACCTGGTAATCAAATTGCGCGCAGCTCTGGACGGCGCTCAGCTCAGGTAATTCATCATGGAAACGATCACCAGCGGCTCATGGAAGGGCTTCCTCGGACGCGGTCTTGCTCCGCGTGAGCTGGAATGCCTGCTGGCCGTGGCCCAAGGCATGACCGCCAAAGAGATTGCCCGTCTGATCGATATCGCCCCAGGCACCGTCGTGAAGCGGTTGAGCGCGGCCATGTTCAAACTCGGTGTGCAGCGGCGCCCTGCGCGAACGCACCATCCTAGCCACCGCAGACTTCTACGCCAGGATCGGGCGCTCAGCTCCATCCAAGCCGCCACGCTACCAGGTGGTAATGAAGGAAAAGCCTGGCACATTATAGAAATAGTATCCCGTAAGACTCTTGGCTTCTGCTTTACCTATCGTGCAGCGATGATTTTTTGGGGGAGAAGGAAACATCTTCGAACATGAAATCGCATGAACGATCGAAAGTACAATGCAATGCACACGTGGTGATTGCATTTCAAAAACAGTGTAAGCTAAGACAGCCTCCCTTGAAACAGGCTCACCTATAGAAAATTAAGCGGCCTGCCGTGCGCAGAAGCGCAAGCAGATACCGCTGATCGCGTTAAGAAAGAACCTGTGCTAGCGTATGTGCCTTTGCTTGGTAATAGTCTCGAATTTCAGTGTCACGATTAAGGTCAGTATATTGAAAGTGTTCAGCTACCAAAACATCCGCCATATCTCTTGTGAGATTTTTTTGCCCTGTAACCTCTCGAAAGCAGTTACAAAAAACATCATACAGAAACTTGGCCCAGAGCTTCCCATAACAATCACGCTCAGCAACAACCCGATCACCGCCACTATACTTAAACTTCTTAACTCGCCCTTCTTTTATCGTGAGAATTAGCTTTTTAAATACCTCTCTCTTAACCTTAACCCTATTTAAATCGCGAGCATCGACAAACCCCCAAAATTTTTCGCGATGAATACCTTGAACCCTTTGGAGCGAGCACAAAACATCAACAAAAATTAGCCGATTAAAGTCTGCAAAGAAATTTCTACATTTACTTCTTATCGCTTCTGCCGTTTCGGCAGACACGCCTCTTACCGAAATCCTTTCAAGCTTAGAGATGACCGCCTCTGCCCTCCAAGCATCGTTCTCCCAGCTATATCCAAAAGTGTAGATCACACAAGGATGCTCAATCAGGCATCGGCGATGATGATCATGATCTCGATCCATCACCACAATAGTATTTGAAATTTTTGAAGATGCCACGTCTTGAGCGTGTGGCAGCAGGTTGTCTTTCGACCCCAGAGGTCTGATTTCATAAGTCAAGTCCGGCAAAAACCTTGAGAAAAATCCTTTCCAGAAAACAGCATCGATTGAGCAGCTACTCTGCTTCTTTTCTTTATCAAACTCACCACCTTCAGTGTAAACTACGACGTTGACACCCAAAAAAGCGTGTAAGTTTGATCGACCTGAGTTAGTTCTTGTGAATGTCATTTTATGCAACGATCCATATGAATCAACCGGTCCTGGTTAGCCCCTACCACATCAGGAGAGTGGGTCGCAAATACAATCTGAGCAGCTGGATTTAAACTCTTTATATTTTTTGCTAAGCTCTCTTGCCAGGCCACGTGCAGCGAGATCTCTGGCTCATCAGCCATGTAAATAAAGCTCTCACCTTCTTGCAATAGTGCCTCACCAAGAATCACAATAATTTGTTTCTCACCAGATGACAACTGTGATGGCCTAAGGAACTTACCAGACTCAGTCTTTATTAGAAGCTCGTTTCGCTCATTCAATGACAACGTCTTCTTCAACAGAAGATCGTTCAAAATTTTTAGAAAAAGATCTCTAGATGAGAGTATCTTGTTTTTTTCTGCCGTAATCCCCTCCCAGAAATCTACGGTACCTTCAATTCTATGCAATGAAAAGAGAGCCATGAAATCGCCAGGCCTCAAATCGGAAGTTTTTCCCCAGCGCCCACGAAGATCTTCAAGTATACCAAAGTGTCCTTCGAGCTTTTTCTGGTAGCTTTTTTTATCGACCTTGAATTCAGAAAAAATTTGAAGTAACGCCTGTTTTTCACTCTCCACTTTATCCCGCCCTGGCAGGGCTGTTAACTTATCACTTTCCTTTACTAGCAAGGACAGAAAAACATGTTCTTGGAACCGCTCATGTAGAACGTTAACTCTCTTGCTTATAGATGATAAATACCTTACTAGCCTATTCGAGAAATCTTCGAGCCGTAAGTCTACTGGGTCGTTTCCGCCAGGCCCTTTCAGTGATGCAGCTCGCTGAACAGACAACCAAGTTAAAGATACCATTTCCGAGAGATGCTTCCCGAGTGTTCTACTGGCTGCCACATTCCCGGCTAATTGCGCCCTTATAAAGAACGTGCCTTTATTAACCGCATCATAGCCATCCACATCACTGAGCACATACGCATAAGGCTTCTCAGTAGAAGATTCTACTATCTTATAGTCGCAATGAAAAAAAGGAACACTTAGATTCTTTACAACCTCAATATATGGCTTTCTTTTTGACCGAGGGTCCTTGAGATTTATTCGAACCGACTCAAAATCGAGCTCCGCTAAATATTCTCTATCAGCACGAAGAACTCCCGAAATGATTTTTAATGTTGTGGACTTACCTGATCCATTCGGGCCAATTAGGAAATTCAAGTCCTCACTAGCCTTAAAGGATATTTCGTGATTGCCCCAAAATCCCTTTATAACAACGCTTTCAATCAGATTCATAGCATCCTACTTAGTCATCCAATCCACAATGGCTTTATGATGGCACAGCTGTGGGGGCTGCGCATCACCGACACATAGTCCTCACTTGTGGAAGACATCTCCACGCTCACAGAAAACCGATCCAGCATCACTCAGCGCAGACTCCGGGGTATAAGGCATGAAATCGCCCAGCAACTCACGCGCTGCAAGGGCCGAAGAGGCACCTCACGCTCGAAAAACGTTACCTCGGACTTCAAGGTTTCATCGTTGCGGAAAATCTCGAAAACAGCGTTTCTGCCGCGCCAGCACTCCAAGCCTATCCCGTCATGCCCCTCCGTAACGGATGAAGCTAGACAGAACCGATACTCGACTCCGCAAACTATCACGTGATGTATCTCCTTTGTGCCAGGGAAACATACATCCAACTCTTCACTGATGAAAGGCCGTCGCACGGCGCTGAGGTATCCCCATGCCCACAGAAAACCGATCCAGCAACACCGAACAGACGGTCAGCGTGCCCGAGGGCTACATGCTGGTTGAGCGCAGTATCTGGACCGAGCAGCAGGTTGAAGCTGCCACTGCCTGCATCACCCGGCTGAAGGTCGTCCCCGGTATGCGTGACCGCGACCTGGCAATGGCCGCAATTGACGCCGCTCAGTGCAAAGCACCTGATGTAACTCTCGCTGACCTCCAGGCAGTCGCCAGGCTTGACGAACTCGACTGCAAGGAGTGCGAAGGGGCACAGCGCCTGTGCTGGTCCTGTAATGCAGCCGCCCAGCACCAGGGCAAGCCGGTGGCATATCTCGTCACTGATGTTCACGGTCAAAAGAAGGCTCTCCGCGCCGGAGCCGAAGGCATTGAAAGGCATCGCCATTCAGGTTCTACCCTGGTACCGCTCTACACCCACGCCGATGCTGGCGAGGTTCAGCGGCTGCGCAAGGAACTGCTGGCTGCCGAAACCCAGGCGGCGAACCACAGGGCTGAGCGCGACACCCAGAACACCAAATTGAACGGAATGCGCGCCCAATTGGCCGAGCGGGATGCGCTGCTGCGTGGAACTAGCCTCATGCTCAAGTCGATAGCTCACAAGTTGGACGGCTTTCATCGAGACTTTCCCGGCCAGTGGTGCGGCTACCTCGATCGCGCCCTTGGCGGCGCTGAGTATCAATACGGTGTAATCGAAGCCGCCCTATCCGACAGCGAAGAGCCGAGCGCGCCGGTGGAGCACGACCAGGGCATCCCTGGCACCTCCTTCCAGCGCCTGAGCATGCTCGCCAATCAGGGCGAATGACCAAGGAGCACATTTGTACTCCGCGCAATAAATCATGCCTTTCGAGCGCGCATCGGAGCCTGTGCCACACCCTCCTCTGCGATGTGCCGAGCCTTGCCCACGCCCCAGGCTAGGGCGCGAGTCATTGATTCATTCGAGCGGCAGTCGAGGCCCTCTTCATAGAGCGCCATCCCAGATGCTGAATACACCCCTATGAACAACTGGGTAACACCTGCTCGGGACAGCCTGACCTGAACATCGATAGTTGCCCCACCACCGAGCTCCTCTTCATGAGTTCGGCAATGAAGCGTTGCATCTGCCCATTCCCAATAGGCGTTACCTCTGGTGCGCATCTCGATCCTCCTTGCTGACCATTAAGTAAGGCATACGGGGGGACGAACGGCTACATCGCTATTCCGGTTCTTTGAACCATTTCGAAATTACAACACGCAATTATTGATAGCCGCGGCAGCGGCAAGGACGAAGTCATGCCCAGGAAAACGCACCTCATCGTCGACTCAGGATGCACCCAGGACAATGAGCGCTGGTCTCTCTCGGCCTGCGGGCTGAATGAAGACTCCGATGGGGAGTGGGACGGCGCCCGCGATCGGGAGTCGGTCACCTGCAAGCGGTGCCAGGCGCACATGGCGAAGCCGCGAAAGGCACCAGATCCATTCCACAAAGAGCGCCCCATTCTGTTCAACGGCGCGATGGTCCGCTCAATCTTATCTGGGCAAAAGGTGGTGACTCGGCGGCCGATCAAGGGCCGCCAAATACCCAGCCGCAGCCCCTCCCCCTACAACAATTCAAGCCTGCCGGTAGGCGGGCGAGGATGAGCTATGTCCGCAACAACCCGTTTTCACGAAGCCGCCAACGACGCCCTGGTGCAGATCAGCAACAACCTGTGGCCCGAGGCCAAGCTCGCCCTGGTTATCTACACGCCTGGCGAGCCCGGCAAGGACATCGTCCTGAAGGACCAAGGCATTGTCCTTGGTGAAGTGGTCAGCACCCTACGCCGGTCTGGCCTGAGCATTGACGGCGAAAACGCCTACAAGCAGGACCTCTGTGACTCGATCTTCGGAGCTTTGGCTTTCGGCAAGCAGAACACCAACCCGCCTCCCGCTGATCATTGGGGGCAGCGCTTCTGGGATATCGGCCGGGCCGAAGGCGAGCTGCAGGAAGAGCTACTTCTGGCCTTGGCCCAGGTGACCGACTGTTTGAGCAAGGCGCTCACTGGTGGCGAAGTGTCCGCCGCTGCAGCTGGCCACGCGCTGACGAAGGCCGGCGAGCTGATCATCAAGCACCGAACCTAACCCCTCCCCACCTCTGCCGCCATGCGCGGCGTGGAGCCTATCCCATGGAAACCGAAATTCTCTCGGAGAAAGAACTGGCCGAGCTGACCGGCTACAAGGCCAGGGGCTACCAGCGCCGCTGGCTTGAAGAGCGCCAATGGCACTTTGTCGAAAGCCGCGGTGGTCGGCCGCTCGTTGGCCGCCAGTATGCCTGCATGAAGCTGGGTGTGACCCTCGAAGTCATGCCCGTGGCGCCGCCACCAATGCCGACCCCATCGTGGACCCCAGACTTTTCCCGAGTGAAGTGAAATGCGACCCAGGAGCAAGGAAAACAGGGACCTGCCGCCCAACATGTACCGCCGCAAGCGCACCAGCAAAAGCAAGAAGCAGACGGGCAAGGAGTGGATCAGCTACTTCTACCTGGACAAATCGGGCAAGGAGATACCGCTTGGCACGGATCTGGACCAAGCCCGACTGAAATGGGCAGAGCTTGAGGCGAAGGAAAAGCCGCAGGACCTGCGAATCATGAAAGCCATTTTCGACAGGTACGAGCGGGACATCATTCCCAAGAAAGGCGCACGCACGCAAAAGGACAACCTGGCAGAACTGCGCCAGCTGCGACCATTCTTCGACGAGGCGCCCATCGATGCGATAACCCCGGCGCTGGTCGCTCAGTACCGAGACAAACGGAGCGCCAAGGTGCGCGCCAATCGGGAGCTGGCTACCCTCTCCCACGTCTTCAACATGGCTCGGGAGTGGGGTCTCACTGCGAAGGAGAACCCGTGCCAGGGCGTGCGGAAGAATAAAGAGAAGCCCCGCGACTTTTATGCCAATGACGCTGTATGGAATGCGGTCTACCGGAAGGCGGTGCCGGAACTGAAGGACGCCATGGACCTGGCGTATTTGACTGGCCAGCGTCCAGCGGACGTACTGGTGATGAGAAGAGACGATATCGAGGGTGATTACCTGGTCGTCCAACAGAACAAGACCCAGAAGAAGCTCAGGATCATGTTGGCAGTAGATGGCATTGCCAACAGCCTGGGCACGCTAATCACCCAGATGGCCGCGCGCAACCAGCAGCACAGTTCGAGCTATCTGATTGTCAGTGATCGAGGGAAACGGATGTCGGCGCCAATGCTGCGCAACCGTTGGGATGAAGCAAGGGACCTTGCCAAGTCGGCAGCACTCGAAGCAGGTGACAGCCTCCTGGCCACACGGATCGCTCAATTCCAGTTCCGCGATATCCGCCCGAAGGCAGCATCGGAGATCAAGGATATTGAGGACGCCAGCCTGCTGCTGGGACACACCAAAGGCGACATTACAGAGCGCGTCTATCGACGAGTTGGGGCCATCGCCAAGCCTTCCAAGTAGTGAAAGTTTTGGAAGTGATTCCAAAACGAATTGGAAGCGATATTCCCAAACGCGTTCCCAGGGCCCTATTTTTCGACCCTCAGAAACGCAAAAAGCCCTGAATAATCAGGGCTTTGAAAGTGGCGGAAGCGTAGAGATTCGAACTCTAGGATAGTTGCCCATCGACGGTTTTCAAGACCGTTGCCTTAAACCACTCGGCCACGCTTCCTCGTATTGCGGGCGCCATAATACCGAAATGAAACAAGCTGTCAAACTCTCTATGTGGCCGCTTTGCGCGGCTCTGTTATGATCTTTGCATCTGAACGTTTCAAACCCACAGGAGTGTCGCCATGCGCGAACAGGATTACGCCGTCAATCACGGCCAGCAGGTCGAGCAGCAGGAGGTCAGCCGCGTCCTGCGTAACACATACGGGTTGCTGGCTATCACCCTCGCCTTCAGTGGCATCATGGCCTACGTGGCGCAGCAGATGCGCGTCGGCTACCCGAACATTTTCGTGGTGCTGATCGGCTTCTACGGCCTGTTCTTCCTCACCAACAAGCTGCGTGATTCGGTCTGGGGCCTGGTGTCCACCTTCGCCCTCACCGGCTTCATGGGCTTCTTGCTCGGCCCTATCCTCAACCGTTACCTGGGTATGGCCGGTGGCGCCGAGGTGGTCAGCTCGGCGTTCGCGATGACGGCCCTGGTTTTCGGTGGCCTGTCGGCCTATGTGCTGATTACCCGCAAGGACATGAGCTTCCTCGGTGGTTTCATCACCGCCGGTTTCTTCGTGTTGATGGGTGCGGTGCTGGCCAGCCTGTTCTTCCAGATCAGCGGCCTGCAGCTGGCGATCAGCGCCGGCTTCGTGCTGTTCTCGTCAGTGTGCATCCTGTTCCAGACCAGCGCGATCATTCACGGTGGCGAGCGTAACTACATCATGGCAACCATCAGCCTGTATGTGTCGATCTACAACCTGTTCGTCAGCCTGCTGCAGCTGTTCGGCCTGATGGGTCGCGATGACTGATTGGTTGCTGGTGTGATGCGTTGAGAGAAAGCCCGCTTCGGCGGGCTTTTTTGTGGGTGGGGTTTGGCAAGGCTTTGCCTTGCATCGCTGGCAAAGCCAGCTCCCACAGGGATAGGTGCCAGCCTCAAGGCACTACCGTAAACGGGTGCGGGCCCGTAGAATGCGCTCCTTTTTTCTTCCGGGGCAGCACTCCCATGAGTTCAATCGAGCAAGGACCCGGCGCACCCGCGCAGGCCAATGAACTGGTCCTCGGCCTTGAAGACCGGCCGCGTCCGTTGATCGCGATGCTGGCGGCGTTGCAGCACCTGCTGGCGATCATTGTGCCGATCGTCACCCCTGGCCTGCTGATTTGCCAGGCGCTGGGGGTTTCGGCCCGTGATACCAACCTGATCGTGTCGATGTCGCTGGTGATCTCCGGGATCGCCACTTTCGTGCAGTGCCGTCGCTTCGGGCCTTTTGGCGCCGGGCTTTTGATTGTGCAGGGCACCAGCTTCAACTTTGTCGGGCCGTTGATCGCCGGTGGCGCGTTGATGGTCAAGCAAGGCACGCCGGTCGAAGGCGTGATGGCGGCGATTTTTGGTGTGGTGATTGCCGGTTCGTTCGTGGAGATGGGCATTTCGCGCATTCTGCCGTTCGTCAAACGCCTGATTACCCCGCTGGTGACCGGTATCGTCGTGCTGATGATCGGCCTGACCCTGATCAAGGTCGGCCTGATCAGTATGGGCGGCGGCTTTGCGGCGATGAGCAACGGCACCTTCGCCAATGGCGAGAACCTCCTGCTGTCGGGCGTGGTGCTGGCGATCATCGTGATCCTCAACCGTATTCCGGTGGTGTGGATGCGTAGCTGCGCCATCGTCATCGCCCTGGCCGTGGGTTACGCCCTGGCCGGTTACCTGGGCCGCCTGAACTTCACCGGCATGCACGAAGCTGCGCTGTTCCAGGTGCCCGTACCGCTGCATTTCGGCCTGGGTTTCTCTTGGGCGCTGTTCATTCCGATGCTGGTGATCTACCTGGTGACCTCGTTGGAAGCCATTGGTGATGTGACCGCTACCAGCAAGGTCTCGCGCCAGCCGGTGGAAGGCCCGCTGTGGATGCAGCGGATCAAGGGCGGCGTGCTGGTCAACGGCGCCAACTCGCTGCTGGCCGGGGTGTTCAATACCTTCCCGAGCTCGATCTTTGCCCAGAATAATGGCGTGATTCAGCTGACCGGTATCGCTAGCCGCCATATCGGTGTGTGGATTGCGGCGATGCTGGTGATCCTCGGCCTGTTCCCGAGCGTGGCCGGGGTGATCCAAGCGGTGCCGGAGCCGGTGCTCGGTGGCGCGGCGATGGTGATGTTCGGCGCGGTGGCGGCTTCGGGGATCAATATCCTTGCCAGCATCAGCCTGGATCGTCGCGCGCTGCTGATCATTGCCGTGTCGCTGGCGCTGGGCCTGGGGGTGGCGCAGGTGCCGGAGTTCCTCGCGCATATGCCGTCGGCACTGCGTAATGTGCTGGAGTCGGGGGTGGCCACCGGGGGGATTTGTGCCCTGGTACTGAACTGGTTCTTGCCGGAGCATAAAGACAAGGCTTGAGACAGTGTTGAAGCCATCGCTGGCAAGCCAGCTCCCACAGGGGGCGAGGTAAGCCCTGAAGAGCCCGCGGCATGTTGCTGCGGGCTTTTTGCTTTATCATTCCCGCAGATTTGCTGAAAGAGACTTCCATGAAGTTCGCCATTGCGGTTTTTTCTCCGGCCCATGCGCCCTCCTCGCGCCGCGCCCTGCGTTTTGCCCAGGCGGCGCTCGCTGGCGGGCATGAGATTGTCCGGCTGTTTTTCTATCAGGACGGCGTGCACAGCGCCTCGGGCAATGTCGTGACGCCTCAGGATGAGCTGGACCTGCCCACCGAGTGGCGCGCGTTCGTCAGCGCGCAGCAGCTCGATGCCGTGGTGTGCATTGCCGCCGCTCTGCGCCGCGGCGTGCTCAATGCCGAGGAAGCCCAGCGCTACCAGCGCCCGGCGGTCAACCTACCAGCGCCCTGGGAGCTGTCCGGGCTGGGCCAGTTGCATGAGGCGGCGCAAGTCGCCGATCGACTGATGTGCTTTGGAGGCGATTGAGATGGCCAAGTCCTTGCTGATTATCAGCCGCCAGGCGCCGTGGGCCGGGCCATCCGCCCGCGAGGCGCTGGATATCGCCCTGGCCGGCGGTGCCTTCGACCTGCCGCTGGGCATGCTGTTTCTCGATGACGGCGTGTTCCAGCTCGCCCCCGGCCAGCAGCCGGCCCAGCTGCAGCAGAAGAACCTCGCGGCCAACCTGCAGGCATTGCCGATGTTCGGTGTCGAGGAACTGTTCGCCGCCGGCAGCAGCCTGCAGGAGCGCGGCCTTGCTGCCGACACCCTGAGCCTGCCGGTACAGGTGCTGGATGACGCTGCGCTGGCCGCGTTGATCGACCGTTTCGACCAGGTGGTGACCCTCTGATGAGCACCTTGCACGTGATTTGCCACTCGCCATTTGGCGACAACCGCCTGAGCAGTTGCCTGCGCCTGCTTGGCAGCGCCGACGGCCTGCTGCTGTGCGGCGATGCGGTGTATGCCCTGCAGCCCGGTAGCGAGCCGCTGCGCACGCTGCAGGCCAGCCAGCTGGACGGGCGTCTGTTCGCCCTGGACGAAGACCTGCAGGCCCGCGCCATTACCATCAGCGACCTGGGCAAGGCTATCGACTACCCGGCCTTCGTCGAGCTGTCGCTGCACTATGACAAGGTCAACAGCTGGCTATGAGCACCCTGACTGTCGGCGAGCGCAGCATCGCCCTGGATAAAGACGGCTACCTGGTCGAGCTTGGTGATTGGTCCGAGGAGGTCGCCAGCGCCCTCGCCGCCCATGAAGACCTGGAGCTGACCGCGGAACACTGGGAAGTGCTGACCCTGCTGCGCGACTTCTACCAGGAGTTCGAGTTGTCGCCGGCCACCCGCCCGCTGATCAAGTACACCGCGCTCAAGCTGGGCGCGGAAAAAGGCAACAGCCTGCACCTGAACCGCCTGTTCAAGGGCACTCCCGCCAAACTCGCCGCAAAACTTGCGGGCCTGCCAAAGCCGACCAATTGCATATGACCGAGCTCACCCCGCTGATCACCGAAACCCCGGCCGAACATCCGTTTGCCCAGTTCGTGCGCATCCTTGGCAAGGGCAAGCGCGGTGCCCGTGGCCTGAGCCGCGAGGAAGCCCGCGAGGCCATGGGCATGCTGCTCGACGGCAAGGTCGAGGAAACCCAGCTCGGCGCCTTCCTGATGCTGCTGCGGCACAAGGAAGAAAGCCCCGAAGAGCTGGCCGGCTTCACCGAAGCGCTGCGTCAGCGGCTGCAGGCGCCGCCGATCCAGGTTGATCTGGACTGGCCAAGCTACGCCGGCAAGAAGCGCCATTTGCCCTGGTACCTGCTGGCCGCCAAGTGCCTGGCGGCCAACGGCGTGCGCATCCTGCTGCACGGTGGCGGCGCCCACACGGCCGGGCGGCTGTATACCGAGCAATCGCTGGAACTGCTGAGCATTCCATTGTGCCGGGACTGGCATGCAGTGTCTGAAGCGCTGGACACCCACAAGCTGGCGTTCATCCCGCTGCAAGACTGGGCGCCACGCCTGCAACGAATGATCGACCTGCGCAACACCCTGGGCCTGCGCTCGCCGATTCATTCCCTGGCACGGGTGCTCAACCCGCTGAATGCGCGCTGCGGCCTGCAGAGCATCTTCCACCCCGGCTACCAGGCCGTGCACCGCGAGGCCAGCCGCCTGCTGGGCGACACGGCGATCGTGGTAAAGGGCGATGGTGGCGAGATCGAGATCAACCCGGACACCAGCAGCCACCTGTATGGCACCGCCAATGGCCTCGACTGGGATGAAGAATGGCCCGCCCTGGTAGCCCAGCGCCACGTCAAACCGGCGAGCCTTGAGCCCGGGCAACTGCTGGCCGTGTGGCGCGGTGATGAGCAGAACAGCTATGGCGAACTGGCCGTGGTGGCGACCATGGCCCTGGCCCTGCGCGGCCTGGGTCAATCCCGAGAGGAAGCCTTCGCCCAGGCGCAACGCTACTGGGATCAGCGCCACTGATCGAATAAGCCGATCAAACAGGCCCGGACTTTGCGCTATTCGTTCGAACCCAGCTCCGTACACTGGGTTCTAACTCAGAACGAATCGCCAAGGAGCTCAGCATGGGCCTGTTGATCGACGGACGCTGGCATGACCAGTGGTATGAAAGCAGCGCAGACGGCGCTTTCCAGCGCGAAAGCGCGCAACGGCGCAACGCCCTGCCCGCCGCGCAAGCCGGCCGTTACCACCTGTATGTATCGCTCGCCTGCCCCTGGGCCCACCGCACCCTGATCTTGCGTAAGCTCAAGGGCCTTGAGAACCTGATCGATGTGTCGGTGGTCAGCTGGCTGATGGGCGAGCATGGCTGGACCTTCGACCAGAGCAACGGCTCGACCGGCGACAAGCTCGAGCACCTGGACTTCCTGCACCAGCGCTACACCCGTGACGATCCACACTACAGCGGCCGGGTCACGGTGCCAGTGCTGTGGGATAAACACGAGCAACGCATCGTCAACAATGAGTCGGCGGAGATCATTCGCATCTTCAACTCGGCTTTCGACGAGCTGACCGGCAATCGCCTGGACCTGTATCCCGAACCACTGCGCGGGCCGATCGAGGCGCTTAACGAGCGGATCTATCCGGCGGTCAACAATGGCGTGTACCGGGCAGGCTTTGCCACTTCGCAGGCGGCCTATGAGCAGGCTTTTGATGAGGTGTTTGCCGAACTGGATCATCTGGAACGGCTGCTCGGCACCCAGCGCTACCTGGCCGGGGAATACCTGACCGAGGCCGACTGGCGGCTGTTTACCACGCTGATTCGCTTCGATGCGGTGTACCACGGGCACTTCAAGTGCAACCTGCGGCGCATTGCCGATTACCCGAACCTGTCGAACTGGCTACGGGAGCTGTATCAGTGGCCGGGGATCGCCGAGACGGTGAATTTCGAGCATATCCAGAAGCACTACTACATGAGCCACAAGACCATCAATCCGAACGGGATTGTGCCCAAGGGGCCGTTGCAGGATTTTGAGCTGGGGCATGACCGGGAGCGACTGGTGGGGCGGGGAATCTGGAACAAGACTGGAGTGTGAGGCCAGGCAAACCGGCCTCATCGCTGGCAAGCCAGCTCCCACAGGTGCAGTGCATACAGTACCTGTGGGAGCTGGCTTGCCAGCGATGATTTCAAGGCTGGGCGCCTTCGAACCAGGCCAGCTTCTCCCGCAGCTGTACTACTTCGCCGACGATCACCAGGGTCGGCGCATGCACTTCATGCTCGGCCACCAGCTTGGGCAAGTCGGCCAAGGTGCCAGTGAACACCCGCTGATTCGGCGTGGTGCCCTGCTGTACCAGTGCCGCCGGCGTATCCGCCGCCCGCCCGTGACGAATCAGCTCGGCACAGATGGTCGGCAAGCCAACCAGGCCCATGTAGAACACCAAGGTCTGCGCCGGCGCCACCAGGTCATCCCACGGCAGGTCGCTGGTACCGTCCTTGAGGTGGCCGGTGACGAAACGCACCGACTGGGCATAGTCGCGGTGGGTCAGCGGAATGCCGGCATAGGCCGAGCAGCCACTGGCCGCGGTAATCCCCGGCACCACCTGGAACGGAATGCCCTGGGCCGCCAGCTCTTCGATCTCTTCGCCGCCACGGCCGAAGATGAACGGATCGCCACCTTTCAGACGCAACACACGCTTGCCCTGACGCGCCAGGTCGACCAGTTGCTGGTTGATCTGCGCTTGCGGCACGGCGTGGTCGGCGCGGCGCTTGCCGACGTAGATACGCTCGGCGTCACGGCGGCACAGTTCGATGATCGCCGGGGCGACCAGGCGATCGTAGAGCACCACATCGGCCTGCTGCATCAGGCGCAAGGCGCGGAAGGTCAACAGGTCCGGGTCACCGGGGCCGGCGCCGACCAGATACACCTCGCCCGGCGCCTGGTAGGTGGCACCGTCGATCTTGGCTTGCAGCAGACGCTCGGCTTCAGCGCCCTGCCCGGCCAGTTGCCGCTCGGCGATCGGGCCCTGGAAGACATCTTCCCAGAAGCCACGACGCTGATTGACGTCCGGGTACAGCGCCTTGACCTTGTGCCGAAAGCGCGCGCCAAGGCCGGCCAGTTCGCCATAGGCAGCAGGGATCCAGGTTTCCAGCTTGGCCCGAATCAACCGCGCCAGCACCGGCGCATCGCCGCCGCTGGACACCGCAACCACCAATGGCGAGCGGTCGACGATGGCCGGGAAAATCACCGAACACAGCGCCGGTGCATCGACCACATTGACCGGTACGCAGCGCTGCTGGGCATCCGCCGAGACCTGGGCGTTGAGCGCCTGGTCGTCGGTGGCGGCAATGATCAGCTGGCAACCGTCGAGGTCGCCCGGCTGGTAACCACGGCTGAGAATTTCACCACCGCTGTGCCGGGCAAGCTCGGCCAGTTGCACTTCGATCTCGGGCGCCACTACCCGCAGCACAGCCCCGGCATCGGCCAGCAGACGCGATTTGCGCAGGGCAATTTCACCTCCGCCGACGATCAGCACACGGCTGCCGCGCAGTTTGTGGAACAGCGGCAGGAATTCCATTTAACCGATGACCTCCAGGCCACCCATGTACGGCTTGAGTACTTCCGGCACGCGGATCGAACCGTCGGCCTGCTGGTAGTTCTCCAGCACCGCCACCAGGGTACGGCCGACCGCCAGGCCCGAACCGTTGAGGGTGTGCACCAGTTCCGGCTTGCCGGTTTCCGGGTTGCGCCAGCGCGCCTGCATGCGGCGGGCCTGGAAGTCGCCACAGTTGGAGCACGAGGAGATTTCGCGGTACTTGTCCTGGCTCGGCACCCAGACTTCCAGGTCGTAGGTTTTCACCGCGCTGAAGCCCATGTCGCCGGTGCACAGCGCCAGCACCCGGTACGGCAGTTCCAGGGCTTGCAGCACGCGCTCGGCGTTGGCGGTCAGGCCTTCCAGGGCTTCCATGGATTTGTCCGGCTCGACGATCTGCACCATCTCGACCTTGTCGAACTGGTGCTGACGGATCATGCCGCGGGTGTCGCGGCCCGACGCACCGGCTTCGCTACGGAAGCACGGGGTATGGGCGACGAACTTGATCGGCAGTTGCTTGGCGTCGAGGATCTCGCCGGCAACGATGTTGGTCAGCGACACCTCGGCGGTCGGGATCAGGTAGAAGTCGGCCTCGCCGTCGCGGCTGATCTTGAACAGGTCTTCCTCGAACTTGGGCAACTGGCCGGTGCCTTGCAGCGCCGGGGCCTGGACCAGGTACGGGGTGTAGGCTTCTTCGTAGCCGTGCTCGCTGGTGTGCAGGTTGATCATGAACTGCGCCAGGGCGCGGTGCAGACGGGCGATCGGGCCGCGCAGCAGGGCGAAACGGGCGCCCGACAGCTTGGCTGCGGTTTCGAAGTCGAGGCCGCCGCTCAGCTCACCGAGGGCAACGTGGTCCTTGATCTCGAAATCGAAGGCGCGCGGGGTGCCCCAACGGCGGACTTCGACGTTGTGGTCTTCATCGGCGCCGACCGGCACGCTTTCGTCCGGCAGGTTGGGAATGCCCAGCAGGATGCCATCCAGTTCGGCCTGGATGCCGTCCAGCTCGACCTTGCCGCTGGCCAGTTCGCCGGCCATGCGCTCGACGTCAGCCATCAGCGGGGCGATGTCTTCGCCCTTGGCCTTGGCCTGGCCGATGGATTTGGAACGGGCGTTACGCTCGGCCTGCAGTTGTTCGGTACGGGTCTGTACCACCTTGCGGCGTTCTTCCAGGGCCTCGATGCGCGCGACATCCAGGCTGAAGCCACGGGAGGCCAGGCGGTCCGCCACTTCCTGAAGTTGGCCGCGTAACAGTTTGGAATCGAGCATATCGTTCTCTCGTTGGTTCAGAATTTGGTCAGGGACAGGCCAGCCCAGGTTGCGAGCAGCCCGCCAAATACGCTGGCCCCGGCATACCCGAAGGCCAGCGGCGCCTGCCCGCTTTCGAGCAGGCGCACGGTATCCAGTGAAAAGGATGAAAAGGTTGTAAGACCGCCGAGAAAGCCGACGATCAGGCCCGCACGCAGCTCGACCGGCACCAGCGGGCGATGCAGAAACAGCCCGTAGAGCAAGCCGATCAGCAGGCAGCCAATCAGATTGACCGCCAGCGTACCGAGATAGAAGTGGCGTGGCCAGTGCGCGTTGACCCAATTGGCAGTGGCAAAGCGCATCAGGGTGCCGACAATGCCCCCGGCGCTGACTGCGGCGATCACGGCAATCATGGTTTTCTGCGCTGCCGCGGGCTGTTGCGGTCGAGTTCGGCCAGGTGCTTGAGCTTCTCGCCGATCTTCAATTCCAGGCCGCGCGGCACCGGTTGGTAGTACTGGCGCGGCGCGAGGTGGTCAGGGAAGTAGTCTTCGCCGGCGGCGTAGGCATCCGGTTCGTCATGGGCGTAGCGGTATTCATCGCCATAGCCCAGCTGCTTCATCAGCTTGGTCGGGGCGTTGCGCAGGTGCAGCGGCACTTCCAGCGAACCGTGCTCG
Organism: Pseudomonas sp. JV241A; assembly: GCF_900275665.1. Taxonomy (NCBI): domain Bacteria; kingdom Pseudomonadati; phylum Pseudomonadota; class Gammaproteobacteria; order Pseudomonadales; family Pseudomonadaceae; genus Pseudomonas; species Pseudomonas sp. JV241A. The sequence goes on from NZ_OPYO01000023.1 coordinate 125,020, forward strand.
CCAGCTTCGCGCAGCGCAGTTTTGAAGCCCATGTACACCGCGTTGCTCTTCGGTGCACAGGCCAGGTAGGTAATGGCCTGGGCCACAGCCAGCTCGCCTTCCGGGCTGCCCAGGCGCTCTTGCACGTCCCAGGCCGCCAGGCACAGGCTCAAGGCGCGGGGGTCGGCGTTGCCGATGTCTTCGCTGGCCATGCGTACCACGCGGCGGGCGATGTACAGCGGGTCGCAGCCGCCATCGAGCATGCGCGCGAACCAGTACAAGGCGCCATCGGGGTTGGAGCCGCGCACCGACTTGTGCAGCGCCGAGATCTGGTCGTAGAAGGCCTCGCCACCCTTGTCGAAACGCCGGCGGCTGTCACCGAGCAGGCTCTGCAGCAATTCGACAGCGATTTCACCGCCATCCTCTGCCAGGTCCGAGGCGTTTTCGAGGAAGTTGAGCATGCGCCGGCCATCGCCATCGGCGGCAGCCATGAGCATCTGGAAGGCTTCGTCGCCAACGCGCAACTGGCGCTTGCCCAGGCCACGCTCTTCCGTCAGGGCGCGGTTGACCAGCTTGCGTAGCGCGGCTTCGTCGAGGCTTTTCAGCACATAGACCCGTGCCCGCGACAGCAGCGCGTTGTTCAGTTCGAACGAAGGGTTCTCGGTGGTGGCGCCGATGAAGATCAGCGTGCCGTCTTCCACATACGGCAAAAAGGCATCCTGCTGGGACTTGTTGAAGCGGTGCACTTCATCAACGAACAGAATCGTGCGCCGCCCATACTGCCCGGCCTGCTGCTTGGCGATGTCCACCGCGTGGCGGATTTCCTTGACCCCGGCCAACACCGCCGAAACGGTCTCGAAGTGGGCGTCGCAGAACTGCGCCAGCAACCGCGCCAGGGTGGTCTTGCCGACCCCGGGCGGGCCCCAGAAGATCATCGAGTGCAGTGCGCCCGCTTCCAGTGCCTCGCGCAGCGGCTTGCCGCGGGCCAGCAGGTGCTCCTGGCCAACGTACTCGTCCAGGTTGGCCGGGCGCAGGCGCGCGGCCAGGGGCTGGGCTACGGGGTCGCTACGAAACAGGTCCATGGACGGCGCTACTACCTCTTACTCGGAGATGACATCCGCACCTTTGGGGATGTCGAACTTGAACTTGCTCGCCGGGATCGCCTCGTTGGCCTTGACCGCGGTGAACAGGATGTTGGTGCGTTGGCCGACGCTGTCGATCAGTTGCATGTCGTTGACCAGGCCGCGACGGAACGACAGGCGCAGCGAGTCGAACAGGGTGTCCTTGGTTTTCGGCTTGAGCACGAAATCCATGACCTCGCCCTGCTCTTTAGAGGTGATGTCGAAGCTCTGACTGATCTTCGAGACGTCACCGGACAGCAACAGTGCCGGGGTTTCGGTCAAACGCTGGTCAAGTTTCTTGATGGTAGCCTGTTCCAGGTCCGGGTCCCACAGGGTGACGTTCTTGCCGTCCGACACCACCACCTGCTCCTGTGGCGCATCGGTGTGCCAGTAGAACAGGCCCGGGCGCTGCACGGCCATCTGCCCGGTGGTTTCCTGCAACTGAGTGCCGGTGCCATCGAGGGTCAGTTGAGAGAAATTGGCGCTGATGGTCCTGGATTTGTCCAGCAACTGGGTCAGGCGTGCCGCATCGGCATCGGCGGCAATTGCCGAAGCGCTGGACAGGGCCATAGCGGAAACCAACAGCATGCGAATCAGGCGCATGGAAATCCTCGTTGCAGTATGAAGGGGCTGGCCGCCGTCACTGGCCGCCAGCAGGTTGGATCATCAGTCGCGGGACGGCCCGGGGGCAATCACTTCGCGCGAACCGTTGGTGTTCATGGCGGTGACCACACCGGCCATCTCCATTGCCTCGATCATCCGCGCAGCGCGGTTGTAGCCGATCTTCAGCTTGCGCTGTACGGCGGAAATGGACGCACGGCGGCTTTCCAGCACGAACTGCACGGCTTCATCGTACAGCGCATCGGTTTCGGCATCGTCGCCGTCTCCGCCACCACCGCCGCCGTCAAAGCCGCTGCCGGCCTCTTCGACGCCGCTGAGGATGTCCTCGTTGTAGTCCGGGGCGCCCCGCAGTTTCCAGGCCTCGACCACGCGATGGACCTCGTCATCGGAAACGAAGGCGCCATGCACACGAATCGGCAGGCTGGTGCCTGGTGGCATGTAGAGCATGTCACCGTGGCCGAGCAACTGTTCGGCGCCGCCCTGGTCGATGATGGTCCGCGAGTCGATCTTGCTCGAGACCTGGAAGGCCATGCGGGTCGGGATGTTGGCCTTGATCAGGCCGGTGATCACGTCCACCGAGGGCCGCTGGGTCGCGAGAATCAGGTGAATACCGGCAGCACGGGCCTTCTGGGCGATACGGGCGATCAGCTCTTCGACCTTCTTGCCGACGATCATCATCATGTCGGCGAACTCGTCGACCACCACGACAATGGTCGGCAGGGTTTTCAGCAGCGGCGGCACGTCGTCCATGCTTTCGCGCTTGAACATCGGGTCGTAGATCGGCTCGCCGGCTTCTTCGGCGTCCTTGACCTTGCGGTTGAAGCCCGCCAGGTTGCGCACGCCCATGGCCGCCATCAGCTTGTAGCGCCGCTCCATCTCGGCCACGCTCCAGCGCAGGGCGTTGGCGGCGTCCTTCATGTCGGTAACCACCGGGCAGAGCAGGTGCGGAATGCCTTCGTAGATCGACAGTTCGAGCATTTTCGGGTCGATCATGATCAGCTTGGCGTCTTCCGGGCCCGACTTGAACAGGATCGACAGGATCATGGCGTTGACGCCCACCGACTTACCGGAACCGGTGGTACCGGCCACCAGCAGGTGCGGCATCTTCGCAAGATCGGTGATCACCGGCTTGCCGCCGATGTCGTGGCCCAGGGCCATGGTCACCGGCGATTTGGCTTCGTCGTATTGTGGCGACGACAGCACCTCGGAGAAGCGCACGATCTGCCGGTCTTCGTTGGGGATCTCGATACCGACGGTGGTCTTGCCGGGGATCACTTCAACCACCCGCACGCTGGTCACCGCCAGGGAGCGGGCCAGGTCCTTGGCCAGGTTGGCGATGCGGCTGACCTTGACGCCAGCGGCCGGCTGGATTTCGTAACGGGTAATCACCGGGCCCGGGTGGATCGAGTCCACCGAGACTTCGACGCCGAATTCCTTGAGCTTGATTTCCAGCAGATGGCCAACGCCGGCCAGGGATTCTGGCGAGTAGTTGACCTGTTTTTTCTCGGCCGGGTCGAGGATCGAGATCGGCGGCAAGGTGCCTTCGATGGCGCTGTCGACGAACAGCGGCGCCTGTTTTTCCTTCTGCACGCGCTTGCTCGGTTCCGGCGCCTTGGCCGGGGCCGGCATGATCACCGGTGCCGGCTGCTGCACGCGCTCGGCTACATGCTTGCTCAGGGCCTGGTCGCGCTCGATGATGCGCTCCTTGGCCTTGGCCTGCTCGCGGCGGTCCGGCGCTACCGGGGCGACCACGTCGTGAACCTGGTCGTCGACCTCACGCAACTGCGCCACCAGGCGCTTGCGCTCGTTGCGCGCCTCCCACCAGCGGTTGGCGGCGCCCTGGAACAGTTCGAACAGGTCGAGGGTGATCTTGCCGGTGACGTCCATCACCTTGAACCACGACAGGTCGGTGAACACGGTCAGGCCGAACAGGAACAGGGCAATGAACATCAGGGTGCTGCCCTGCACGTTCAGGGCGTTCTTGGCCAGGTCGCCGAGGCTTTCGCCCAGCGCGCCACCGGCCGATGCCGGCAGGCTGGCGGCGGAATGGAAATGGATATGCGCCAGCGCCGCCCCCGAAAGCACCAGGAACACCAGGCCGATCAGGCGCCAGGAGAACAACCAGCCGCTCCACTGCCACGGCTGGTGGCGTTCGCGGAAGATCTGCCAGGTCTTGATCGCCAGCAGCAACGGGAAGATGTAGGCGAAATAGCCCAGGACCATGAACAGGATGTCGGCGAAATAGGCACCGGCACGGCCGGCGGCGTTCTGTACCTGCTCGACGTTGCTGGTATGGCTGAAGCCCGGATCGGCCTGGTCGTAGGTCAGCAAGGCCATCCACAGGTACAGGCACAGCGCGCCCACGGCGATCAGCGCACCTTCCTTGAGCCGATAGTGCAGCTGCTGGCGCCAGAGCGGCACGGGCAAGGGACTGGGTGTTGCGGTGGATTTCTTCAAAACGCGTCTATTCCTGCGCTCATTGCGCGTCCAACAGTGATTGACCCAACTGAACAGTCAACAAACCACTACTTTTAACATTACTGCCCGCCTACCGCCATGGCGGCACGCCAGAATGAAGCGTAAACGGGGGCCAATTTCCTATACAGCAATTTGAGCACGCATTTTCTTTTGTGACAAAGGCTTATGCGGTGTTTTTGTGCAAGTGTGACAACAAAGGGTCATGCAAGTTGCCTGCAGGCACCACGCCTGTAGGAGCGGGCTTGTCCCGCGAGGCTTTTTCAGGCCATGCTGGGTGCCCTCCCCTCTTCCATCACTGGACCACGATGCTGACCTGGTTGAGCCGCGACACCCTCACCTTTCCGCCGTTGGACAAAGCCCTGCGCGACCCCAACGGCCTGCTCGCCGCCGGCGGCGACCTGAGTGCCGAACGCCTGGTGCAGGCCTATCGCCACGGCTGCTTCCCCTGGTACCAGGACGGCCAGCCGATCCTCTGGTGGTCGCCTGACCCGCGCACCGTGCTGTTCCCCGACGAACTGCACGTGTCACGCTCGCTGCGCAAGTTCATCCGCCAGGGCCACTACCAGGCCAGCTTCGACCAGGACTTTGCCGCCGTCATCAACGCCTGCGCCGCCCCCCGCGACTACGCCGACGGCACCTGGATCACCGACAGCATGCAGGCGGCCTACCTGAAACTGCACCAGCAGGGTTTTGCCCATTCGGTCGAGGTGCGCCGCGACGGTGAACTGGTGGGCGGGCTGTACGGCCTGGCCATGGGCCGGCTGTTTTTCGGCGAGTCGATGTTCAGCCGCGCCGACAATGCCTCCAAGGTCGGCTTCGTGGCCCTGGTCGAGCACCTGCAACAGGCAGGATTTGTCCTGATTGACTGCCAGATGCCTACCGACCACCTGCACAGCCTCGGCGCCCGCGCCATCGCCCGGGCCACTTTTGCCGACTACCTTCAGCGTTATCTCGACCAGCCCAGCAGCGCCAGCTGGGTTTGCTAGGCGAGTTTTTCCAGCTGGCTTACACTTAAAACAAAAGCACCTCCCGAGGGGTTGATCATGACAGAGCTGGCGCGGTTGAAGTTTTATGCCACTCAACCCCATTCCTGCAGCTACCTGCCAGACGAACAAGCCACCACGCTGTTTCTCGACCCGAGCCAGCCGATGGATGTCAACGTTTACGCAGACCTGTCGGAAATGGGCTTCCGGCGCAGCGGCGACCATCTGTATCGCCCGCATTGCCAGAACTGCAACGCCTGCGTGCCGGCGCGGATCCCGGCTGCACGCTTTCTGCCCAACCGCCAGCAAAAGCGCATCCTCAAGCGTAATGCCGACCTCACCGTCAACGCTGGCCGCCCGGCATTCAAAGAGGAATATTTCGAGCTTTACCGGCGCTACATCGAGCAGCGCCATGCTGATGGCGACATGTACCCCCCCAGCCGTGACCAGTTTTCCACCTTCCTGGTCCGCGACCTGCCATTTTCGCGCTTTTACGAGTTCCGCCTGGAAGACCGCCTGCTCGCCGTGGCGGTCACCGACCTGCTGCCCAACGGCCTCTCGGCGGTATACACCTTCTACGAGCCGGACGAAGAACGGCGCAGCCTGGGCCGCTTCGCCATCCTCTGGCAGATCACCGAAGCCCTGCGCCTGGGCCTGGACGCGGTCTACCTCGGCTACTGGATCAAAAACTGCAAAAAGATGAACTACAAGACCCAGTACCGCCCCATCGAGCTGTTGATCAATCAGCGTTGGGTGACGTTGAACTGAAATCATTGGCTTGAGGCCCATTTTTCGGGCACAATGCACGCCACTTTTTTTGCCTGGCGCAGCTGTGCACCGGGCCATTAACTGGACACCGAGGGCTTTACTGCATGTCGAAAGAAGACAGCTTCGAAATGGAAGGCACTGTCGTCGACACCCTGCCCAACACCATGTTCCGTGTGGAGTTGGAAAATGGGCACGTCGTTACCGCGCACATCTCCGGAAAGATGCGCAAGAACTACATTCGTATTCTGACCGGTGACAAGGTCCGCGTCGAACTGACGCCCTACGACCTGAGCAAGGGGCGCATCACCTACCGCGCCCGCTAAGCGACACCAACGAAAACGCCCGGCTAAATGCCGGGCGTTTTTGTTGGCTCTGGAAAAGCATCGCTGGCAAGTCGGGTCGCCGCACCGCAGCTCCCACAGGGATTGTGTGGGAGCTGGCTTGCCAGCGATGGGCTGCATAGCAGCCCCAGCCTGCCTTACGCCATCTCAGCCGTGGTCTCGAAGTCGAACACCAGTTCGCCATCGCGGATGTCGATGTGCACCACACCGCCATGCTCGGCCAGCTCGCCGAACAGGATCTCCTCGGCCAACGGCCGCTTGATCTTGTCCTGGATCAGCCGCGCCATTGGCCGCGCGCCCATCTGCGCATCGTAGCCACCGGCCGCCAGCCAACTGCGCGCCGCATCGCTTACCTCCAGCAACACGCGCTTGTCTTCCAGTTGCGCCTGCAGCTCGATGAGGAACTTGTCCACCACGCTCTTGATCGTCTCGTGGCTGAGGCGGCCAAACTGGATGATGGTGTCCAGGCGGTTGCGGAACTCCGGCGTGAAGCTCTTCTTGATCACTTCCATTGCATCGGAGGAATGATCTTGCTGGGTGAAGCCGATCGAGGCCCGTGCAGCGGTTTCAGCACCGGCGTTGGTGGTCATGATGACGATGACGTTACGGAAGTCCGCCTTGCGCCCGTTGTTGTCGGTCAGGGTACCGTGGTCCATCACCTGCAGCAGCAGGTTGAAGACTTCCGGGTGGGCCTTCTCGATCTCGTCGAGCAGCAACACGCAGTGCGGCTGCTTGGTAATGGCTTCGGTGAGCAGGCCGCCCTGGTCGAAACCGACGTAGCCCGGAGGCGCACCGATCAGACGCGAAACGGTATGCCGCTCCATGTACTCGGACATGTCGAAGCGTACCAGCTCGACACCCAGGGCCTTGGCCAGCTGCCGCGCCGCTTCGGTTTTACCCACCCCGGTAGGGCCGGCAAACAGGAACGAACCGACAGGCTTGTCCGGCGCCTTGAGGCCGGCACGGGACAGCTTGATGGCGGTCGCCAGCGAATCGATCGCCGCATCCTGACCGAACACCGTGAGCTTGAGGTCGCGCTCCAGGTTACGCAGCAGCTCCTTGTCGGAACTGGTCACGTGTTTTGGCGGAATCCGCGCGATTTTGGCGACGATATCCTCGACTTGCGGCACGTCGATACGCTTGACCCGCTTTTCCACCGGCTGCAGGCGCTGGTAGGCACCCGCCTCGTCGATCACATCGATGGCCTTGTCGGGCATGTGCCGGTCATTGATGTAGCGCGCTGCAAGCTCGGCAGCGGCGCGCAGGGCCTCATCGCTGTACTCGATGTTGTGGTGGCTCTCGAACCGCCCCTTGAGCCCGCGCAGGATGCCCACGGTGTCTTCCACCGATGGCTCGCTGACATCGACCTTCTGGAAGCGCCGCGCCAGGGCCCGGTCTTTTTCGAAGATGCCGCGAAATTCCTGAAAGGTGGTCGAACCGATGCAACGGATATCACCCGAAGACAGCAGCGGCTTGAGCAGGTTGGAAGCGTCCATTACCCCACCGGAAGCCGCACCGGCACCGATGATGGTGTGGATCTCGTCGATGAACAGGATCGCTTGCGGACGTTTGCGCAGCTCGTTGAGCAGCGCCTTGAAGCGCTTCTCGAAGTCACCGCGGTACTTGGTACCGGCCAGCAAGGCGCCCAGGTCCAGGGAGTAGACCACGCTGTGGGCCAGCAGGTCCGGCACCTGGCCGTCGACGATACGCTTGGCCAGGCCTTCGGCGATGGCGGTTTTACCGACACCGGCCTCACCGACCAGCAGCGGGTTGTTCTTGCGCCGACGGGCGAGGATCTGCGCCACGCGCTCGACTTCGAGCTCGCGACCGACCAGCGGATCGATGCGCCCCTGACGGGCCTGTTCGTTGAGGTTGCTGGCATAGGCATCCAGAGGATTGCCCGAGGATGACGTTTCACCGCCTTCCTCGTCCTGCATGTCCTGCTCGCCCTCGGAGTGTTCACCATGGCCAGGCACCTTGGAGATGCCGTGGGCGATGTAGTTGACCACGTCGATGCGGGCCACGCTCTGCTGTTTAAGCAGGAACACGGCCTGGCTTTCCTGTTCGCTGAAAATCGCAACCAGCACGTTGGCACCGGTGACTTCACGCTTGCCCGAGCTCTGGACATGGAAGACTGCGCGCTGCAGTACACGCTGGAAGCCCAGGGTTGGCTGGGTTTCGCGGTCCTCGTCGTGCACGGGGATCAACGGCGTGGTGGAGTCGATGAACTCCTGCAGGTCGTGTTTGAGTTTGTCGAGGTTTGCGCCGCAGGCGCGCAGAACGGTCGCGGCGGCCTCATTATCCAATAGTGCCAGCAGCAGGTGCTCGACGGTCATGAACTCATGACGTTTCGAGCGTGCCTCCTTGAAGGCCAGATTGAGGGTGACTTCGAGCTCGCGGTTTAACATAGCTTCACCTCATACCCAAGTGGCCGGCGATTAACCGTCCTTCTCGATTTCACAGAGTAGCGGATGCTGGCTTTCCCTTGCGTATTGGTTGACCTGCATGGCCTTGGTCTCGGCGATGTCACGGGTAAACAATCCGCACACTGCCCGTCCTTCTGTGTGGACGGCCAGCATGACCTTGGTCGCCAGCTCGCGATTCAGGTTAAAAAACACCTCGAGCACTTCGACGACGAAATCCATCGGTGTGTAGTCATCGTTAAACAAAACCACCTTGTACATGGGTGGCGCCTGCAGGGCCGGTTTGGCCTCCTGTACCGCCAGGCCAGAACCATCGTCCTCATGCGATTGCGGGCGATCCTGATTGAATGTTAGTCGAATCTGGCTATGTGCATGCATGGAAAGAATTTCATCATTTCGACAGGTTGGTTTATGGGTTGACCGCACAGGCGACGCGGGACAGCCGTCACCTCACCTTGACTATCGGCAAAACGGTGTTACAACCAATAAGAACCCACCGTGGTCGATAAAGATCCGCGCAGTCAACCAGAATTTTCGCAGGTTCATATGCGGATGGAGTGGATGATACTCCAGTGATGGAGTCCTTTGCAGAGGGATATGAGGATGGCAAGCGGTAAAGTCAAGTGGTTCAACAACGCCAAGGGCTATGGCTTCATCAATGAAGACGGGAAAACAGAGGATCTGTTCGCACACTACTCGGCTATCCAGATGGAAGGTTATAAAACCCTGAAAGCCGGACAATCCGTCAGCTTCGAGATCATCCAGGGCCCCAAAGGCTTGCATGCGGTCAAAATCGAGAATGCGACCGCACCAACCACAGCCTCCCCCACCCCCAGCCCGCAAACGACTGAAGCCTGAGCCGGCGATCAGACAAAAGAAAACCGGCCAGCCCGCAAGGACTGGCCGGTTTTCTTGTGCCGCTTACATGTGCTTGATCAAGGCATCACCGAAACCGGAGCTGCTGACCAGGGTCGCGCCGTCCATCAGGCGCTCGAAGTCGTAGGTCACGGTCTTGGCTGCGATGGCGCCGTTGGTGCCCTTGATGATCAGGTCGGCCGCCTCGGTCCAGCCCAGGTGACGCAGCATCATCTCGGCCGAGAGAATTACCGAACCCGGGTTGACCTGGTCCTTGCCGGCGTACTTCGGCGCGGTACCGTGGGTGGCCTCGAACATCGCCACGGTGTCGGACAGGTTGGCGCCCGGGGCAATACCGATGCCGCCGACTTCCGCCGCCAGGGCGTCGGACAGGTAGTCACCGTTGAGGTTGAGGGTGGCGATCACGTCGTATTCGGCCGGGCGCAGCAGGATCTGCTGGAGCATGGCGTCGGCGATGGCGTCCTTGACGATGACTTCACGGCCGGTTTTCGGGTTCTTGAACTTCATCCATGGGCCGCCATCGAGCAGCTCGGCGCCGAATTCGTTCTTGGCCACTTCGTAGCCCCAGTCCTTGAAGGCACCTTCGGTGAACTTCATGATATTGCCCTTGTGCACGATGGTCAGCGACTTGCGGTCGTTGTCCACCACATACTGCAGGGCCTTGCGCACCAGGCGCTGGGTGCCTTCCTTGGAGACCGGCTTGATGCCGATGCCGCAGTCCTGGTCGAAACGGATCTTGGTGACGCCCATTTCTTCTTTCAGGAACTTGATGACCTTGGTCGCTTCCGGCGAACCGGCCTTCCATTCGATGCCGGCATAAATGTCTTCGGAGTTTTCGCGGAAGATCACCATGTCGACGTCACCCGGCTTTTTCACCGGGCTTGGCACGCCCTGGAACCACACCACCGGGCGCAGGCAGACATACAGGTCCAGCTGCTGGCGCAGGGCAACGTTGAGGGAGCGGATACCACCACCGACCGGGGTGGTCAGCGGACCCTTGATGGAGACGACGTAGTCCTTCACCGCATCGAGGGTTTCCTGGGGCAACCAGGTGTCCTGGTCGTATACCTGGGTGGCTTTTTCACCGGCGTAGACTTCCATCCAGGAAATCTTGCGCTTGCCCCCATAGGCTTTCTCTACAGCAGCATCAACCACTTTGATCATGACGGGACTGACGTCTACGCCAATGCCGTCGCCTTCGATGAACGGGATGATCGGATTATCAGGAACATTGAGAGAATGGTCCGCATTGACGGTGATTTTGTCGCCGACTGCCGGAACCTTGATTTTCTGGTATCCCATGCTGCACTCCGTTTTTTTTGGTGTGGTTCGTCATCTGGATCCCCTGAGCGTACCCCAGTTGAACGGCAACGGGAACCACGTGCGCAAATGCCCTGCGATAGGGCAGCAACGCCTACATCTTTGGTCTAAAAAAGCCCCTGCGACGGGTTGATCTTGATCAATACGACCAAGGCTTTGGTATACTCGCCCGGTGACCAAAGGGTCACTGGGGGCGAACCGTCTGAAACGAGACCTGCGGCCCCGACAAGACTGGGCTGTTACCGCAGTTCAGCCGTTTGACACTCGACTGATGCAATCCACCATCACCGCCCAGAATCTTCGACCTTCTGCTCATGGATGTGTCTGAGCGAAGCGCCTACCCTGCGCACCTCGAGATTCTGCGCACGCTCAGCAAAACAGAGAGTTAACCCGAATATGCCCACCCGATCCAAGATCATCTACACCTTCACCGACGAAGCCCCCGCCCTCGCCACCTATTCACTGCTCCCCGTCATCGAAGCCTTCACCGCTTGCGCCGACATCGCCGTAGAAACCCGGGACATCTCTCTGGCCGGCCGTATCCTTTCTGCCTTCCCTGAACAGCTCGGCGCCGACAAGCAAGTGGCCGACCATCTGGCAGAACTGGGCCAACTGGCAACCACACCAGAAGCCAACATCATCAAGCTGCCGAACATCAGCGCCTCGGTTCCGCAACTGAAGGCCGCGATCAAGGAACTGCAAGCCAAGGGCTTCAACATTCCTGATTACCCTGAAGCCGCCGCTACCGATGCCGAGAAAGAAGCCAAGGCTCGCTACGACCGCATCAAGGGCAGCGCCGTGAACCCGGTCCTGCGTGAAGGCAACTCCGACCGTCGCGCCCCGCTGTCGGTCAAGAACTACGCACGCAAGCACCCGCACAAGATGGGCGCCTGGGCTGCCGACTCCAAGTCCCACGTGGCACACATGAGCCAGGGCGACTTCTACGGCAGCGAGAAAGCCGCGCTGATCGACGCCGATGACAGCCTGCGCATCGAACTGCTGGACAAGAACGGCAACACCACCGTTCTGAAAGAAAAAACCGCGGTCAAGGCCGGTGAAATCGTCGACTGCGCAGTCTTGAGCACCAAGGCGCTGCGCAAGTTCATCGCCGCCGAGATCGAAGATGCCAAAGCCAAGGGCGTGCTGCTGTCGGTGCACCTGAAAGCCACCATGATGAAGGTCTCCGACCCGATCATGTTCGGCCAGATCGTTGCCGAGTACTACCAGGACGCGCTGAACAAGCACGCCGCAGTACTGGAGCAGATCGGTTTCAACCTGAACAACGGTATCGGCGACCTGTACGCCCGTATCAAGGCGCTGCCGGCCGAGCAGCAGGCGCAGATCGAAGCGGACATCAAAGCCGTCTACGACGTCCGCCCGGCCCTGGCCATGGTCAACTCCGACAAGGGCATCACCAACCTGCACGTGCCGAGCGACGTCATCGTCGACGCTTCGATGCCGGCGATGATCCGTGACTCGGGCAAGATGTGGAACACCGAAGGCCAGCTGCAAGACACCAAGGCCGTCATTCCGGATCGTTGCTACGCCACCATCTACCAGGCCGTCATCGAAGACTGCAAGCAACACGGCGCCTTCGATCCGACCACCATGGGCAGCGTGCCGAACGTTGGCCTGATGGCGCAGAAAGCCGAAGAGTACGGTTCCCACGACAAGACCTTCCAGGCCAAGGCCGACGGCGTGATCCGTGTGGTTGACGGCAAGGGCAACCTGCTGCTGTCCCAGGACGTCGAAGCCGGCGACATCTTCCGCATGTGCCAGACCAAAGACGCACCGATCCAGGACTGGGTCAAACTGGCCGTCAACCGCGCCCGCGCCAGCAACACCCCGGCGCTGTTCTGGCTCGACCCGCAGCGCGCCCACGACGGCGTGCTGATCGAGAAGGTCCAGCAGTACCTGAAAGACCACGACACCGCTGGCCTGGACATCCGCGTCCTGTCGCCTGTCGAGGCCATGAAGGTTTCCCTGCAGCGCATCCGCGCCGGCCAGGATACCATCTCGGTTACCGGCAACGTACTGCGCGACTACCTGACCGACCTGTTCCCGATCATGGAGCTGGGCACCAGCGCCAAGATGCTGTCGATCGTGCCGCTGATGAACAACGGCGGCCTGTTCGAAACCGGCGCCGGCGGTTCGGCACCGAAGCACGTACAGCAGCTGGTTGAAGAGAACTTCCTGCGCTGGGACTCCCTGGGCGAGTTCCTGGCCCTGGCCGCTTCCCTGGAGCACCTGGGCACTGCCTACACCAACCCGAAAGCCAAGGTACTGGCGGCGACCCTGGACCAGGCCACCGGCCAGTTCCTGGACACCAACAAGTCCCCTGCGCGCAAGGTCGGCGGTATCGACAACCGTGGCAGCCACTTCTACCTGACCCTGTACTGGGCCCAGGCCCTGGCCGCCCAGAGCGACGACGCTGCCCTGCAAGCGCGCTTCGCGCCACTGGCAAAAGCCCTGGCCGAGCACGAAGCGACCATCGTCGCCGAGCTCAACGCCGTTCAGGGCAAGCCGGCTGACATCGGTGGTTACTACTACCCGGATGCCGAGCTGACCAGCAAAGTGATGCGCCCGAGCCAGACCTTCAACAGCGCGATTGCCGCACTGTAAGGTTCGCTTGACGTAACATCGAAAGCCCCGGCCACGCACCGGGGCTTTCGCTTTTTCAGCGACCTCATCGCGGGGCAAGCCCGCTCCCACCCTGTAGGAGCGGGCTTGCCCCGCGATGAGGCCCGGTAAATCAGCACAGGACCACTCAATGACCTGGCAACCCCACATCACCGTCGCCACCCTCATCGAAGACCAGGGCCGCTTCCTCATGGTCGAGGAGCTCAAGGCCGGCAAGCACGTATTCAACCAGCCCGCCGGCCACCTCGAGGCCAACGAAAGCCTGCTCGACGCCGCACTGCGCGAAACCCTCGAAGAAACCGCCTGGGAGGTCGAGTTGACCGGCCTGGTCGGCATCTACCTCTATACCGCCCCCAGCAATGGTGTGACCTACCAGCGCATCTGCTTCGCCGCGCGCCCGCTCAAGCACCATCCCGAGCGCGCCCTGGACAGCGACATCGTCCGTGCCGTGTGGCTGAGCCGCGAGGAGCTGCTGGCCGACCCCGAGCGCTGGCGCAGCGAGCTGGTACCGCGCTGCATCGACGACTACCTGGCCGGCCCGCTGCACAGCCTGGCGTTGATCCGCGACTGACAGCAACGATGCCTTGAAGGCCGCAGCCTGATAGAATCGTTGTCTTTTTCCAGATACACAGCCGGTACCTATGACCAGTCCAGCACTTTACGAACCCGAAAAGACACGCGTTATCGTCGGCATGTCCGGCGGCGTGGACTCTTCCGTCTCCGCCCTCCTGCTGATGGAGCAGGGCTACCAGGTGGAAGGCCTGTTCATGAAGAACTGGGAAGAGGACGACGGCACCGAATACTGTACCGCCCGCGAAGACCTGGCCGACGCCCAGGCCGTGTGCGACCGCATCGGCATCAAGCTGCACACCGCCAACTTCGCCGCCGAGTACTGGGACAACGTCTTCGAGCACTTCCTGGCCGAATACAAGGCCGGACGCACGCCGAACCCGGACATCCTCTGCAACCGCGAAATCAAGTTCAAGGCCTTCCTCGACTACGCCCTGATGCTCGGCGCCGACCTGATCGCCACCGGCCACTATGTGCGCCGCCGCGACACTGATGGCCGCACCGAACTGCTCAAGGGCCTGGACCCGAACAAGGACCAGAGCTACTTCCTGCACGCGGTCGGCGGCAAGGAAATCGCCCGCACGCTATTCCCGGTCGGCGAACTGGAAAAACCCGAAGTACGCGCCATCGCCGAAAAACACGGCCTGGCCACGGCGAAGAAGAAAGACTCCACCGGCATCTGCTTTATCGGCGAGCGCCGCTTCAGCGACTTCCTCAAGCAGTACCTGCCGGCGCAACCGGGCGAGATCCAGACCACCGACGGCGAAGTCATCGGCCGTCACCACGGCCTGATGTACCACACCATCGGCCAGCGCCAGGGCCTGGGCATCGGCGGCCTGAAAGACGCCGGTGACGAGCCGTGGTACGTACTGGAAAAAGACCTCACCCGCAACGTGCTGGTGGTCGGCCAGGGTAACGAACACCCGTGGCTGTTCTCGCGCGCCCTGCTGGCGTCGGAGATCTTCTGGGTCAACCCCATCGACCTGTCCAGCCCTCGACGCCTGACCGCCAAGGTGCGCTACCGCCAAAGCGATCAGGGCTGCACCCTGGAACAGACCGCAAGTGGCTACCGCGCGGTGTTCGACGAGCCACAGCGGGCGGTGACGCCAGGCCAGTCGGTGGTGTTCTATGACGGCGAAATCTGCCTCGGCGGCGGCGTGATCGAAACCGCCGAGCCGTGGAGCGCGCGCGCATGAATGCCATGCAAGAGCAGTTGATTGCCTTGGGTGGCGTGTTCCAGGCCGCGGTGCTGGTTGACCGTATCGCCCGCACCGGCCAGGCCAGCGAGGCCAACCTTGGCTGCATGCTCGGCAGCCTGCTGGTGCGCGACCCCAAGGACACCCTGGAGGTGTTCGGCGGCGACGACCTCAACCTGCGTGACGGCTACCGCGCCCTGGCCAGCGCCCTGGAACGCGACCCGGGCAGCCTGCAGCGCGAGCCGCTGCGCTATGCACTGTCGATGCTCGGCCTGGAGCGTCAGCTGGCCAAGCGCGGCGACATGCTCGATGTGATCGGCAACCGCCTGCCGCAAATCCAGTCCCAGGCCGAGCATTTCGGCCTGGTGCATGAAAACGTCATTGCTTCCAGCGGCGCCCTGTACCAGGACACCCTGAGCACCCTGCGTCAGCGCATCCAGGTACACGGCGACATGCGCCACCTGCAACAGCCGAGCAATGCCTCGAAGATTCGCGCCCTGCTGCTCGCCGGTATTCGCGCCGCGCGCCTGTGGCGACAGCTGGGCGGACATCGCTGGCAGCTGGTGATCAGCCGGCGCAAACTGCTCAAAGAGCTGTATCCGATGTTGCGTGGCTGAACGCCAATCGCCGGCAAGCCAGCTCCCACAGGGACGGCATGCACTGCACCTGTGGGAGCTGGCTTGCCAGCGATGAGGCCAGCAAAAATCTACAGATTTACCGGCAGACCATTTGTCAGCCACCCGACCCGGGCGCGTTTTTCATGTATGATATGCGCCCTTTTCAAAGCCTGACTGTCCGAGAACACCCCATGCAGCTTTCCTCGCTCACTGCGGTTTCCCCTGTTGACGGCCGCTACGCCGGCAAAACCCAGGCCCTGCGCCCTATTTTCAGCGAGTACGGCCTGATCCGTTTCCGCGCCCTGGTCGAGGTTCGCTGGCTCCAGCGCCTGGCCGCCCACCCGCAGATCGCCGAGGTTCCGGCCTTTTCCGCCGAAGCCAACGCCCTGCTCAACGGCCTGGCCGATGAGTTCGCCCTCGAGCACGCCGAGCGCGTCAAAGAGATCGAGCGCACCACCAACCACGACGTCAAGGCCATCGAGTACCTGCTCAAGGAGCAGGCCGCCAAGCTGCCGGAGCTGGCCAAGGTCAGTGAATTCATCCACTTCGCCTGCACCAGCGAGGACATCAACAACCTGTCCCACGCCCTGATGCTGCGCGAAGGCCGCGATAGCGTGCTGCTGCCGCTGATGCGCCAGATCACCCAGGCCATCCGTGAGCCGGCCCACCGCTTCGCCGACGTGCCGATGCTGTCGCGCACCCACGGCCAACCGGCTTCGCCAACCACCCTGGGCAAAGAGCTGGCCAACGTCGTCTACCGCCTGGAGCGCCAGATCGCCCAGGTTGCCGCCGTACCGCTGCTGGGCAAGATCAACGGCGCCGTGGGCAACTACAACGCCCACCTGTCGGCCTACCCGCAGATCGACTGGGAAGCCAATGCCCGCGCCTTCATCGAAGACGAGCTGGGCCTGGTATTCAACCCCTACACCACCCAGATCGAGCCGCACGACTACATCGCCGAGCTGTTCGACGCGATCGCTCGCTTCAACACCATCCTGATCGACTTCGACCGCGACGTCTGGGGCTACATCTCCCTGGGCTACTTCAAGCAGCGCACCATCGCTGGCGAAATCGGCTCCTCGACCATGCCGCACAAGGTCAACCCGATCGACTTCGAAAACTCCGAAGGCAACCTGGGTATCGCCAACGCGCTGTTCCAGCACCTGGCCAGCAAGCTGCCGATCTCGCGCTGGCAGCGTGACCTGACCGACTCCACCGTGCTGCGCAACCTGGGCGTCGGTTTCGCCCACAGCGTGATCGCCTACGAGGCCAGCCTCAAGGGCATCAGCAAGCTCGAGATCAACGAAGCCCGTATCGCCGAAGACCTGGACGCCTGCTGGGAAGTCCTCGCCGAGCCGATCCAGACCGTCATGCGCCGCTACAACATCGAGAACCCCTACGAGAAGCTCAAGGAGCTGACCCGTGGCAAAGGCATCAGCCCTGAAGCGCTGCTGACCTTCATCGATGGCCTGGACATGCCGGCAGAAGCACGCACCGAGCTGAAGAAGCTGACTCCAGCCTCCTACATCGGTAACGCTGCGGCTCAAGCCAAACGCATCTGATCTGCGCCCTGCGCGTAAACGCCCGGCTCAGCCGGGCGTTTTTATTACCGAAAGAAAATTACTTTTTTTCAATAGGTTACACATGAATCCTGATACTCCTCTGCAGCTTCTGGGCGGCCTCACTGCCCGCGAATTCATGCGCGACTACTGGCAGAAGAAACCCCTGCTGGTACGCCAGGCCTTCCCGGACTTCGAAAGCCCGATCGACGCTGACGAACTGGCCGGCCTGGCCCTGGAAGAAGAAGTCGAATCGCGCCTGGTCATCGAGCACGGCGAACGCCCATGGGAACTGCGCCGCGGCCCGTTCGAAGAAGATGCCTTCAGCACCCTGCCCGAGCGCGACTGGACCCTGCTGGTGCAGGCGGTCGACCAGTTCGTGCCGGAAGTCGGCGAGCTGCTGGAGCACTTCCGCTTCCTGCCAAGCTGGCGTATCGACGATGTAATGATCAGCTTTGCAGCGCCTGGCGGCAGCGTTGGCCCGCACTTCGACAACTACGACGTGTTCCTGCTGCAAGGCCAGGGCAAGCGCAACTGGAAGATCGGCCAGATGTGCGACAGCGACAGCCCGCTGCTGGAGCACGCCGACCTGCGCATCCTGGCCGAATTCGAGCAAAGCGACGAGTGGACCCTGGAGCCCGGCGACATGCTTTACCTGCCGCCGCGCCTGGCCCACTACGGCATTGCCGAAGATGACTGCCTGACCTACTCGGTGGGCTTCCGTGCGCCGGGCGCCGCTGAAGTGCTGACCCATTTCACCGACTTCCTCAGCCAGTTCCTGCCCGACGAAGAGCGTTACACCGACGCCGACGCCGAGCCGGTCAGCGACCCGCACCAGATTCAGCACGACGCCCTCGACCGCCTGAAAAAGCTGCTCACCGAGCACATGGGTGACGAGCGCCTGCTGCTGACCTGGTTCGGCCAGTTCATGACCGAACCGCGTTACCCGGAGCTGGTCAGCGGCGAGACGCTGGATGAAGTCGAGCTGATCGAGAGCCTGGCCCAGGGCGCGATTCTGATCCGCAACCCGAGCGCGCGCCTGGCCTGGTCGGAAGTCGACGACAACCTGCTGCTGTTCGCCAGCGGCCAGAGCCGCCTGCTGCCGGGCGACCTGCGCGAACTGCTGAAGCTGATCTGCGCCGCCGATGCGTTGCATATTGAAAACCTTGAGCAGTGGCTTGAAAACGATCAAGGCATTACCTTGATCTGCGAACTGGTCAAACAAGGAAGCCTGGGGTTTGCCAATGAATAAGATCCGCGTCCGGCTCGCCGACTGGCAAAAAGACAACGCCGATATCCGCCGTATTCGTGAAGCCGTGTTCATCGCCGAACAGAACGTGCCGCCGGAGCTGGAATGGGATGCCGACGACAACACTGCCGTGCACTTCCTGGCCATGGAAGGTGACTATGCCATCGGCACCGCGCGCCTGCTGCCCGACGGCCATATCGGCCGGGTCTCGGTACTCAAGGACTGGCGCGGGCTGAAGGTCGGCGACGCGCTGATGCAGGCGGTCATCGTCGAAGCGCAGAACCGTGACCTCAAGCAGCAGATGCTCAGCGCCCAGGTGCACGCCACGCCATTCTACGAGCGCCTTGGTTTCAAGGTGGTCAGCGAGGAGTTCCTCGAGGCGGGCATTCCGCACGTGGACATGGTTCGCGAGTCGCGCGAACTGGCCTGATTGCGATTGGGGCAGCCTTGCAGCCCATCGCCGGCAAGGCCGGCTCCCACAGGTTCGATGCCAACCTGATCCTTGTGGGAGCCGGCCTTGCCGGCGATGGGCTGCGAAGCAGTCCTCAGCCTGACAACCTCGCTCCCATAACTGCTACAAATTTGCCATCATGTCCACTCCACCCGCGGAGATCATGGACATGCCGCTACGCCCCCTTCTCGCCTCCCTGCTTCTGTCGTTCAGCCTGAGTACGCTGGCCGCCACCGAAGTCCTGCCGCTGAGCCACCGCACCAGCGCTGAAATCCTCCCCACCGCGCAAGCCTTCATCGGCAAGGACGGCAGCGTCAGCGCCTTTGAAAACAAACTGATCGTCAACGCCGAGCCCGAACGCATCGACGACCTGCGCACCCTGCTGCAGCAACTGGACACCGCGCCGCGTAAACTGCTGATCAGCGTCGACAACAACGACAGCAACTTCCAGGACAACCGCGGCAATGCCCGGGTCATTCGCTACGGCACTGCCAACCGCGAAGGCGGCCTGCAACAGGTGCAAGCCAGCGAAGGCAGCCCGGCGCTGATCCAGGTCGGGCAGAGCATCCCGATCACCAGCACCAGTACCGATGGCTATGGCCGGGTGCAAAGTGACACCGAATACCGCAACGTCACCCAGGGCTTTTACGTCACCGCCAGCGTCACTGGCGACACCGTGCACCTGAACATCAGTACCAACAATGACCGGATGAGCCAGGAACGTCCTGATGTAGTGAAGGTGCAAAGTACCGACACAAAAGTCACCGGCAAGCTCGGTGAGTGGATCACCTTGGCAGGGGTCAACCAGCAGAGTCAGTCCGAACGCAGCGCTTCGGCCCTCAGTTACAGCACCCAGCGCGGTGAAAACATGACATTGCGGGTAAAAGTCGATGCTTTGGACTGAACCCAGACAAATCAAGGCCTCGACCAAAGGCCTCGAAACTGACTGATGAGTCGTATTAGACCAAAGATGTAGTGGTGATAAAAAACCACTACAAAACATTTGACGACCCCGAAACGTCGAGGCATGATGGCCCCGCTCCCGCTGATCAGAGGCCCTGGCAAGGGCTTTCGAGCCGCGCTCTAACTCACCCACCTGAGCCGGCTCGTGTCTGTACCGCCCACAAGGCAGTTTGACGAGATTGCGACTGGAACGAAGTTGTCCCGAGGGACGGAAGCGCATCAAAAGGTACCCGGCAGCACTGTTCATTGCAGTTCGGCAACCACGAGCCACCCTGCAGCGAAAACCTCGCCCACCTGCTCACTTCCCCTCTTCGAGCCCCATCGTTCGACCGTCGCATATTTCGCCCATACTGACCTTTGCCAGGCTTCTGATCTGCGCAGTAGAGAGCGAGAATTTTTACCCAAGACCGATGCGACGAGGTTTATTTCCATGGCACTGACACGCGAACAGCAAATTGCAGCCCTCGAAAAAGACTGGGCCGAGAACCCGCGCTGGAAAGGCGTGACCCGTACCTACACCGCCGCTGATGTCGTTCGTCTGCGTGGCTCGATCCAGCCTGAGCACACCCTGGCCCATCTGGGTGCCGAGAAGCTGTGGAAGCTGGTCACCCAGGGCGCACACCCGTCCTTCCGTCCAGAGAAAGATTTCGTCAACTGCATGGGCGCCCTGACCGGCGGCCAGGCCGTACAACAGGTCAAAGCCGGTATCCAGGCCATCTACCTGTCCGGCTGGCAAGTGGCTGCCGACAACAACTCGGCCGAGTCCATGTACCCAGACCAGTCGCTGTACCCGGTGGACTCGGTCCCAACCGTGGTCAAGCGCATCAACAACTCGTTCCGTCGCGCCGACCAGATCCAGTGGAAAGCCGGCAAGAACCCGGGCGACGAAGGCTACGTCGACTACTTCGCACCGATCGTGGCTGACGCTGAAGCCGGTTTCGGCGGCGTCCTCAACGCCTACGAGCTGATGAAGAACATGATCGAAGCAGGCGCCGCCGGCGTTCACTTCGAAGACCAGCTGGCCTCGGTGAAAAAATGCGGCCACATGGGCGGCAAGGTACTGGTTCCGACCCAGGAAGCCGTACAGAAGCTGACCGCTGCCCGTCTGGCGGCTGACGTTGCCGGCGTACCGACCATTATCCTGGCCCGTACCGACGCCAACGCCGCTGACCTTTTGACCAGCGACTGCGATCCGTACGACCAGCCATTCGTGATTGGCGAGCGCACCCAGGAAGGCTTCTACAAGGTTCGTGCAGGCCTGGATCAAGCCATCGCCCGCGGCCTGGCTTACGCGCCATACGCCGACCTGATCTGGTGTGAAACCGCCAAGCCGGACCTGGACGAAGCTCGCCGCTTTGCCGAAGCGATCAAGAAGGAATACCCGGACCAGATCCTGTCCTACAACTGCTCGCCTTCCTTCAACTGGAAGAAGAACCTGGACGACGCAACCATCGCCAAGTTCCAGCGCGAACTGTCGGCCATGGGCTACAAGCACCAGTTCATCACCCTGGCGGGTATCCACAACATGTGGCACGGCATGTTCAACCTGGCGCACGACTACGCCCGCAACGACATGACCGCCTACGTGAAGCTGCAAGAGCAAGAATTCGCTGACGCGTCGAAAGGCTACACCTTCGTCGCCCACCAGCAGGAAGTCGGTACCGGCTACTTCGACGACATGACCACTGTTATCCAGGGTGGCAAGTCTTCGGTGACCGCTCTGACCGGCTCGACCGAAGAAGAGCAGTTCCACTGATCACGGATCGGTTGCTGAGATTCGGGTAACACGCAAAACCCGGGGCCTGTGATGGGGCCCCGGGTTTTGTTTTTTTATCAGGATGTGGTGGTGCCGCCATCGCTGGCAAGCCAGCTCCCACCGGGCACAGTGCATGCAGCACCTGTGGGAGCTGGCTTGCCAGCGATAGGCCCCCTGCAAATGCACAGGGCTTCCTTATTAATTGCCATTGGCTATGCTAGGTGCACAACAACACCAAGGATCGGCCATGCCCCGCCCTGTCACCCTGCTCTGCCTGGCCCTGCTGGGTGCAGCCTTCTATCTATATGCACTGGCCAGCGGCAACGCGCTGCTGGGCCTGGCGGTCAAACCGATCCCGGTGCTGGCGCTGATCTGCTGGCTGAGTAGCGCCGAGCCCACCGCCTACCGGCGCTGGATCATCATTGGCCTAGGTTTCTCACTGCTCGGCGACATACTCCTGGCCGTGCCTGGCGATCTGTTCGTGTTTGGCCTGGCGGCCTTTCTCTGCGCGCACCTGGCCTACCTGCGCGGCTACCTGGGCGAGGACCGCCAACTGGCGCCCGCTGCACTGCTGGGCTCGGCGATTGTCGGTGCGGCGCTGCTGGGCCTGCTGATCAGTTCCGGCCTGGGTGAATTGCTGATTCCGGTCACCGTGTATGCCCTGGCCATCAGCGCCATGCTCTGGCGCGCCCTGGCCTGCGGCGGCCTCGCGGCACTGGGCGCGGTTGCTTTCGTGTTTTCCGACAGCCTGATCGGTATCGACCGCTTCGTCAGCCCGTTTGGCGCCGCCCAGTACCTGATCATCCTCGCCTACTGGCTGGGCCAGTGGGCCATCGCCGCCTCGGCCTACACCAGGCAATCGACAAAAGCCTTGATCCAGAGCGCGGCGAGGCAAGAAAAAACAGGTTAAAACACAGGGGGTGGAAACTTGCAGGTGACGGCTATGTTGCACAACTTTGTAGTTGACTCGAACAGTAGGACTAATCGCACAACCTCAAATGATATTAATTATCATTACGAAGTTGCTGATTCATTACGCGTTGCAAGAAACATAATTAACAGAACCCGGGGCAATGCCCGGTCTACGTGGCCTGCAGCCTGTTACGAAAGATTTTTGTTCTTAATCTTACGAATAAATTTGCTGCAGAAATTTTACTTGCACCGGGTTTACCCATAAAATCAGCGCGATAGATTCCGCTGCGACATATCGTCACTGCTCTACTTCTTTTCAAGCCGCAGAGACTGGTCTCTGTATAAGGATTTTCAGCATGCCCGATTCGACAGGACTCATCGCCCACAACTGGGGCTTTGCCATTTTCCTTTTGGGTGTCGTAGGCCTGTGTGCCTTCATGCTCGGCCTGTCCGCCCTGCTCGGCAGCAAGGCCTGGGGCCGCAGCAAGAACGAACCCTTCGAGTCCGGCATGCTGCCTACTGGCGGCGCCCGCTTGCGTCTGTCAGCCAAATTCTATCTGGTCGCGATGCTGTTCGTGATCTTCGATATCGAAGCCCTCTTTCTCTTTGCATGGTCTGTGTCCGTCCGCGAAAGCGGCTGGACCGGATTCGTCGAAGCACTCGTTTTCATAGCAATTCTGTTGGCAGGTCTTGTCTACCTATGGCGCGTCGGAGCACTTGACTGGGCTCCCGAAGGTCGTCGCAAGCGGCAAGCGAAGCTGAAACAATGAGGCTTTGGCAATGCAATACAATCTCACCAGAATCGACCCGGATGCTCCCAACGAGCAATATCCAATCGGAGAACGGGAAACCGTCTCCGATTCGCTGCTAGAGGACCAGGTCCACAAGAACATCTTCATGGGCAAACTTGAAGATGTGCTCAGTGGCGCGGTCAACTGGGGGCGTAAGAACTCCCTGTGGCCGTACAACTTCGGCCTCTCCTGCTGCTACGTGGAAATGACCACGGCCTTCACGGCGCCCCACGACATCGCCCGCTTCGGCGCCGAAGTCATCCGGGCATCGCCGCGTCAGGCCGACTTCATGGTCATCGCCGGCACCTGCTTCATCAAGATGGCGCCGATCATCCAGCGCCTGTACGAGCAGATGCTCGAGCCCAAGTGGGTCATCTCCATGGGTTCGTGCGCCAACTCCGGTGGCATGTACGACATTTACTCGGTCGTTCAGGGGGTCGACAAGTTCCTCCCCGTGGATGTCTACGTGCCTGGCTGCCCGCCACGCCCTGAAGCCTTCCTGCAAGGCCTGATGCTGTTGCAGGAGTCGATTGGCCAGGAGCGTCGCCCTCTTTCCTGGGTTGTCGGTGATCAAGGCATTTACCGTGCCGAGATGCCGTCGCAGAAAGAGCAACGCCGTGAACAGCGCATCCAGGTCACCAACCTGCGCAGCCCCGACGAAGTCTGATCCAGCGACCTGTTGCCTGCGCATGCGCGACAGGCAGCCTGGCTTCATTCTCTACGTTGACCGAAAGCGACCGAGACCATGACAGCGGACACCGCTATTTATATCCCGCCTTACAAGGCTGACGACCAGGATGTGGTCGTCGAACTGAACAACAAATTCGGCCCCGAAGCGTTCGTCGCCCAGGAAACCCGCACCGGCATGCCGGTGCTTTGGGTTACCCGCGAAAAACTCAAGGACGTGCTGGGTTTCCTGCGCCATGTCGCCAAGCCGTACAGCATGCTCTACGACCTGCATGGCGTCGACGAGCGCCTGCGCACCCAGCGCCGCGGCCTGCCGGGCGCAGACTTCAGCGTGTTCTACCACCTGCTCTCGGTGGAGCGGAACAGCGACGTGATGATCAAGGTGGCCCTCAGCGAAGGCGACCTGAACCTGCCCACCGTCACCGGTATCTGGCCCAACGCCAACTGGTACGAGCGTGAAGTC
Source organism: Pseudomonas sp. JV241A (assembly GCF_900275665.1). NCBI lineage: Bacteria > Pseudomonadati > Pseudomonadota > Gammaproteobacteria > Pseudomonadales > Pseudomonadaceae > Pseudomonas > Pseudomonas sp. JV241A. The sequence continues at coordinate 149,784 of NZ_OPYO01000023.1, forward strand.
TGGGACATGTTCGGCATCGACTTTGCCGGCCACCCGCACCTGACCCGGATCATGATGCCGCCGACCTGGGAAGGTCACCCGCTGCGCAAGGACTACCCTGCCCGCGCCACCGAATTCGATCCGTACAGCCTGACCCTGGCCAAGCAGCAACTCGAGGAAGAAGCCGCGCGCTTCAACCCTGAGGCCTGGGGCATGAAACGCCAGGGCACCAACGAGGACTACATGTTCCTCAACCTGGGCCCGAACCACCCTTCGGCCCACGGTGCCTTCCGTATCGTCCTGCAGCTGGACGGCGAAGAGATCGTCGACTGCGTCCCGGACATCGGCTACCACCACCGTGGCGCCGAGAAAATGGCCGAGCGTCAGTCCTGGCACAGCTTCATCCCCTACACCGACCGTATCGACTACCTCGGCGGGGTGATGAACAACCTGCCGTACGTACTGGCGGTGGAGAAGCTGGCCGGCATCCAGGTGCCGCAGAAGGTCGACGTGATCCGCATCATGCTCGCCGAGTTCTTCCGCATCACCAGCCACCTGCTGTTCCTGGGGACCTACATCCAGGACGTCGGCGCCATGACCCCGGTGTTCTTCACCTTCACCGACCGTCAGCGCGCCTACACCGTGATCGAAGCCATCACCGGCTTCCGTCTGCACCCGGCCTGGTACCGCATCGGTGGTGTTGCCCACGACCTGCCGCGCGGCTGGGAAAAACTGGTGAAGGACTTCGTCGACTGGCTGCCAAAGCGCCTCGACGAGTACACCAAGGCCGCCCTGCAGAACAGCATCCTCAAGGGCCGGACCATCGGCGTTGCCCAGTACAACACCAAAGAGGCCCTGGAATGGGGCGTCACCGGTGCTGGCCTGCGTTCCACCGGTCTTGACTTCGACCTGCGCAAAGCCCGCCCTTACTCCGGCTACGAGAACTTCGAGTTCGAAGTGCCGCTGGCCCACAACGGCGATGCCTACGATCGCTGCATGGTCCGTGTCGAGGAGATGCGCCAGAGTATCCGCATCATCGACCAGTGCCTGCGCAACATGCCGGAAGGCCCGTACAAGGCGGATCACCCGCTGACCACGCCGCCGCCGAAAGAGCGCACCCTGCAGCACATCGAAACCCTGATCACTCACTTCCTGCAGGTTTCGTGGGGCCCGGTCATGCCGGCCAACGAATCCTTCCAGATGATCGAGGCGACCAAGGGCATCAACAGTTACTACCTGACGAGCGACGGCGGCACCATGAGCTACCGCACCCGGATCCGTACCCCGAGCTACCCGCACCTGCAGCAGATCCCTTCGGTGATCCGCGGCAGCATGGTCGCGGACCTCATTGCGTACCTGGGCAGTATCGACTTCGTTATGGCTGACGTGGACCGCTAAGCATGAACAGCACGCTTATCCAAACCGATCGTTTCGCCCTGAGCGAAACCGAGCGCTCGGCCATCGAGCACGAGATGCATCACTACGAGGACCCGCGCGCGGCGTCCATCGAAGCCCTGAAGATCGTCCAGAAGGAACGCGGCTGGGTGCCGGACGGCGCCATCTACGCCATCGGCGAAGTGCTCGGCATTCCTGCCAGCGACGTCGAAGGCGTGGCCACCTTCTATAGTCAGATCTTCCGTCAGCCGGTTGGCCGGCACATCATCCGCGTCTGCGACAGCATGGTCTGCTACATCGGCGGCCACGAGTCGGTGGTCAGCCAGATCCAGACCGAACTGGGCATCGGCCTGGGCCAGACCACCGCAGACGGGCGCTTCACCCTGCTGCCTGTGTGCTGCCTGGGTAACTGCGACAAGGCCCCGGCGCTGATGATCGACGACGACACCTTTGGCGACGTGCAGCCTGCTGGCGTCTCCAAGCTGCTGGAGGGTTACGTATGACCATCACTTCCTTCGGCCCGGCCAACCGCATTGCGCGCTCGGCTGAAACCCATCCGCTGACCTGGCGCCTGCGTGACGACGGCGAGCCGGTCTGGCTCGACGAGTACCAGGCCAAGGACGGCTACGCCGCCGCCCGCAAGGCCCTGGCGCAGATGTCCCAGGACGATATCGTCCAGACCGTGAAAGATTCCGGCCTCAAGGGCCGTGGCGGTGCGGGTTTCCCGACCGGCGTCAAATGGGGCCTGATGCCCAAAGACGAATCCATGAACATCCGCTACCTGCTGTGCAACGCGGACGAAATGGAGCCCAACACCTGGAAAGACCGCATGCTGATGGAGCAACAGCCCCATCTGCTGATCGAAGGCATGCTGATCAGCGCCCGCGCGCTGAAAGCCTACCGCGGCTACATCTTCCTGCGTGGCGAATACACCACCGCAGCGCGCAACCTCAACCGTGCGGTCGAGGAAGCCAAGGCTGCAGGCCTTTTGGGCAAGAACATCCTCGGCAGCGGCTTCGACTTCGAGCTGTTCGTCCACACCGGTGCCGGGCGCTACATCTGCGGTGAAGAAACCGCACTGATCAACTCCCTCGAAGGCCGCCGCGCCAACCCGCGCTCCAAGCCGCCCTTCCCTGCCGCCGTTGGCGTGTGGGGCAAGCCGACCTGCGTGAACAACGTCGAGACGCTGTGCAACGTGCCGGCCATCGTCGGCAACGGCATCGACTGGTACAAGTCGCTGGCCCGCGAAGGCAGTGAAGACCACGGCACCAAGCTGATGGGCTTCTCCGGCAAGGTCAAGAACCCGGGCCTGTGGGAACTGCCGTTCGGCGTCAGCGCCCGCGAGCTGTTCGAAGACTACGCCGGCGGCATGCGCGATGGCTTCAAGCTCAAGTGCTGGCAGCCAGGCGGCGCCGGTACCGGTTTCCTGCTGCCCGAGCACCTGGATGCGCAAATGTACGCCGGTGGCATCGCCAAGGTCGGCACCCGTATGGGTACCGGCCTGGCCATGGCCGTGGACGACAGCGTCAACATGGTCTCGCTGCTGCGCAACATGGAAGAGTTCTTTGCCCGTGAATCCTGTGGCTTCTGCACCCCGTGCCGCGACGGCCTGCCGTGGAGCGTCAAGCTCCTGCGCGCCCTCGAACAAGGCCAGGGCCAGCAGGGCGACATCGAGACCCTGCTGGGTCTGGTCGGTTTCCTCGGCCCAGGCAAGACCTTCTGTGCACACGCACCGGGCGCCGTTGAGCCGCTGGGTAGCGCGATCAAGTACTTCCGCCCTGAGTTCGAGGCTGGCATCGCCAGCCAGGCACCGGCTGCTGCCGCTGCCGGCCTGCGCCCGGACCTGGCGAAGCCGATCGTCGTCGGCGCATAACGAATAACAACGCGGGCGGTCCGTGCCGCCCGCTTGCCTGCTCAGCTCGCCCGGGGACACCTGTCGCGGGCTGCAGGCACACAGATTTCCATTAGCCACGCCCGCAGACGCGGGCCAACGAAGAACTTTGAACCATGGCCACTATCCACGTAGACGGCAAAGAGCTCGAAGTCAACGGCGCAGACAACCTGTTACAGGCGTGTCTGTCGCTCGGCCTCGACATCCCCTATTTCTGCTGGCACCCGGCGCTCGGTAGCGTCGGTGCCTGCCGCCAGTGTGCGGTCAAGCAGTACACCGACGAGAACGACACCCGTGGTCGCATCGTCATGTCCTGCATGACCCCTGCCACCGATGGCAGCTGGATTTCCATCGAAGACGAAGAAGCCAAGGTATTCCGTGCCAGCGTCGTCGAATGGCTGATGACCAACCACCCGCACGACTGCCCGGTGTGCGAGGAAGGCGGTCACTGCCACCTGCAAGACATGACGGTCATGACCGGCCACAACGAGCGCCGCTACCGTTTCACCAAGCGTACCCACCAGAACCAGGAGCTCGGCCCGTTCATCGCCCACGAGATGAACCGCTGCATCGCCTGCTACCGTTGCGTGCGTTACTACAAGGATTACGCCGGCGGTACCGATCTGGGCGTATTCGGTGCCCACGACAACGTCTACTTCGGTCGCGTTGAAGACGGTACCCTCGAGAGCGAGTTCTCCGGCAACCTCACCGAGGTCTGCCCGACCGGTGTGTTCACCGACAAGACCCACTCCGAGCGCTACAACCGTAAATGGGACATGCAGTTCGCCCCGAGCATCTGCCATGGCTGCTCCAGCGGTTGCAACATCAGCCCGGGTGAGCGTTACGGCGAACTGCGCCGGATCGAGAACCGCTTCAACGGTTCGGTCAACCAGTACTTCCTCTGCGACCGTGGCCGTTTCGGCTATGGCTACGTCAACCGCACCGACCGTCCACGTCAGCCACTGCTGGCCGACGGCACCAAGCTGAGCCTGGATGCCGCCCTGGACAAGGCTGCGGACATGCTGCGCGGGCGCAATATCGTCGGTATCGGCTCGCCGCGCGCCAGCCTCGAAAGCAACTACGGCCTGCGCGAACTGGTCGGTGCCGAGCACTTCTACTCGGGTATGGAAGCCGGTGAGCTGGCCCGCGTACGCCTGGCCCTGCAAGTGCTCAACGACAGCCCGCTGCCGGTCCCGACCCTGCGCGACATGGAAGACCATGACGCGGTGTTCGTACTTGGCGAAGACCTGACCCAGACCGCCGCCCGTGTGGCCCTGGCCCTGCGTCAGTCGGTCAAGGGCAAGGCCGAAGCCATGGCCGATGCCATGCGCGTTCAGCCTTGGCTCGATGCCGCGGTGAAGAACATCGGCCAGCACGCCATGTACCCGCTGTTTATCGCAAGCCTGGCCGAAACCAAGCTCGATGACGTCGCCGAAGAGTGCGTGCACGCAGCGCCGGACGACCTGGCCCGCATCGGTTTCGCCGTGGCCCATGCCATCGACCCGAGCGCCCCTGCCGTCGACGGCCTGGACGCCGAAGCCCTGGCCCTGGCCAAGCGCATCGCCGACGCCCTGGTGGCCGCCAACCGTCCGCTGGTGGTTGCCGGTACCTCGCTGGGTTCCAACGCCCTGATCGAAGCCGCGGCCAACATCGCCAAGGCCCTGAAGCTGCGCGAGAAGAACGGTTCCCTGAGCCTGGTGGTGCCTGAGGCCAACAGCCTCGGCCTGGCCATGCTCGGTGGCGAGTCGATCGATGCCGCGCTGGACGCAGTGATCGAAGGCAAGGCCGACGCCATCGTCGTGATGGAAAACGACCTGTACAGCCGCGTTGCCGCTGCCAAGGTCGACGCTGCCCTGGCCGCTGCCAAAGTCGTAATCGTTGCCGATCACCAGAAGACCGCTACCACCGACCGCGCCCACCTGGTGCTGCCGGCGGCGTCCTTCGCCGAAGGCGACGGTACCCTGGTCAGCCTGGAAGGCCGTGCCCAGCGCTTCTTCCAGGTGTTCGACCCTACCTACCTGGACAGCAGCATCCTGGTTCACGAAGGCTGGCGCTGGATGCACGCCCTGCGTGCCACCCTGCTCAACAAGCCGGTCGACTGGACCCAGCTGGACCACGTCACCAGCGCCTGCGCCGCTGCCGCGCCGCAACTGACCGGCATTGTCAACGCCGCACCGTCCGCTTCGTTCCGCATCAAGGGCATGAAGCTTGCGCGTGAGCCGCTGCGCTACTCCGGCCGTACCGCCATGCGCGCCGACATCAGCGTGCACGAGCCGCGTACCCCGCAAGACAAGGACTCCGCATTCGCCTTCTCCATGGAAGGTTACTCGGGTTCGGCCGAACCGCGCTCGCAAGTGCCGTTCGCCTGGTCGCCGGGCTGGAACTCGCCGCAAGCCTGGAACAAGTTCCAGGACGAGGTCGGTGGTCACCTGCGCGCAGGCGACCCGGGCACCCGCCTGATCGAAACCCAGGGCGACAAGCTGAACTGGTTCGCCAGCGTTCCGGCAGCCTTCGCTCCGGCCCGCGGCACCTGGCAGGCCGTACCGTTCTACCACCTGTTCGGCAGCGAAGAGAACTCTTCGCGCGCAGCGCCGGTGCAGGAGCGCATCCCGCAAGCCTACGTGGCCCTGGCCAAGTCCGAAGCCGACCGCCTGGGTGTCAACGACGGCGCCCTGCTCAGCCTGAACGTGGCAGGCGTGACCCTGCGTCTGCCGCTGCGCATCAATGAAGAACTGGGCGCAGGCCTGGTTGCCCTGCCGAAAGGCCTGGCCGGCATTCCGCCAGCCATCTTCGGTGCATCCGTCGAAGGCCTGCAGGAGGCAGCACAATGACCTGGTTCACCCCTGAAGTGATCGATGTGATCATCACCGTCATCAAGGCCATCGTGGTCTTGCTGGCCGTGGTGGTCTGCGGTGCGCTGCTCAGCTTCGTCGAGCGGCGCCTGCTGGGCTGGTGGCAGGACCGTTACGGTCCGAACCGCGTCGGCCCGTTCGGCATGTTCCAGATCGCAGCCGACATGCTGAAAATGTTCTTCAAGGAAGACTGGAACCCGCCCTTCGTCGACAAGGTGATCTTCACCCTGGCGCCAGTGGTGGCCATGAGCGCCTTGCTGATCGCCTTCGCGATCATCCCGATCACCCCGACCTGGGGTGTCGCGGACCTGAACATCGGCCTGCTGTTCTTCTTCGCCATGGCCGGTCTGTCGGTCTACGCCGTGCTGTTCGCCGGCTGGTCGTCGAACAACAAGTACGCCCTGCTCGGCAGCCTGCGGGCCTCGGCCCAGACCGTGTCGTACGAAGTGTTCATGGGCCTGGCGCTGATGGGCATCGTGGCCCAGGTCGGCTCGTTCAACATGCGCGACATCGTTGACTACCAGGCCCAGAACCTGTGGTTCATCATTCCGCAGTTCTTCGGCTTCTGCACCTTCTTCATCGCTGGCGTCGCCGTGACTCACCGTCACCCGTTCGACCAGCCGGAAGCGGAACAGGAACTGGCCGACGGTTACCACATTGAATATGCCGGCATGAAATGGGGCATGTTCTTCGTCGGTGAGTACATCGGCATCATCCTGATCTCGGCGCTGCTGGTAACCCTGTTCTTCGGCGGCTGGCACGGCCCGTTCGGCATCCTGCCGCAACTGTCGTTCGTCTGGTTCGCCCTGAAGACCGCGTTCTTCATCATGCTGTTCATCCTGCTGCGCGCCTCGATCCCGCGCCCGCGCTATGACCAGGTGATGGACTTCAGCTGGAAGTTCTGCCTGCCGCTGACCCTGATCAATTTGCTGGTGACCGCTGCGCTCGTGTTGCTCAACACGCCAGCTGTTGCGGCCCAGTGAGGATTTGACCCATGTTCAAATATATTGGCGACATCGTTAAGGGCACTGGCACCCAGCTGCGCAGCCTGGTGATGGTGTTCTCTCACGGTTTTCGCAAACGTGACACCCTGCAATACCCGGAAGAGCCGGTCTACCTGCCGCCACGCTACCGTGGCCGCATCGTCCTGACCCGCGACCCGGATGGCGAAGAGCGCTGTGTAGCGTGCAACCTGTGTGCCGTGGCCTGCCCGGTCGGTTGCATCTCGCTGCAGAAAGCCGAAACAGAAGACGGTCGTTGGTACCCGGAGTTCTTCCGCATCAACTTCTCCCGTTGCATTTTCTGTGGCCTCTGCGAGGAAGCCTGCCCGACCACCGCGATCCAGCTCACGCCGGATTTCGAAATGGCCGAGTTCAAACGTCAGGACCTGGTTTACGAGAAAGAAGATCTGCTGATCTCCGGCCCCGGCAAGAACCCTGACTACAACTTCTACCGTGTTGCAGGTATGGCTGTTGCCGGCAAGCCGAAAGGCGCCGCGCAGAACGAAGCCGAGCCGATCAACGTGAAGAGCTTGCTCCCTTAAGGAAGAAAGATGGAATTCGCTTTCTATTTCGCATCCGGTGTCGCTGTGGTGTCCACCCTTCGGGTGATCACCAACACCAACCCCGTGCACGCCCTGCTCTACCTGATCATTTCGCTGATCTCCGTGGCGATGACCTTCTTCGCCCTCGGCGCTCCGTTCGCCGGTGTCCTGGAAGTGATCGCCTATGCTGGTGCCATCATGGTGCTGTTCGTCTTCGTGGTGATGATGCTCAACCTCGGGCCGGCTTCGGTCGCCCAGGAACGCGGCTGGCTCAAGCCGGGCATCTGGCTCGGCCCGGTGGTGCTTGGTGCACTGCTGCTGGTCGAGCTGCTGTACGTGCTGTTCGTCAGCGAAAGCGGTGCCGGCATCGGCCACACCACCGTTGACGCCAAGGCCGTCGGCATCAGCCTGTTCGGCCCTTACCTGCTGGTGGTGGAACTGGCCTCGATGCTGCTGCTCGCCGCAGCGGTGACGGCTTTCCATCTCGGCCGCAACGAGGCGAAGGAGTAATCACATGCCAGCAATTCCTCTCGAACATGGTTTGGCCGTCGCCGGCATCCTGTTCTGCCTCGGCCTGGTAGGCCTGATGGTGCGCCGCAACATTCTTTTCGTGCTGATGAGCCTGGAAATCATGATGAACGCCTCGGCACTGGCCTTCATCGTCGCTGGCAGCCGCTGGGCACAGCCGGATGGGCAGATCATGTTCATCCTGGTGATCAGCCTGGCAGCGGCCGAGGCCAGTATCGGCCTGGCGATCCTGTTGCAGCTGTATCGCCGCTTCCACACTCTCGATATCGATGCAGCCAGTGAGATGCGCGGATGAACCTTATCTTCCTGACGTTCGTATTCCCCCTGATCGGCTTCCTGCTGCTGTCGTTCTCGCGCGGTCGCTGGTCCGAGAACCTGTCGGCGCTGGTCGGCGTCGGCTCGGTGGGCCTCTCGGCCGCCGTGGCCGCCTACGTGATCTGGCAGTTCAACATCGCCCCGCCGGAAGGCGGCGCGTACAGCCAGCTGCTGTGGCAGTGGATGTCGGTGGACGGCTTTGCGCCGAACTTCACCCTGTACGTGGATGGTCTGTCGGTCACCATGCTCGGCGTGGTCACCGGTGTCGGCTTCCTGATCCACCTGTTCGCGTCCTGGTACATGCGTGGTGAAGCCGGCTATTCGCGCTTCTTCGCCTACACCAACCTGTTCATTGCCAGCATGCTGTTCCTGGTTCTGGGCGACAACCTGCTGTTCATCTACTTCGGTTGGGAAGGCGTGGGCCTGTGCTCGTACCTGTTGATCGGTTTCTACTACAGCAACCGCAACAACGGCAACGCCGCGCTGAAAGCCTTCATCGTCACCCGTATCGGCGACGTGTTCATGGCCATCGGCCTGTTCATCCTGTTCGCCCAGCTCGGCACCCTGAACGTGCAGGAGCTGCTGGTACTGGCGCCGCAGAAGTTCCAGGCGGGTGATTTCTGGATGGTCCTGGCGACCCTGATGCTGCTCGGTGGCGCGGTCGGTAAATCGGCCCAGCTGCCGCTGCAGACCTGGCTTGCCGACGCGATGGCCGGCCCTACCCCGGTTTCGGCACTGATCCACGCGGCAACCATGGTTACCGCCGGCGTCTATCTGATTGCCCGTACCCACGGTCTGTTCGCCCTGGCACCCGACATCCTGCACCTGGTCGGTGTGGTCGGCGGCGTGACCCTGGTACTGGCCGGCTTTGCCGCCCTGGTCCAGACCGACATCAAGCGTATCCTCGCCTACTCGACCATGAGCCAGATCGGCTACATGTTCCTGGCCCTGGGCGTTGGCGCCTGGGAAGGCGCGATCTTCCACCTGATGACCCACGCCTTCTTCAAGGCCCTGCTGTTCCTTGCCTCCGGTGCGGTGATCGTTGCCTGCCACCACGAGCAGAACATCTTCAAGATGGGCGGCCTGTGGAAGAAACTGCCCCTGGCCTACGCCAGCTTCATCGTCGGTGGCGCCGCCCTGGCTGCCCTGCCGCTGCTGACCGCCGGCTTCTACTCCAAGGACGAGATCCTCTGGGAAGCCTTCGCCAGCGGCAACAACGGTCTGCTGTACGCCGGCCTGGTCGGTGCGTTCATGACCTCGCTGTACACCTTCCGCCTGATCTTCATCGCCTTCCACGGCGAAGCCAAGACCGAAGCTCACGCCGGCCACGGGATTTCCCACTGGCTGCCACTGGGCGTGCTGATCGTGCTGTCGACCTTCGTCGGTGCCTGGATTCATCCACCACTGGCAGGCGTGCTGCCGCAGAGCGTCGGCCATGCCGGCGGCGAAGCCAAGCACAGCCTGGAAATCGCCTCGGGCGCCATCGCCATCGCCGGCATCCTGCTGGCCGCGATGCTGTTCCTGGGCAAGCGTCGCCTGGTCACCGCGATCGCCAACAGCGGCATCGGTCGTGTGCTGTCGGCCTGGTGGTTCGCCGCCTGGGGCTTCGACTGGATCTACGACAAGCTGTTCGTCAAACCTTACCTGCTGATCAGCCACATCCTGCGCAAGGATCCGGTTGACCGCAGCATTGGCCTGATTCCGCGTATGGCGAAGGGCGGTCATGCCGCCATGAGCAAAACCGAAACCGGTCAGCTGCGCTGGTACACCGCTTCGATCGCCGTAGGTGCCGTGCTTGTGCTCGGTGCCGTTGTTATGGCTGCGGTCTGATATGAACCTTGCGACTTTGCGAAAGGAATTGAGCCCGTCATGATTTTGCCTTGGCTGATCCTGATCCCCTTCATCGGTGGCCTGCTGTGCTGGCTGGGTGAGCGCTTCGGCGCCACCCTGCCGCGCTGGATTGCGCTGCTGACCATGTCCCTGCTGCTTGGTATCGGCCTCTGGCTGTGGGCCAACGGGGACTACACCCTGGCCCCTGCACCGGGCGCCGCGCCTGAGTGGGCGGTCGAATTCAAAGTGCTGTGGATCGAGCGCTTCGGCATCAGCCTGCACCTTGCCCTCGACGGCCTGTCGCTGCTGATGATCCTGCTCACCGGCCTGCTCGGTGTGCTCTCGGTACTGTGCTCCTGGAAAGAGATCACCCGCCACGTCGGCTTTTTCCACCTCAACCTGATGTGGATCCTCGGTGGCGTGGTCGGTGTGTTCCTCGCCCTGGACCTGTTCCTGTTCTTCTTCTTCTGGGAAATGATGCTGGTGCCGATGTATTTCCTCATCGCGCTCTGGGGTCACAGTTCCTCGGACGGCAAGAAGACCCGGATCTACGCCGCGACCAAGTTCTTCATCTTCACCCAGGCCAGCGGCCTGATCATGTTGGTGGCGATCCTCGGCCTGGTACTGGTCAACTACAGCAACACCGGTGTGATCACCTTCGACTACACCCAGTTGCTCAAGGCCGAACTGCCGGCGGGCACCGAATACCTGCTGATGCTCGGCTTCTTCATCGCCTTCGCGGTCAAACTGCCGGTCGTACCCTTCCACTCCTGGCTGCCTGATGCTCACGCCCAGGCACCGACCGCAGGTTCCGTCGACCTCGCCGGTATCTTGCTGAAGACTGCGGCCTACGGCCTGCTGCGTTTCGCCCTGCCGCTGTTCCCGAATGCCTCGGCCGAGTTTGCGCCGATCGCCATGACCCTGGGTCTGATCGGGATTTTCTACGGTGCCTTCCTGGCGTTCGCCCAGACCGACATCAAGCGTCTGGTCGCCTTCTCCAGCGTTTCGCACATGGGCTTCGTGCTGATCGGTATCTACTCCGGCAGCCAGCAAGCACTGCAAGGTGCGGTGATTCAGATGCTGGCCCACGGCCTGTCGGCGGCGGCACTGTTTATCCTCGCCGGCCAGCTGTACGAGCGCCTGCACACCCGTGACATGCGTCAGATGGGTGGCCTGTGGCACCGTATCGCCTACCTGCCGGCCATCAGCCTGTTCTTCGCTGCGGCGTCGCTGGGCCTGCCGGGTACCGGTAACTTCGTGGGCGAATTCCTGATCCTGATCGGCAGCTTCGTCGCCTCGCCATGGGTCACCGTGATCGCCACTTCCGGCCTGGTGTTCGGTTCGGTGTACTCGCTGATCATGATTCACCGCGCCTACTTCGGCCCGGCCAAATCCGATGAAGCCCTGGCTGGCATGGATACCCGTGAACTGATCATGGTGCTGGGCCTGGCTGGCCTGCTGATCTTGCTGGGCATCTACCCGCAGCCGTTCCTGGACACTTCTGCCGCCACCATGAGCGGTGTGCAGCAGTGGTTCGGTACCGCTTTCACTCAACTCGCTTCGGCCCGGTAAGAGCGCTATGGACCTGACGATTCAACACTTTATCGCGCTTGCGCCGCTGCTGATCACCACCATCACCACTGTCGTGGTGATGCTGGCGATCGCCTGGCGCCGCAACCACTCGCAAACCTTCCTGCTGTCCATCGTGGGCCTGAACCTGGCCCTGCTGTCGATCATCCCGGCCCTGAAGGTTGCGCCACTGGCGGTCACCCCGCTGCTGACCATCGACAACTTCGCCTGCCTGTACATGGCGCTGATCCTGGTCGCCACCCTGGCCTGCGTCACCCTCGCCCACGCGTATCTGGGTGATGGCGGCAAAGGCTACCCGGGCAACCGCGAAGAGCTGTACCTGCTGATCCTCATGTCGGCACTGGGCGGCCTGGTACTGGTCAGCGCGCAGCACCTGGCAGGCCTGTTCATTGGCCTGGAGCTGCTGTCGGTACCGGTCTATGGCCTGGTGGCCTATGCCTTCTTCAACAAGCGTTCGCTGGAAGCCGGCATCAAGTACATGGTGCTCTCGGCCGCCGGTTCCGCCTTCCTGCTGTTCGGCATGGCGCTGCTGTATGCCGACGCCGGCAGCCTGAGCTTCGACGGTATCGGCAAGGCCCTGGCAACCACCAGCATGCCGAGCATGATCGCCCAGCTGGGCCTGGGCATGATGCTGGTCGGCCTGGCCTTCAAACTGTCGCTGGTGCCTTTCCACCTGTGGACCCCGGACGTCTACGAAGGTGCTCCGGCACCGGTTGCCGCCTTCCTGGCCACCGCCAGCAAGGTTGCCGTGTTCGCCGTCGTCGTACGCCTGTTCATGCTCTCCCCTGCTGCCAGCAGCGGCGTGCTGACCACCGTGCTGTCGGTGATCGCCGTGGCTTCGATCCTGATCGGTAACCTGCTGGCGCTGACCCAGAGCAACCTCAAGCGTCTGCTCGGTTACTCCTCGATTGCCCACTTCGGCTACCTGCTGATCGCCCTGGTGGCAAGCAAGGGTCTGGCCGTCGAAGCCATCGGCGTGTACCTGGTCACCTACGTGATCACCAGCCTCGGTGCCTTCGGCGTGATCACCCTGATGTCGTCGCCGTACAACGGCCGTGACGCCGACGCCCTGTACGAGTACCGCGGCCTGTTCTGGCGCCGTCCGTACCTGACCGCGGTGCTGACCGTGATGATGCTGTCGCTGGCGGGTATCCCGCTGACCGCAGGCTTCATCGGCAAGTTCTACATCATCGCTACCGGCGTCGAGTCGCAGCTGTGGTGGCTGGTCGGTGCCCTGGTGATCGGTAGTGCCATCGGCGTGTTCTACTACCTGCGCGTGATGGTCACCCTGTACCTGATCGAGCCGAACCTGCGTCGCCACGACGCCCCGCTGAACTGGGAACAGCGTACTGGCGGCGTCATGCTGCTGGCCATCGCCATCCTCGCTTTCGTGCTGGGTGTGTACCCGCAGCCACTGCTGGACATGGTTCAGCATGCCGGGCTGCAACTGATCGGTTGATCGATCTGGCTATGACAAACACCCCGCTTCGGCGGGGTGTTTTGTTTTGGGCTGCTCTGCAACCATCGCTGGCAAGCCAGCTCCCACAGGATTTGGTAATGATCCTGTGGGAGCTGGCTTGCCAGCGATGAGGCCGGTACAGATCGGCGACTGTGCTTCGTCTGATAGTTGCGACGTCAGATACCCGCTCACAGTCCCGGAACCCCCTCGATGCGCCCCACCCTACCCCGCTCCTCCCTCGCCTTGCTGATCTCCTGTGCCGCGTCGGTCCAGGCCGGCGAAGGCATCGAACTCGGTCAGGTACTGATCCAGGAACAGGAACACAGCGAACTGCAGGACGCTCGCGATCGCCTGCAGCAGGTGCCCGGCGCCAGCAACCTGATCGACATGCGGCGAGTGGAGCAAGGCCGGGTCGCCAGCAACCAGGATGTGCTCGCCTACCAACCCGGGGTGTTCGCCCAGTCGGCCGGCAACGATGGCATCAAGCTGTCGATCCGCGGTTCGGGCATCAACCGCGCACCCGGCGCCCATGGCTCGGGCGTGTACACGATGTTCGACGGTTTGCCGTTGACCGGCCCGGGTGGCACCCCTTATGAGCTGTTCGAGCCGCTGTGGCTGAGCCGCGCCGAAGTGCTGCGCGGCGCCAACGGTTTCGACAAGGGGTCACTGGCCCTGGGCGGCGCCATCGACTACATCACCCACACCGGCCGCGACGCCGCACCGCTGCAACTGCGCTACGAGATCGGCAGCCGCGGCTACGCCAAGCGCCAGATCAGTTCCGGCCAGGTACTGGGTGACCTGGACTACTACGTAGCGCTGACCGATTCCGAATACGACGGTTACCAGGATCACAGCAGCGGCAGCAGCAAGGGCATCGCCGCCAACGTCGGCTACCGTTTCAACCCGAACCTGGAAACCCGCTTTTACCTGCGCTACCGCGAAACCGAGAACGATCTGGCCGGACGCTTGACCCAGGAGCAGATCAAGCACGACCCGCGCGCGGCCAACCCGGCCTACCTGAGCCGCGATGACAGCCGTCCGCAGCCGGGCAGTACCTGGCTGGGCAACAAGACCACCTTCTATCTCGATGACGATTCGCAACTGGAAGCAGGCCTGGTCTATCACGACTATCCGATGGATCTGCGTGAGGGCCCGATGCGCCTGAAGGTCGCCTACACCGACGTCAGCGGCACCCTGGATTATCAGCGCCGCCACACCCTGTTCGGTCACGAGAGCAAAACCACCGTCGGCTGGCGCACCACCAAGCACCTGCCCAACAGCGGTGCTTCGCAGTACGCGCGGGTGAATGGGGTATTCGGTGCGAAAACGCGAGATTTCACCTACCAGGGTTCGGACACCGTCCTGCATGTTGGCAACGAACTGGAACTGATCCCCAACCTGTGGCTGACCAGCGGCCTGGCGGCGATCTACACCCGCCGCGAAAGCGCGGTGACCTATCCGGACAACGGCGGCAAGGTCAGCCAGCAAGACTGGGACTACGCCCCGCGCCTGGGCCTGCGCTACGACATCAGCCCGCAGTTGCAGGTCTATGGCAACCTGAGCCGCTCGGTGGAGCCGCCGCACCCGTGGGCGCTGATCTGGAGCTCGACCAGCAACACGCAACCGATTGAAATGCAAAACCAGACCGCCACCACCCTGGAGCTGGGTGCCCGCGGCGAGTCGTCCATCGGCCACTGGGACCTGGCCTGGTACTACTCGAACGTACGCCATGAGCTGCTGGCCGTGGAGATCGTGCAAGGTCAGCCCGCCAAGGAGTTCAACGCCAGCCCAACCGTGCACCAGGGCATCGAGGCCGGGCTCGACAGCCTGCTCTGGGAACGCGGCGGCGTCGGCAAGCTGTCCCTGCGCCAGGCCTACACCTTTAGCGACTTCCACTACCGCGACGACGATACCTTTGGCGACAACCGCCTGCCGGGCATCCCCATGCACTACTACCAGGCCGAGTTGCGCTTCGACCTGCCCAGCGGCTTGTATGCGGGGATCAACACGCAGATGGCGTCCAAGGTCCAGGTCGACTACGCCAACAGCTACCCGGCCGACGCCTATGCCATTCTCGGCGCCACCCTGGGCTACAACTCGCCGAAACAAGACTGGCAAACCTGGCTCGACCTGCGCAACCTGACCAACAAACGCTACGCCGCCACCGTTACCCCGGGCTACGACGACAAGGGGGCGGACGCCGCCCGCTCGACCCCGGGCGAAGGCTTCGGCGTCTACGCCGGGGTGTCGTACAGCTTCCGCTAACTGGGCAATTGCACCTGCGGCTTGGTCGAGACGAAGATCGCCCAGCTGGACATGAACAGCGCGGCGATCAGCGGGCCGATGACGAAGCCATTGAGCCCGAACACGGCAAGGCCACCGAGGGTGGAGACGAGAATAAGGTAGTCGGGCATCTTGGTGTCCTTGCCCACCAGGATCGGACGCAGCACGTTGTCCACCAGGCCGATCACGAACACACCGTAGGCCGCCAGCACCGCGCCTTGCCAGAAGGCTCCGGTAGCGACGAAGTACACCGCCACCGGCGCCCAGACGATCCCCGCGCCCACCGCGGGCAGCAGCGACAGGAAAGCCATCAGCACCCCCCAGACCAGGGCGCTGGGAATGTCCAGAATCCAGAAGATGATCCCGCCGAGGGCGCCCTGGGTCACCGCCACCAACAGGTTGCCTTTGACCGTGGCGCGCACCACGCGGTTGAACTTCAGTTGCAGGCGACGCTTCTGCTGCTCGGCCAGCGGCACCGCCGTGCGGATCTTGCGCACCAGCTCGGCGCCGTCACGCAAGAAGAAATACAGCAGGTAGAGCATGACGGCGAAGCTCACCAGAAAATCGAAGGTGCCCTGGCCGAAGCTGAAGGCCTGGGTCGCGAAGAACTGACTGCCCTGCACCGCACCCTTGGTGATCTTGTCGCGCAGGCCGGCCAGGTCGCCCATGCCCATGCGCTCGAGGAAATTCTGGACGAAGGCCGGGAGGATGTTCTTGAAGCGTTCGATGTAGCCGGCCAGGTCCAGCTCGCCGCTCTCGATGCTCTTGTACAGCGCAGCGCCCTCCTGCACCAGCAGGGTACTGATAATGATTACCGGCAGGATCGCGATCACCAGGCAGATAAACAGGGTCAGCCCGGCGGCCAGGTTGCGCCGCCAGCCCAGCCGTGCCAGCAGCCGGCGTTGCAGCGGAGCGAAGACGATACCGAGGATCACTGCCCAGAACACCGCGCCATAGAACGGCAGGAGAATCCAGATAAAGGCAATGGTCACCAGCACCAGCAGTGCCAGCAACGCCTTGTGTTGCATGACGGTTTCGTTCATGTGCGCTCCTTGTACGTTCTATTCGTTAGTGCCCCGGGCAGTGGTAAAAGTGCCGTTGATGCAGATCAATAAAAGCCTGCCGCAGCCGGCGTAGCATTCGCGCCTTTTGCCGCAGCCCGATCATGACCCTTCTCGCCAAACCCGAACTGCTCGCCCCCGCCGGCTCGCTGAAGAACATGCGCTATGCCTTCGCCTACGGCGCTGACGCCGTTTACGCCGGGCAGCCGCGCTACAGCCTGCGCGTGCGCAACAATGAATTCGATCACGCCAACCTCGCGCTAGGTATCAAAGAGGCCCAGTCCCAGGGCAAGCGCTTCTATGTGGTGGTCAACATTGCCCCGCATAACGCCAAGCTCAAGACCTTCCTCAGGGACCTGACGCCGGTGATCGACATGGCCCCGGATGCACTGATCATGTCCGACCCCGGCCTGATCATGCTGGTGCGCCAGCACTTCCCGCAGATGCCGATCCACCTCTCGGTGCAGGCCAACACGGTGAACTGGGCCAGCGTCGAGTTCTGGCGCAGCCAGGGCCTGACCCGGGTGATCCTGTCGCGTGAACTGTCGCTGGAAGAGATCGAGGAGATTCGCCAACAGGTGCCGCAGATGGAGCTTGAGGTCTTCGTCCACGGCGCCCTGTGCATGGCCTACTCCGGCCGTTGCCTGCTGTCGGGCTACCTCAACCGCCGCGATGCCAACCAGGGCAGTTGCACCAACGCCTGCCGCTGGCAGTACAAGGCCACCCCGGCGAGCGAGAATGTCACCGGTGAAATCGTTCGCGAGGTAGAGCCGACCCTGGGTCTCGGCGCACCGACCGAGCAAGTGTTCGTGCTGCAGGAAAGCAACCGCCCCGACGAAGACATGCCGGCCTTCGAAGACGAGCACGGCACCTACATCATGAACGCCAAGGACCTGCGCGCGGTGCAGCATGTCGAGCGGCTGACGCGCATGGGCGTGCATTCGCTGAAGATCGAGGGCCGGACCAAGTCGCACTTCTACTGCGCGCGCACCGCCCAGGTGTACCGCCAGGCCATCGACGATGCCGTGGCCGGGCGCGAGTTCGACCGCAACCTGATGCTCAACCTCGAATCACTGGCCCAGCGCGGATATACCGAGGGCTTCTTGCGCCGGCATGTGCATGATGAATATCAGAACTACCAGCGTGGCAACTCGGTGTCCGAGCGCCAGCAGTTCGTCGGCGAACTGAGCGGCGAGCGGATCAACGGCCTGGCCGAAGTGCGGGTGAAGAATCGCTTTGCGGTGGGTGATCATCTGGAATTGATGACGCCGAAGGGCAATTACCACTTCGACCTGCACCAGTTGCGTGATCGCCAGGGTGGCACGATCGAAGTGGCGCCGGGGGATGGGCATACGGTGTATCTGCCGATCCCCGAGCAGGTCGATCTGGCCTTCGGCTTGCTGCTCAGGGATCTGGTTCATTGAATCAAGGCGCGGACTTCGCCAGCGTCGCGCCCTCAACCTCACGAATCACCTGCAGACGATACTGCGGGTCGGCCTTGATCTGCGCCTCGGTGAATGGAATCACCTGCCACTGCTTGGCCGAGAACGCCCGGGTCTGGTCACCGGCATGGGCCGAACCTGCCTCACTGGACTCCGAGAACGCCAGCATGCCCAGGGCATGCGGCCCCCGCTCATCGAAGGTTACCAGTTGCAGGTAGCTGGTGCCGCTGACCACCAGGCGCTTGTCGGCGGCAACCGGTACGCTCTGGATCGCGTTGTACACGCCCAGGCTCGCCGGCCCGCCGTGAATCGGCGTGCCATCGGCAGCCTGCTGGATCTGCCCCCAGCGCGCGTCATTGCTGAGCCCGGCCTTGGTCACTTGCGCGACTGAAGCCAAGGCTGCCTCACGCAAGGCGTTGGCCACGTCGGCCTGATCGACGGCCAGCCCCCGCGGTGTGTGCTGCGGATCGGCGGCGTCGAAGCCGACCCGCCAGAAGTCCTTGCGCCCCTGCAGGGCCTGCATGATGTTCTGGAAGTGCACCAGGCCAAGGCCACTGTCGAGGTTGGCGCGTTGGTCCCAGGCCTTGAGGCTGGCGCATAGCGCGCCGAGCTGGGCATCGGCGGTTTGCCCGGCGCACCACTTGAGCAGGTCAGGCATGACCAGCTCGGCGACATACACCTGGTTGTCCATGACCATCTGCTGCAGGTCCGCCTGGCTGATCTTGCCCTTCTCGCTCAAGCTCGCCAGGCGCTGCAAGGCAAAGCGGCTGCGCGGGCCCAGGGGTTGACCCTCACGGCTGATCAACGGTGAGTAGCCCTGCAACGGTTTGGCCGGGTTGACCATCCAGGCCGAGTCGTTGGAGTGCTGGACGAAGTCGCTACGGCTCAGGCTCGGTTGCAATTGCGCGGGGAAGATGCCGGCCTGCGCGGCGCGCGGGTCGACCTTCCAGTTGCAGGCACTGCGCGAGCCGTCGAGCACGATCATTTCCTGGCCGGCGGCCGGATCGCTGCACTGGGCGAGCAAGGCGGCATCGACGTAGGGCACCACCGACTGGTTCAGGTACAGCGCCTGGCCCTTGGCATCCACCGCCAGGGTGTTGACCCAGGGGATACCCTGCAGGCGCTGCACCGAAGCTTGCAGGCTTTTCAGGCTATCGGCGCGGTTCATGGCATCCCACTGCTCAAGTACCCGCGTGTTGTCGAGGTTGGCGTCACGCAGGCTGAAGGCGTACTGCTTGTTCCAGTCCAGGCGCCCCGGCCACTGCACGATCGGGCCGAATACCGAACTGTAGACGTCACGGGTCACGGGCTTGAACTGGCCATCTTCGCCCTTCACCGTCACGCTCAGGCGTTGATGGGTCATGGCGAGCGACTTGCCGTCGAGCAGGTAGCGGGTCGGGTCCTTGGGGTCCAGCTCCAGCCGATACAGGGTGAAATGCTTGGAAGTGTCTACGGTGTGGGTCCAGGCCAGATGGCGGTTAAAGCCGATGTTGATCAGCGGCAGCCCCGGCAAGGCCGCGCCCATGACATCCAGTTTGCCCGGCAAGGTCAGTTGCATCTGATAGAAACGCATGCCGCCTGCCCAGGGAAAATGCGGGTTGGCCAGGAGCATGCCACGGCCATTGAATGAACGCTCGGCACCGATCGCCACGGCGTTGCTGCCGCGCTCGACGGCAAATTGCTCCTGGCGCGCCTGGGCGACGCTGAGGTCGGGGCGCAACTGGGCGACGATGTTGGGCGGCGTTGCTCCGGCCAATGCTTCGGCGAACTGGCCGACACCGCCTTCGACCAGCAAGCGGCGGGTCAGCTTGACCAGATCGAGGGTGGTGACAGGCCGCAGCCACTCTGCCTGCAGGCATTGCGCGCCCTGGCCCTGGGCCTTGAATTCGGCCAATGCGCGGTTGTAACCCTTGGCATAGCCCTCAAGGCGCGCGCGCATGGCCGGCGGTTGTGCCTGCCAGAAGCCGAACACCGCCGTCGGCGTGTTCAGCCAATTGAAGAACAGGTCGCTGGGCAGGTTTTCGCGCTGCTCGAAAGTGCGCTGCTTGGGACCGAAGTAACGCGAACGCTCGCCGTTGACGGTGACCACTTCGTTAGCCAGCAGGCACAGGTTGTCTTGCGCATAGGCATAGCCAATACCGTACCCCAGGCCCTGCTCGTCCTGGGCCAGGATATGCGGCACGCCGAAACTGGTACGGCGGATTTCGGCAGACGCATCGCCCGCTGCCACCCGCGCCTGGACGGGAAGGCTGAGACCGGCGAGCAGCCCGGCCATACAAAGGGTTGCAAAAGGACGAGGCTTGATCACGCGCACTCCAGCTCAATCAGGGAAAAGTCGTTCTGATTGAACGAAATACGCCGGGAAAATTTACGGTTTCAGCCAGCTCAATACGTCTTTAGAAGGTGAATCTGCAGATTTTTTTCGTCAGGTACTGCAGTTTTGCCGCGCTCATTCGTCTTATAGGTGTAGGCAAACACTTTTGCTTATCTGGACAGGCCAAGAAATGGAGCATTCACATGTACAACCAGCAACAGTCAGCGGTGATAGCTGGCCCTGGACGCACGAAGAGCCAACCTGTGACTGAAAGAACTGAAGCCGGCGAAAACGAGCGTCCCGGCAATGAACACATCCGCGAGCTGCTCCGGGCCTTTGGCCTGCGCACCAGCCTGATTCGCCTGAAGGTCATCGATGCCTTGCACATGGCCGATCGCAATGGTCGCAGTATCGGTGTACGCGGGATACACAGCCAGCTCGAGCAACTGGATATCCCGCTGTCGTTCCTCAGCGTTCGCGAAGTGCTCAAGCGCTTGTGCGCCGAAGGCGTGATCAGCCTGGGCAGCGATAAATGCTACAGCCTCAACCCCCAGGCCCGTGAAGTGCTGGAGCAGGCCATCTCTCGTTGAGCGCCCGGCCGGCCAAAGCCGGCCACGCTTACGGCCTCAGGTCTTGACCTTGCGCCGCATGATGCCATTGACCACCACCACAACCACCGCCACACCGATGGCGATGTACTGGAACACTTGCTCGCTGATCGTCCCCTGCTTTTGCAGGTAGGACAGGCCGAGCATGATCCCCAGCACCAGCAGGGAGATCAGGATGGAGTATTTCAGGCGTTGACCTTGAGTCATTGGGTATTTCCTTGCGACATCGGCGAAAAGGCCCGACGCGGGCCGAGCGCATGATACAACGTCCCCCGCCGGACAGCGGACAATTTCCCGCTTCTGCCGACAGCACTGCATTGCCAACATGGCTTCCCGGGCTGACGCCCAGACGAATGGAAGTCGACCATGTTCATGCGCACCCTGCTGGCCAGCCTGCTACTGCTTGGCACCTTCAAGGCTCATGCCTTGCCGACCGAATCCCAACCTCGAAACATTTTGCTGGAACTCGGCGCACAGCTGGCGGGCAGCGCCGGTAGCAGCCAATGGCAACAGCTCTGGCAACGCACCCGACAGGCCGGGCACCTGGACTCTGGCGCACGAGGCGTGCACTTCGATGTGCCCCAGGCACAAATCCCGGCACTGGTTGCCGCTACCCTGGCCACAGCGGATGAGGCCCTCGCGCTGAAGCAGACGCAGGTGCTGTATCGCCGTGACTTTCACCCCAGGGTCATCGGCAAGGTTGCCGCACAGGAGGTGACCGCTGTGTGCGTGTGGGTCGACTGGCGCAGCTTCCCTGAACATGGAGTCAGCCGGCCGGCCAGCTATCTGGGCCAGGTCAGCCTGCTGCTGGCTCGCCCTTGCGAGTGAGCATGGGTTGGCCAACCAGACAAAGGTGAAATTACCTTACCAACGGGTAGTCAAGGCTCAGCGCTTGAGGCTGTATTCCATTCCCACATCGAAGCAATGCCAGTCCTACAGAAAGCGTGCAAATCGGCCACCCCTTCTGCCCCACTTGCTGCCTAGCCTCCGTTCTGCCCGGTAGCCGAGAATCCAGCTCAAGCCACGACAGGCAGACGCGCTTTGCCGCGCTGATGCTACCTGCAATGGCTTCAGCCGCATGGCACGGATCATCAAGGTGCCGAACTATCGCCCACAAGGAAGTCACCATGGAACTGAGCGACCTGGACCGAATCGACGTCGAGCAACTGCCCCACTCGCTGCAGATGCTGATCGAATGCCTTGGCATTGAACATGCCTACAACCTGACGAACACCTATGGCGGACGCCCCAAGTACATTCCCAAACACCGCGAACGCACGGCCCTGGCGGAAATTCTGCCAGCGCCCGCGCTGGATGCGCTGATCAAGCGATTTGCCGGCATGGCACTGGAAATCCCCAAGGTTGACCATTTCCTGCGCCAACTGCGCAACCAGCAGATTCAACAGGAAAGCGCCGATGGCCTGTCGCGCAGCATGCTGGCCAACAAGTACGGATTGAGCCTGCGTCAGATCGGCAATATTCGCCGCCAGGACGCTTGCCCGCGCTGATGTCAGCAGACAACTACCCTAGATTCCCAACCCGCGCACAAGGTGCGCACCCACGATAAGGAAATCCCCCATGGCAACAGTCGACAACGATATGATCGGTTCGGTCATGAACGCCCTACCCCTGGATCGGATGATCGCCGGACCGCTGCAGGCAATGGTCCAGGCCCAAGTCGCCGCCAGCCAGTCTTACGCTGACTTCCTCATGGGCGTCTGTGTCGAGAATGGCAAAGCGGTCGCCATCGAATTCAACTACGACGAAACCGTTACCGATGAACAGGGGGCAGCCAAGGGAACCGTCTCCAAAACCATGCGCATCCCGCTCATGGCGGCGATCGCTCACCCCAACATCGTCATCGAGGAAGGGAATGTCGAGTTCGAAGTAACCATTAGCCAACAGGCCGAATCCAGTAGCGAAACCGCAGGTGAAGTGAGTACTGCCGCGTCCTTTGGCTTCGGCAAGTTCAAGATGGAGCTCAAAGGCCAGGTCAGCCACAAGTCGACGCAAACCCGCAAGACCGATACCCGTGCCCGCTACGCCTTCAATACCAAAGTACGTCGTATGGAACCACCTGAAGCACTGATGCGGGTCATCGATGTCCTCACTGAAGCCGCCAGCAAGCCGGTTACAAGCTCCAGCTGACAGCCACCACCCTTGCGTTGGGTACCTCAGCGTAACCCTTCGCCAATGGCCCTCTCTGCTGGAGGGGGCTTGAGCTGAAGATTTCCAGGAGTGCACACAGCTTGGACCCGCGCCCGCCGAACAACGCGCCCATCATCGCCAGCGACCTGTGCGATATCACTCGCGGCCTGCAGGAAGCCGCCGCGGCCACCAACAACCTGATTGCCCAGCAATACATCAAGCTGTTCGACCAGTTTTTCGACTATGACGCCGAGGCACTGGGCACGCCGATGAAAGCCAAGATGGTCGAAGTGGCGATGGACGATCAGCACACGATGCAGATCCCGCTGATCGCACTGGTGTCACCGCGGGGGCTGGCACTGGAGCGCATGCAGGTAGACCTCTCTGTGCGGATTCAAAACACCGAAACCACCGAGGCCAGCGAGAGCCTGCAACGCGAGCGCTTCTATGTAACGGTCGGCGGCCAGAGCAAACGCAATGGCGAAGCACCGCGCGACCCCGATGAAGTGCAGATCCGCATGCAGTTCCAGGCCTGTGAACCACCGGAAGCGCTGAACCGGCTGATCGAGGAGTACACCAAACTGATTACCCCGCTTCGCTTGTCCACCCCTGTCCAGCCCACGGACGACAGCAACGAGTTCATCGAAGCCGCGACCGTGCGTTGACCAGGACCGCCCCTAGAAATCGCGCTTGTAGAAGATATCCAGGGAACTGGCCAGGCCACTGGCCGCCTCCAGGTAGACCTTCTTGCTGAGCTTGTAGCGCAAGGCAATGGTGTTGGCCGGCTCGAACACCCCCACCCCGTAACGCAGGCTCAAGCGCTCGGTCAGGTTGCCGCTGGCGACCACGGCGGTGTTGTTGCCACTGCCTTGGGTGTCGAGCTGGAAGTCATCGATGCCCAGGCTCGAGGCCAGGCTGCCGGTGATCCCGGCGCTGCCTGCCAGGCCCAGGCCGAGCGCGGCTTCAGCGAGCATGTTGTTGTCTTCCCCCGTGGTGCCCAACGGCCGCCCGAGGACCAGGTAGGACAACGCCTGCTCCTGGCTCATGGCCGGCTCCGAGAACACCTGGGTGGTAGGCTGCTCGGCGCTGCCGCTCAAGCGGATACCGGCAATCACGTCATCGGTCTTGCGAATCGCCTCGATGTCCAGGTACGGCTGATCGATGGGCCCGGCAAACAGCAAGCGCGCACGGCGGATTGTCAGCCGCTGGCCGTAGGCACGGTAACGACCGTCGGCCAGGCTCAGCTCACCACGGGTATCGAGGTTGTCACCGATATGCACGTGCCCCAACAGGTTGGCGGTCAGGCCGAAACCACTGAACGAGAGTTTCTCCTGGCCCACCTGGACGTCGATATCCATGGCCATGGCCATCGGTGCTTTGCCCTCCTCGGTCTGATGCCCCAGGATCACCGTGTCATCGGAGACCTTGACCGTGGACGGCGGCAGTTCACGCACGGTGATCTTGCCCTTGGGTACCAGCACCTTGCCGGTCACCGCGAGCTTGTCGTCGATCAGGCTGATCTTCAGGTCCGGGGCCACTTCGAGGGCCGCGTAGGGTTCGACGTTGACCGGCAAACGCTGGCCCTGCAGTGCCAGGTTGACTGCCAGGGCATGGCCCCAGCCAATCTGCCCGCTCAGGCTGCCCTGGCCCGCATCGCCGCTTTTCCAGCTGCCGTTGAGCTGGACCTGTTCGCCGGCGATCAGCGCCTGCAGTTGCAGGTCCTCAAGGCTGATCGGCAGCTCGGCGCCGCTGACTTCACCACGCGCAAGGTTCAGGCTGCCATTGACCTGGGGGGCCAGCAAGGTGCCGGACAGACGTCCGCTGCCGTTGAGCTGGCCATTGAGGCGTTCGACCATCGGCGCGAACGGACGGCCGATGGCCAGGTCCAGGCCGCTGAGGCGGAAGTCACCGCTCAGGGGTTTGTTTTTTGCCAGCGGATCAAGCCGGGTATTCACCGCCAGCTCGCCGAGCTTGTCGCCCCGGAAATCCAGACGGGTGTCAATGCGCCGCGGGCCCAGGGTACTTTGCAGGCGCAGGGTCTGGTAGGGGAAGTCCAGCCACTGGTCCTTTTCGCGCACACGCAAGGTGCCGCCGCTGGCATCGATGAGGATGGTACCCTTGGGCCCGCTGGCCGGTACGTCAAGGTTGATGTCGGCATTGAGCAGCCCCTGCCAGGCAAAGTCCTTGGGCAGCCACTGCGCCAGGCTTTGCAGCGGGAACTGCTTGAGTTGGTAGCGCAGGCGCGGCTCGGGCGCCAGGCGCTGGTCTTCACCACACAGGCTGGCCTGGCCGGAACGCCAGCAATGGGCACCGAAATCCACTTGGCCGCTGGCCAGGCGCTGCAGTTTGGCCGGCGCCTGCAGGCGCCAGTCCTGGCCTCCGGCCTGGATTTCGCCGCTGGCCAGGCGACCGCGCCAGTTGCCCTTGTCCAGTTGCCCATCCAGACCCAGGTCAAGCTTGAGCTGCGGCCCGTCCAGGCCCAGTTGCAGTTTTTGCTGGCGAAGATCACCGGCGCCCTTGGCAGTGAGCATTCCGAGGCTGGTATCGCCCAGGCGAATGCTGCCGGCCTGCAGGTCAATGACCGCTCTTTGCGCGTTATCAAGACGCGCCTCCAGGCTCAGGCGCTGCACGCGGTTGTCGGCCTGGGCCAGTTGCTGGCCCTGCAGCACGAAGCTGCCCTGGGGTGCCTGCAAGGTACCGGCAACCTCCAGGCGGCCCTTGACCTGGCCTTGCAGCTGCGGCCAGAGCTGGCCCAGGCGCGGCAGGTTGATATCGATCTGTCCGGCCAGGCGCTGCTGCAGGCTGCCACTGCCATTGATGTGGTTGTCGCCCAGGCGGATGTCCAGGGTACCCAGGGTCCATTGCTGCCCTGCCCCTTGGGCCACTGCTTTAAGCACTGCGGGCTGACCACGGAGACGGCCCTTGAGGTCAAGGTCGGCGTCCAGGCGCAACTCGCCGTTTTTCATTGCCCCCTTGCTGCGCAACGGGCCGGCCAGGGTGCCGGGCAATTCGGCCAGCCAGTACGCCGGGTTCAGCGCCGACAGCTCCAGTGCCGCATCCCAGGCCACGCCATCGGCAAACTGCACGCCGACACTGCCGGCGGCCTTGCCTTGGCCGGCATTGAGCAGCAGTTGCGGCAAGCTGACCTGCTTGAGGTCGCCCTTGAACGGGCTGCTCAGGCTGAAGGCGCCGGCCGGACC
Source organism: Pseudomonas sp. JV241A (assembly GCF_900275665.1). Taxonomy (NCBI): domain Bacteria; kingdom Pseudomonadati; phylum Pseudomonadota; class Gammaproteobacteria; order Pseudomonadales; family Pseudomonadaceae; genus Pseudomonas; species Pseudomonas sp. JV241A. Next base: position 176,222 of record NZ_OPYO01000023.1, read on the forward strand.
GTCCAGGTCACCTTTGAACTCACCCTGGTAGTTGCCATCGCGGTACTGCACCTGGCCGTTGAAACGGCGCAAGGCAACTTCGGGCGCTTGCTCCAGCGGATACAGGCGCAGCCAGGGGAAATCCAGCCAGTCGATGCTGGCTTCGGCGCTCAGGCCTTGCTGCCAGTTGGCCTTGGCCTTGAGTTTCAGCGCCTGCTCGGCGCTGGCGGTGAGGTCCAAGGCACTGAGTTCGGCGCCTTTGGCATCGACCCGGCCTTGCAGGTTGAGCGCCACCGGACCCTGTTCGGCGGGCAGGCTGGCCGTGCCAAGCAGTCGATAGCCGCTTTGCAGGTTGCCCTTGGCGCTCAGTTGCAGTTTGTTCAGCTGCAGGGTGTCGGGCAGCTCGGCCGAGGGTTTGAACGCCTCGCTGCTGATCTGCAGTTGCGCCGGCAGGTTGTCGGCCAGGGCTTGCAGCTCGCCGGTCAGGCGCGCATGCAGGTAGCCACTGCTGTCAGCCTTGAGCTTGAGGGTTTTCTGCAGGTCGCCGTCCACCTGCAATGCCAGTTGCCAGGGCTGCCCATCGACACTCGGCAACTGCAGCTGCCCTTGGGCCTGCAACGGCCAATCGGCTTCGGGCTTGAGCGAGCCCTGCAGGCTCAGCTTGAGGTCATCGCGCTGCAGTTGCAGGCTGTCGATCTGCAGCCCGGCCGTGGTCCAGTGGGCGGCCAGTTGCAGTTGGCTGAGCTGTTCATTGCCGTCCAGGCGCAGATGGCCGATGCGCACGGTGCCCAGCTCGATGGCCATGGGCAGCTTGAGTTCCGGCAGCTGCAGCGGCCCGCTGTTGGGCTTCGGCTCGCCGGGGGCGAAGGCCAGGTTGACCTGGTCGGCTTCCAATTGATCGATGCACAGGGTCATGCGCAGCAGGCAGCCCGGCGACCAGGCCAATACCGGCGCCAGCAGCTCGACCCGATCGCCACCCTGTTCCCAGAGCAAGCGCTCGGCTTGCCACTGCCCGGCCAGGCGCCCCTGGAAGTTATCCAGCTGCAACCCCGGCACCAGCCCCAGTGCCCAGCGGCTGCCGGCCTGGGTACCGAGCATCAGGCCCACACCCAGCACAAGGAGTACGAGCAAGGCCAGCAGGCCAAGAACGATGAATTTGATAACGCGACTCACAGTTCCGGCCCCATGGAGAAGTGCAGACGGAAACCGCCGTCGTCATCCAGCGCGCGGGCCAGATCCAGACGCAGCGGCCCGACCGGAGACACCCAGCGCACCCCGATACCGACACCGGTCTTGAGGCTGGGGAGCTCCAGATTGTTGAATGAATTACCCTGGTCGATGAAGGTCGCCACCCGCCATTTCTCGGCGACCGAATACTGGTACTCGGCGCTGCCGGCTACCAGGTAACGGCCGCCGATGCGATCGCCGTCGGAGTTCTTTGGCGACAGGGTCTGGTAATCGTAGCCGCGCACGCTCTGGTCGCCACCGGCAAAGAAGCGCAGCGAGGGCGGAATCGAGTTCTTGTAGCTGTTGGTGGCGCTGCCGCCGAACTGCACACGGCCGAGGAAGCGATGGTTCTGGCCCAGGGTGGTCAGGCCCTTGAGCAACACATTGGCGTGCAGCAGGTTGGTGTCGGAAACCAGCCCTTCCTTGGCCGCCTGCACATCGAACTGCAGGCGATAGCCGTTGTGCGGGTCAATGCGGTTGTCGCTGCGCAGGTAGGAATAGCTAATGCCGGGCATCAGCAGGTTGCTCAGGCCCGAATCGTCACCGAGCTTGTATTCTTCGCGCTGGTACTTCAGCGAGATGACCCGCTGCCAGCCGCTGGGCAATTTGCTGTGCCATTCCGGGCCGACCGTGAGCAGCTTGCTCAAGGTGTCGGTGCCGGCGATTTCTTCGTTCTGGTAGCCACCGGCAAAACGCAGTTTGTCGGTCAGCGGCGGGTCGAGCGGGATGTCGTACCACAGGCCGACGTTCTGCCGCGGCGCCGAAAGCTCGGTTTCCCAACCGTAGCTATGGCCCTGCGGATTGACCCAGTGGCGGGTCCAGTTGGCCTTGCCGCGCGGCCCGACGTCGGTCGAGAAACCCAGGCCCAGGCCCATGGTTCGCGGCTTGCGAGTCTCGAGCCGGACGGCCACCGGGATGCTCTGATCGACTGCGGCGGTGGGTGCGGCATCGACCCGTACGCCTTCGAAATAGCCACTCGATTGCAGGGCATTATTGAGGTCGGCAATCAGTTCGGAATCGTAAGGCGTGTCGGCCTTGAACGGCACCATGCGTTGCAGCAGGTCTTCATCCAGGGGGGTATCGCCGGCGAAGCTGACCTTGCCCAGACGGTAGCGCGGGCCGCTTTCATAGATCAGTTCGATGTCGGCGACGCCCGCCTGCGGGTCGACCGCCAGGCGCTGGCGGACGAAGTGGCCGCTGAAGTAACCGTAGCGCGATGCCTGGTTCTGGATCAGGCGCTTGGCGTCTTCATAATGACCATGGTTGAGCACCGCGCCCGAGCGCAGCGCCTTGCTGTCGGGAATGCGGAAGGCTTTGAGTTCGCTGGCCGGGCCATCGATGCGGATAGTCACATCACGCAGGTGCACCGGCTCGCCGGGATCGATGTTCAATACCAGCTGCGGCCCCTTGTCGGCCTTGGCCGGTGGTTTGACCTCGCTGTCGATCTGCGCCTGGTAATAACCCAGGGCCTGAGCGGCCTTGCGCGCCTGCTCGACTGCGCCGCGGCTGAAGCGCAGCAGCGCCTCTTCATCGCGTTTACCAAGGCTGCCGATATAGCCTTCGACATTGGCCTTGAGTTCGTTATTGGCAGGTTTGACCCGGACCACCAGCTCGCTTTGCGCATACGCGCCGATGCTGGCAAACCATAGAATCAAACCGCAGGTGAATCGTCCTGAATGCGTCATAGGCGCGGATGCTACCAGAGCTTGGCGGCAGCATGGAGCCCAAGGTTTTCCTCGCGGTTGAGCAATTCAGGCCGAAGCCTGCTGCGACGACTGTGGATTGGGATGGAAGAACACGTGTTCGCGGACCGGGCCTACCGCGATCTCGCCAATTTCCTGATAGCCCTGACGCTGGTAAAACGCCAGGTAGTGCTCGTTGCCGGTGTCCAGCACCACGCCCTGGGAATGCTCATCCACGGCACACCAGTCGTGCACCGCCTGCAACAATTGTTCACCGTAGTGCTTGCCCTGGAACTGCGGGTGAATCCCCAGCAGCGGCAACACATGCACCGCGTCACTGGGCAGGCAGGCCATCAGCGCGGCCTGGTAATCCAGGTAGCGGCGGGTGCAGCGAAAGCCGGTGCTGAGCACCATGCGCATACGCCAGGCCCAGCTTTCGGTGATGCCCAGGCGTCGCTGCGGCGGGGCAATCAGGGCGATGCCGATCAGGCGGTCATCGACCAGCAGGCCAATGGCGGGCAAGTCCTGGAGAAAATGCTGCTTGACCCGCTCGCGCACGGTGGCGCGAATACGCTGGTCGAACCCCGGGCGCTGGGCTTCGAACAAAAAGGCAAAGGTCGGTTCGTGGCGATAGGCGTGATACAGCAGGGAGCGCGCCTCGCGGCTGTAGCCGCCATCGAGCAGACGGACTTCAGCCGGTGCGGCAGTCGATTCGGGCATGCTGGCAAACCTCCGGAAATGGGCATTCATTGCCTTTGAGGTGTTCGGGGTGCCAACGTTCACCTCGTGCCACAGGTTAGCAACCTATCGAGTGGATCGCCACGCTGGCCGACGCCGCCGATGTCGGCTAGGATCCTGGGTTTTACCAGGATTGTGCTTCCATGAAGATCGTCTCGTTCAACATCAATGGCCTGCGTGCCCGGCCCCACCAGTTGGCGGCGTTGATCGAAAAGCACCAGCCCGACGTCATCGGCCTGCAGGAAACCAAGGTCAGCGACGAGCAGTTCCCGCTCGCCGAGGTCCAGGCCCTAGGCTACCACGTACACTTTCATGGCCAGAAGGGCCACTACGGCGTCGCCCTGCTCTCGCGCCAGGCGCCACTGAGCCTGCACAAGGGCTTTAGCACCGATGAAGAAGAAGCCCAGCGCCGCTTCATCTGGGGCACCTTCGCCGATGCCGATGGCACGCCGATCACCATCATGAACGGCTACTTCCCCCAGGGCGAAAGCCGCGACCACCCGACCAAATTCCCGGCCAAGCAGCGCTTTTACAGCGACCTGCAGGCGCTGCTGGAAACCCAGTTCCAGAACGATCAGCCATTGCTGGTGATGGGTGATGTGAACATCTCTCCGGAAGACTGCGACATCGGCATCGGTGCCGACAACGCCAAGCGCTGGCTGAAGACCGGCAAATGCAGCTTCCTGCCGGAAGAACGCGAGTGGATGGCGCGCCTGAAGAACTGGGGCCTGGTCGACAGTTTCCGCCACCTGCACCCGGAAGTGGCCGACCGTTTCAGCTGGTTCGACTACCGCAGCCGCGGCTTTGAAGACGAGCCCAAACGTGGCCTGCGCATCGACCTGATCATGGCTTCCCAGGGGCTGCTGCCGCGGATCAAGGATGCCGGGGTCGACTATGACTTGCGCGGTATGGAAAAACCTTCGGACCACGCGCCGATCTGGCTTGAACTGGGCTAGTTCAGACGCAGACCCTGTGGGAGCTGGCTTGCCAGCGATGAGACCCGGCTGGCCAAGCACGGTATCGGCCGCGGAAAAGCATCGCCGGCAAGCCGGCTCCCACAGGATTGGCGCAGGTTGGCAAAAACGCTGTCATCTTTTGGTCACCCTTCCGTCTTAATCTCCCGGCACACCCTTTGCCCATGAGTGCCAGACGGCATGTTGCGCCACCTCTCCCTGCTCGTGCTTTGCCTGCTCCCGCTGATTGGCGCCGCTGCCCCGCAGGCGCAATTGCGTATCCAGGGTTCCAACACCATCGGTGCCGCGCTGGCACCGGCGCTGGTCACCGGTTTGCTCGAGCAACAAGGCGCCAGCGCCATCAGCATCGTCAGTAGCGATGCCGCCAACGAACTCCAGGTCCGTGCCCGGGGCAGCAACGGCCAGGCCTTGCTCATCGACATCGCCGCACACGGCTCCAGCACCGGCTTTAGCGCACTCAAGTCCGGCCAGGCAGAACTGGCCGCCTCCTCCCGCCCGATCAAGCCGGTTGAGCTGAGCGAGCTGCAAGCCCTGGGCGACCTCAACAGTGCCGCTGCCGAGCAGATCATCGCCCTGGACGGTGTCGCGGTGATCGTCCATCCCGACAACCCGCTGCCGCAGCTGACCACCACCCAGCTGGCGCAGGTTTTTTCCGGGCAGATCAACCGTTGGGAACAACTGGGTATCGGCAGCGGCCCGATCAACCTGTACGCCCGCGACGACCGCTCCGGGACCTTCGAAACCTTCAAGGCGCTGGTCCTCGACCCGGCCCAGCAACCGCTGGCCGACACCGCCAGACGCTTCGAATCGGCTGAACAACTGGCCAGCCAGGTGCTCGGCGACCGCCAGGCCATCGGCTTCAGCAGCCTGGCCACGGTGCATGGCGCCAAAGTCGTGGCGATTGCCGACGGTGAGTCCCAGGCCATGCTGCCGACACCGGCGCTGGTGGCCAGCGAAGACTATCCACTGTCGCGACGGTTGTACTTCTATCTGCCGCCCGGCCAGGCCAACCCGCTGGCCCGAGCCCTGGTCGAGTTCGCCCAAAGCCCCCAGGGCCAGGCCATCGTTACCCGTAACGGCTTCGTCGGCCAGCAGGTGCAGAGCGGCAAGGTTCAGCCCCGTGCCGACATGCCGCGCCGTTACCTGAGCCTTGCCAATGATGCCCAGCGCCTGTCGGTCAACTTTCGCTTCCAGGAGGGCAACGCCAGTCTCGACAACAAGGCCCTGCGCGATGTGCAGCGGGTCGTCCAGTACCTGCAGGCGCGGCACAAGCTGGCCAACAAGGTGGTGCTGGTGGGGTTCGGCGATGCCAAGGATGACCCGCGGCGCGCTGCCCTGCTTTCGCGGCTGCGGGCCATGGCAGTGCGGCGGGAGCTGGCCCGCAGCGGCGTCGAATTGCGCGAGATCATCGGCCTGGGTGACGAACTGCCGGTGGCGGCCAACACTGCCGAGCAAGGGCGGATCCGCAATCGACGGGTCGAGGTGTGGGTCTACTGACTTGCTGCCTGGCAGCCTGGGCAATCAATTGTTACAGGCTCGATTGGGCGCTCACCCTCCCCGGGGCTAGGCTTGTCCTTAGTGACGCCGGGCCCCTCTGACGGCTGCCAAGCCGCCATGTCGGAGTCACTGTTGCTCAGCAACGTCGACATAAAGGAGGGGCTCATGGCAGCTCTACAGGTATTTCTCGACAACGACTTCCTCGGCACCAGCCTGTGGTTCTGGCTGGCCTTTCTCGGCATCGTGCTGACCCTGCTGGTACTGGACCTGGGCGTGCTGCACCGCAAGCTGCACGAAATCGAAATGCGCGAAAGCCTGCTGCTGTATGGCGGCTATTTCAGCGTTGGCGTGCTGTTCGGCGTGTGGGTGTGGTTCGAGCTGGGGGCGCAGAAAGCCCTGGAGTTCTACACAGGCTTTCTCATCGAGCAGTCGCTGTCGATGGACAACGTGTTCGTCATGGCGATGATCTTCAGCTTCTTCGCCATCCCCCGCCGCTACCAGCACCGGGTGCTGTTCTGGGGGATTCTCGGGGTAGTGGTGCTGCGGGCGATCATGATTGGCCTGGGCAGTGCGCTGGTACAGGAGTTCGACTGGATTCTCTATGTGTTCGGTGCCTTCCTGCTGTTCACCGGGGTGAAGATGCTGTTCTCCGGAGAACAATCCCACCCGGACCTGGCCAATAATCCGGTGCTGAAATTCGTGCGGCGCCACCTGCGGGTGACCGACGAGCTTCATGGCCCGCGTTTTTTCGTGCACATCACCCCCACCGGGCAGAGCAAGGCGCTGCGCTATGCCACGCCGCTGTTCCTGGCCCTGGTGCTGATCGAACTGGCCGACCTGGTGTTCGCCGTCGACAGCGTGCCGGCGATCTTTGCCATCACCCAGGATCCGTTCATTGTCTACACCTCGAACATCTTCGCGATTCTCGGTTTACGGGCGCTGTACTTTGCCCTGGCAGCACTGATGCACCGCTTTATCTACCTCAAGTACGCGCTGGCACTGGTGCTGGTGTTCATCGGCGGCAAGATTTTCTATCACGGCCTGATCGGTGCCGTACCGCCGATGCTGTCGCTGGGGGTGACCATTGCCCTGCTTAGCGGTGGGGTGTTGTTTTCGCTGTTCTCGACCCGTTCGCGGGGCAAGCCCAGCCCTACAAAAGAGACGGGCTTGCGCGGCAAACATCAATGACCGCTACGGAGCATTTCCCTGGGCACGTACTTGCCGATCTCGTACTTGCCGATCGCCGCGCGGTGCACTTCGTCCGGGCCGTCGGCCAGGCGCAGGGTGCGTTGCATGGCGTACATGTAGGCCAGCGGGAAGTCGCCCGAGACACCGGCACCGCCATGGATCTGGATCGCCCGGTCGATGACCTTGAGGGCCACGTTCGGCGCCACCACCTTGATCTGGGCGATTTCGCTGCGGGCGACCTTGTTGCCCACGGTGTCCATCATGTAGGCGGCCTTGAGGGTGAGCAGCCGGGCCATGTCGATTTCCATCCGCGAGTCGGCGATCTTGTCGATGTTGCCACCCAGGCGTGCCAATGGCCGACCGAAGGCGGTACGTTCCACCGAGCGTTTGCACATCAGCTCGAGGGCCCGCTCGGCCATGCCGATCGACCGCATGCAGTGGTGGATGCGGCCCGGGCCAAGGCGCCCCTGGGCGATCTCGAAACCGCGGCCCTCGCCGAGCAGCACGTTCTCGTAAGGCACGCGTACGTTCTCGAACAGCACTTCAGCGTGGCCATGGGGCGCGTCGTCGTAACCGAACACCGGCAGCGGGCGAACGATTTTCACCCCGGGTGTGTCGGTGGGTACCAGGATCATCGAATGCTGCTGGTGACGCGGACCTTCCGGATTGCTCAGGCCCATGAAGATCATGATCTTGCAACGCGGGTCGCACGCACCGGAAGTCCACCACTTGCGGCCATTGATTACCCACTCGTCACCGTCACGCACGGCGCGGGCAGCCATGTTGGTAGCGTCGGACGACGCCACGTCCGGCTCGGTCATGGCGAATGCCGAGCGGATGTCACCGCGCAGCAGCGGTTCCAGCCACTGGCGCTTCTGTTCTTCATTGGCGTAACGCACCAGCACTTCCATGTTGCCGGTGTCCGGCGCCGAGCAGTTGAACGGCTCGGGGCCCAGCAACGAGCGGCCCATGATCTCGGCCAGGGGGGCATATTCAAGGTTGGTCAGGCCCGCACCCAGTTCCGACTCAGGCAGGAACAGGTTCCACAAGCCCTCGGCCTTGGCCCTGGCCTTGAGCTCCTCCATGATCGCGGTCGGCTGCCAGCGATCGCCTTCGGCAACCTGGCGCTCGAATACCGCTTCGGCGGGATAGACATAGGCATCCATGAACGCCGTGACACGTTCGCGCAGCGCCTGGACCTTGGGTGAATAGGCGAAATCCATGGGCAGTACCTTCAGTGGAAAAGGGATCTGATAAAGATCCTAGATCAGCAGGCAAAATCCACCTAGCCTATTCTCGGCGTGTATAAACATTCATAACCGATATATGATCGACCTATAACACCAACAAGAGCAGCGCCCATGAACCTGAGTAAGGTCGACCTGAATCTGTTCATCGTCTTCGATGCCATCTATACCGAAGCCAACCTGACCCGGGCCGGGCAGATCGTCGGCATTACCCAGCCGGCAGTGTCCAACGCCCTGGCGCGCCTGCGCGAAACCTTCAACGACCCGCTGTTCGTGCGTACCGCCCAGGGCATGGTGCCCACGCCGATGGCGCAGAACATCATCGGCCCGGTGCGCAATGCCCTCTCGCTGTTGCGCGTATCGGTGCAAGAAAGCCGCATCTTCAACCCGCTGCAGGCCAACAAGACCTTTCGCATCAGCATGACCGACCTCACCGAGGCGGTGATTTTGCCGCCGCTGTTCCAGCGCCTGCGCCGCCTGGCCCCGGCGGTGGTGATCGAAAGCTTCCTGTGCAAGCGCCGGGAAACCACCAAGGAGCTGGCTGCCGGGCGCCTGGACTTTGCCGTCGATGCGCCGCTCAACACCGACCCGCAGGTGCGCCACGTCAAGCTGATGCAAGACCGCTACGTCTGCGCCATGCGCCAGGGCCATCCGCTGTTCAAGGACAAGCTCAGCCTGGACGATTACCTGGGCATGACCCACATTCATATCTCCAGCCGCCGTAATGGCCTGGGCTATGTCGACCTGGCCCTGGGCAAGATGGGCGTGCAGCGCAAGGTCGCCCTGCGCTCCCAGCACTACCTGATGGCCTCGCAGGTGCTGCAGCAGACCGATATGGTCATGACCGTGCCGGAACGTTTTGCCCGCCGCCACCAGCTCAATCATGTCAGCCTGCCGGTGGACGTGCCGTCACTGGAAACCCACCTGTACTGGCACGAAAGCACCGACCAGGACCCGGCCAACCGCTGGATGCGCGAACAGATCATCGAGCTGTGCCAGGGGGTGGTGGCGCAGGATGAGCGGGCGGCCAAGGCTGAGGTGTAGGGACCTATCGCGGGGCAAGCCCGCTCCTACACATCTGTAGGAGCGGGCTTGCCCCGCGATCTGCCCCACCAATCCTTGCTTGACGTATACGTCAACCTGCAATTAGCTTAGCTCCATGCCCTTTTACCGAGCCAAGCAATGAGCAGCCAGACCTACAGCATCTCCGACCTGTCCCGCGAGCTGGACATCACCACCCGGGCGATCCGCTTCTATGAAGAACAGGGCCTGCTCAGCCCCGAACGCCGTGGCCTGGAGCGGGTCTACTCGGCCCGCGACAAGGTCAGCCTGAAGCTGATCCTGCGCGGCAAGCGCATCGGTTTTTCCCTGGCCGAGTGCCGAGAGCTGATCGAGCTCTACGATCCTACCAGCGGCAACCTCAAGCAACTGCACAGCATGCTGGCCAAGATCGCCGAACGCCGGGCCCAGCTTGAGCAGCAACTGCTGGACATCCAGCAGATGCAACTGGAGCTGGACACCGCCGAAGAGCGCTGCGAACAAGCCCTGGCCGCCACCCTGAACAACCAGAAAAACAGCCATTGAGCCCTGAGGAACCCTGCCATGTCATTGCCTGAAAAAGTCCGCCTGGTCGAAGTCGGCCCGCGCGACGGCCTGCAGAACGAAGCCCAGCCCATCAGCGTGGCCGACAAGGTGCGTCTGGTCGATGACCTGAGTGCGGCAGGCCTGTCCTATATAGAAGTGGGCAGCTTCGTTTCGCCCAAGTGGGTACCGCAGATGGCCGGCTCCGCCGAGGTGTTTGCCAATATCCAGCAACACAGCGGGGTGACCTACGCAGCGCTGGCGCCGAACCTGCGTGGTTTCGAAGATGCGCTGGCGGCCGGGGTCAAGGAGGTCGCGGTGTTTGCCGCCGCGTCCGAGGCGTTCTCCCAGCGCAACATCAACTGCTCGATCAGCGACAGCCTGCAGCGCTTCGTACCGATCATGGAAGCGGCGCGCCAGCACGGGGTGCGGGTACGAGGTTATGTATCGTGTGTATTGGGCTGCCCCTATGAAGGCATGATCAGTGCCGAACAGGTCGCCCCGGTGGCCCGCGAGCTGCACGACATGGGCTGCTATGAAGTGTCGCTGGGCGACACCATCGGCACCGGCACCCCCGGGGCGACCCGGCGCCTGTTCGAAGTGGTCGGCGCCCAGGTGCCACGGGACCAACTGGCCGGTCACTTCCATGACACCTACGGCCAGGCCCTGGCCAACGTCTATGCCAGCCTGCTCGAAGGCATCAGTGTATTCGACAGCTCTGTTGCGGGCCTTGGCGGCTGTCCTTACGCCAAGGGCGCCAGCGGTAACGTTGCCAGCGAAGACGTGCTGTACATGCTCCAGGGCCTGGGCATCGACACCGGCATAGACCTGGAGCGCCTGATCGCCGCGGGCTTGCGTATCAGTGAAGTGCTCGGCCGCGCCAGCGGTTCGCGGGTGGCACGCGCCCGTAACGCACGTTGAACACGGGCGGTAACAGCCAGGTCAGGGCCTGGGTGTTACCGCACCCGCACTTTTCAGGGAAATTCCGGGTAACACGGAAACAAATCGACAGAATTTCTCGGTCCAGATTTTCAGAGAAACCTATAAGTCATTGATTTTATTGTGATTTAAAAAGTTGGCACGGCACCTGCTATATCTCAGGTACAAGAACAATAAAAAGTGCGACACACCCAATAAAAATAAGACGAAACGACTCTGACATAACAAGAACAACACGACAGAGGCGCAGCTAACAGATTTTTTTGGAGAGGATGTGCTTTCCAGGGGCTTGCCCCGCAACCGGACACAGAACAATAAAACTACCCCAAGGTAGCGCAGGTCACGGTTGGATCAGCAATGATGAAGGTAGATCAGCGCTCAAAAAAATACGTTTGCTCTTGATCCCGGATGGGGATCGCCAGTGATACAGAGGCAACGGTCGCCAAAAACAACAACAGGCCGCCCTCCAATAACAAAAAAAGAGCACGCAACAATCTTTGAGGGGAGCCTAGGCTCCCCTCAGTGCTTCCCGCCCTCCCCGTTTTCATCCTCGTCTTCCCTCTCGAAGCGGTTTACCACCAGCGGCATCACCCCCAATACCAGTAAGGCCAGCAAGGTGCTGATCACGGCCGTTGCTTCACGCCCCATGCCCGCCGCCACGCCGATCGCCGCCGTCATCCACAAGCCCGCCGCCGTGGTCAGGCCTTTGACATGCCCGGCATCCTGGTCGTGGCCCTTGAGAATGGTGCCGGCACCGAGAAAGCCGATCCCGGCGACGATCCCCTGTACCACCCGGCTCAGCGCCGCGTCGTCGGCCCCGGCCATGCGCGGCACCAGCACGAACAGCGCCGCGCCCAGGGCTACCAGCATATGGGTGCGCACCCCGGCGGCCTTGCCCTTGAGCTCACGCTCAAAACCGAGGACGGCACCAAGCAACGCCGCCATGATCAGGCGCACCGTCACCTGGGTAAGCTGCTTGGCATCGGTGATGTCGGCGAACTCCGCCACCAGGGTGATCCAGACTTGATGCCACCAGGCGTCCATGGGCGTTGTCCATGCAGAAGGGATTAATCGGTGGACAACGGCGGTGACGGCAAGTGCGCCGTTGACCGCTGATCGGTTGTTGCCAGTATCCGGGGCAGCGCTGCGGTCTCAAGCAATAGGACACCAGCCATGAGGAAGCGGCCATGCCTATTGAAATAGATGAAACCAATCAGCGCTGCACCCTGATCAGTGACGACATGCATGTCCAGGGTGAAGCCAAGGATGTCGAAGTCATCACTGACGCCGAACTGCGCATGTCTGTCGCAGTGCTCAAAGGCGAGCGCGTGCCAATCACCGAACAGGAGGCCGATGCCCTCACTGTAGCGGGTGCGGTGGATGGTCGCAGGCATCTCAAGGCATCCGAGCCAGGCTCGGTAATCTAAGGCCTACAGGGTTTCGACACAAAATCTGATACGGTTTTTATCCAGATACCTGAGCCTGTTATGCAAACAGATGGGGCGCCATAGTGCTCTGGCCTGATCGAGGCCTGATGAGCGACGAACCATGAGCGATAGAATCCCCGTCCAGATCGTTGAAATTGCTGAGCCTTCCACCTTCAAGAAGAAGCCTGCCAGCAGCGACAGACAGATCCACACCCGTAGCTTCACCGGCTTGTTTCGTAACCTGCGCCTGGCTGGCGCGGGTTTTCTGTTTTTGCTGTTCTTCGGCACCGTCTGGTTGAACTGGGGCGGTCGTCAGGCCGTGCTTTGGGACCTGGCCGACAGCAAGTTCCACATCTTCGGCGCCACCTTCTGGCCGCAGGATTTCATCCTGCTCTCGGCCTTGTTGATCATCTGCGCTTTCGGCCTGTTTGCCATCACGGTGTTCGCCGGCCGGGTGTGGTGTGGCTATACCTGCCCACAGAGCTCCTGGACCTGGATCTTCATGTGGTGCGAAAAAATCACCGAAGGTGAACGCAACCAGCGCATCAAGCTTGATGCCGCGCCATGGAGCCTGAACAAACTGGCCCGGCGCTCGGCCAAGCACACCCTGTGGCTGGGCATCAGCCTGCTGACCGGGCTGACATTCGTCGGCTACTTCACGCCGATCCGCCCGCTGGCCGAAGAGCTGTTCACCCTGCAACTGGGCGGAGTCAGCCTGTTCTGGATCTTGTTCTTCACCGGCGCCACCTACATCAACGCCGGCTGGCTGCGTGAAGCGGTGTGCATGCACATGTGCCCGTATGCGCGGTTCCAGAGCGTGATGTTCGACAAGGACACCCTGACCGTCGCCTACGACCCGGCCCGAGGCGAGTCCCGCGGCCCGCGCAAGAAAGAAATCGACCACAAGGCCAAGGGCCTGGGCGACTGCATCGATTGCCACATGTGCGTGCAGGTCTGCCCGACCGGCATCGACATCCGCGATGGCCTGCAGATGGAGTGCATCGGTTGCGCCGCCTGTATCGACGCCTGTGACTCGATCATGGACAAGATGGGCTACGCCCGCGGCCTGGTCGGCTACAAGTCCGAACACACCCTGCAAGGTGGTACCACCAACTGGCTGCGTCCGCGCCTGCTCGGTTACGTCACCGCCCTGGTGGTGATGATCGGCGCCCTGGTCATCGCCCTGCAGCAGCGGCCGATGGTGTCGATGGACGTGATCAAGGACCGCGGCCTGTTCCGTGAGAACAATGCCGGGCAGATCGAGAACATCTACACCCTCAAGGTCATCAACAAGACCCAGCAAGCCCAGCACTACCGCCTGCGCCTGCTCGACGCCGAAGGGTTCGAACTGCACGGCAAGACCGAGTTCAGCCTGGCAGCCGGGGAAATGAGCGACTTGCCGGTGTCGGTGGCGATGTTGGCCGAGCGCCCGCAAAGCAGCTCCCAGGACATCAGCTTCGAACTGATCGACACCGACGAACCGGGCATCCGCAGCGTCGCCCACAGCCGTTTTGTCGCGCCTTTGAACCGCTGATCCCATACACTGCCCGAGCATCCGAAACCTTTCGAGCCATGATGAAACGCTACGAGAAATTCGCCGACGACATTGCCGAACTGATTCGCTCCGGGGTCCTCGGCCCCGGCCAGCGCGTGCCGTCGGTGCGATATGCCAGCCAGACCCACGGCGTCAGCCCGTCCACGGTATTCCAGGCCTACTACCTGCTGGAGCGCCGTGGGCTGATCCGTGCCCGGCCACGCTCGGGGTACTTCGTCAACGCCCACGCGCCGCGCCAGTTCAGCGAGCCGCAGATCATCGAGCAGGCCAGCGAGTCCACCGAGGTGGATGTCAGCGAACTGGTGTTCTCGATTCTCGACTCGATCAAGGACCCGCAAACCGTGGCCTTCGGCTCGGCGTTCCCCAGCCCCAACCTGTTCCCGCTGCCACGCCTGGCCCGCTCCATGGCCAGCGCCAGCCGCGAGATGGACCCGCGCATGGTGGTCACCGACCTGTCGCCGGGCAACCCGCAACTGCGTCGGCAGATTGCCCTGCGCTACATGGTCGGCGGCCTGATGCTGCCCATGGAAGAGCTGCTGATCACCAACGGCGCGCTGGAGGCTCTGAACCTGTGCCTGCAGGCGGTGACCGAGCCCGGTGACCTGGTGGCCATCGAAGCGCCGGCGTTTTATGCCTGCCTGCAGATCCTCGAGCGGCTCAAGCTCAAGGCGGTGGAGATCCCCGTGCACCCGCGCGAAGGCATCGACCTCGGGGTGCTGGCCCAGACCCTGGCCAAACACCCGGTCAAGGCCGTGTGGTGCATGACCAACTTCCAGAACCCGGTAGGCGCAAGCATGCCGGAGGAAAAGAAACAGCAGCTTGTGGAGCTCTTGCGCGAGCATCAGGTGCCGTTGATCGAAGACGACGTCTACGCCGAGCTGTACTACGCCCAGCAGGCGCCGAAACCGGCCAAGGCCTTCGACACCGACGGCCTGGTGATGCACTGCGGCTCCTTCGCCAAGAGCCTGGCCCCCGGCTACCGCATCGGTTGGGTCGCGGCCGGGCGCTATGCGCAAAAGATCGAACGGCTGAAGCTGATGACCTCGCTGTGCGCCTCGATGCCGGCCCAGGCAGCGATCGCCGACTATCTGCAGCACGGCGGCTACGACCGCCACCTGCGCAGGCTGCGCTACGCCCTGGAGGAACAACAGGCGGCGATGCTCGCGGCCATTGCCCGGTATTTCCCGCCACAGACCCGGGTCAGCCATCCAGCTGGCGGTTACTTCCTGTGGCTGGAGTTGCCCGAGCAAATGGACTCGCTCAAACTGTTCCAGATGGCCCTGGCCCAGGGCATCAGCATCGCCCCCGGACCGATCTTTTCGCCGACCCGGCGCTTTCGCAACTGCATCCGCCTGAACTATGGCAGCCCCTGGACCGAGCAATCGGAAAAGGCCATGGAAACCCTGGGCAAGATCGTCCGCTCGTTTTGAGCGCCGGTTGAACTTCGAGCGCGCTTGCTGCACCCTGCGCGCTCGAATTTCCCAGGGATGGATGGCATGCACAAGCGACAGCATTTTCTTTCGCCGCAACGCTACGAGCGTTTCCTCGAACACGACCAAGAAAGCCGTGCATTCCTGCGCAACAACCACCTGCAGGCCGACTCCGACGAACAGGAAGCGGTATTCAGCGGTAAAAGCCTCAAGGGCCTGGCGCTGGACAAACTGCTGATCAGCTATACCGCCGGCGTCGACTTCGACGCCCTGCCCGCCTTGCTCGAGGCGCTGGTCGCCGAGTACGGGCAACTGCAACGCAAGATGGCGGTGTATGCCGAAGAACCGGACGTCGCCCCGCTGAATCTGGACGATGTCGAAGAGCATCACGAATGCATGCAGGTCATCAGCCTGTGCATCCTGCTGGGCCGCCACGACCTGCTCGAACGCTTCGTCGCGCTGATGGACAACGGCGGCTACGCCGAACAAGACACCCTCTATGAAGACCTGCTGAGCCGGGTACTGCCCGACCGTTACGATGTCGATGAGTGGTACCAGGACTACGCCACGCCGCTGGTGCAAACCATCTATGCCACCAGCCCCGAGCAAGCGGCCAGCCGCCTGCAGGGCTACTGCGAGCAATGGTACGAGCACTTCCTGCACGCCAGCTGGTACGACACCCATGGCGACGATATAAGCGGCTACGTCGGCTACTGGTCGTTCGAGGCGGCAGCCGTGGCCCTGCTTTACGGCATCGATACCCGCGCACTGCTGCACGTGATCTTCCCCCATGATTTGCTCGAACACGCCCGCAAACTGCCGGTTTACCACGCCATACGCTGGGAGTGCCTGGGCGACGCTGAAGACCAGCAGGAGGACGAAGAAGTTATCGACGAAGAGGACGACGAAGACAGCGACGAAGACTTCGCCTACGACATCAAGGCTGCCGGCGTGACCCTGTCCGATGCCATCGACGCCGGCAACATCCCGCACCTGGCCCAGGCCCTTAACACCTATGACACGGTCGAGGCGATCCTGGCCCTGGACCTTGCTGGCGACGCTCAGGAGCAGGACGACGCCTATTTTGACCTGGCCCTGGCCCTGCTCGGCTGGGTACCCGGCCCCGGCCACGGGCTCAAGCGCGTGCTGCGCCTGGTCAATCGCGACCCGCAAAAACACGCCGAGCAGCTTTACGATTTGCTGCGCCATGTGCTGCTCAATTGCAAACTGAAGACCAGCCCGGATGCCCTGCTTGAAGAAAGCCTGAACGCCGAGGTGCTGCGTGCAGAGCTTGCGCAGATCATCATGGCGGTACGTGCCAGTGCGGCTTTCCTGGCACTCGATGAGCAACGCCAGGCGCTGGTGCTGAGCGACCTGGAGCAGGCCGGCGAACACCTGGACGATCTGATCGAACGCATCGACGAACGCCTGATGCCGTGGCTTGCGGTGCAACGCAATAGCTCCGCCGAGGCTTCGGGCAGCAGCCTGCGCACCCCGGCGCAAACCAGCAAACCGCAGTCGCGGCGCGTCGACAGCCTGCGCGAGCACGGTACGGTCAGTACCCATCCGGCGGCCACCGATGCCGGCAAACTCAGCCGGGAGCAGATCAACCCGGCGGCCACCAGCAACTGGCTGGAGCTGAGCCTGGACGACGGCAAGCTGGGCGGGGTTCCCGGCGCGGCCTACAAGGTGATCTTCGCCGACGGCAGCATTGCTGAAGGCCATTTGAACAACCTCGGCCATATCCGCCTTGACGGCGTACCCTTCGGCCCGGCCAAGGTGTATTACGGTGAAGACCCGCGCCCCTACCAACGCCAGCCGATCAAGGCACTGGGCAGCAGCGCAGCGCTGATCGACCGAGACCTGCGCAGCCTGGGTTTCATCCCCTCGAAACTCGACCGGGACGACCTGTATGCCGAAACCACCGGGCGGATTGCACCGTACTGCGAACTGAACGCCCTCTGGTGGGAATGGGCCAGCGCTCGCTACCACGGCCATTGATCCGCCCGACCTGCGGCCGCGCAGTTGTTGAGTACTGCGCGGGACGCTACATTTGCCACAGTCCCCAGGCCGGAACACGCGTATGTCGTCGAGCGAACTGCAGTCCCTTCGCCAGCAGCTTGAGCAGTTGCAGCAACAAAACAATCTGCTCAAAGCACAGCTGGCCGAGCGCAACGGCGCAGGCCATGAACCAGACAATCAGGCCCTGGCCGACACCCAGCAGCGCTACCGCTTTCTGTTCGAGACCATGGACGAAGGCTTTTGCATCATCGAGTTCTTCGACGGCCCCCACGGCCCGCTCAGCGACTATATCCACATCGAAGCCAACGCCGCCCAGGCCAGGCATGCCGGGATCGACAACGTGGTAGGCCAAACCCTGCGGCAGTTGGTCCCCGATGAGGCCGAAGGCTGGCTTGCCCGCTTCGGTCCGGTGCTGCACAGCGGCAACCCGATCCGCTTTGACCAGGAGCTGGTGATCACCGGCCGTCATCTGGACATCTGCGCCTTTCGCCTGGAGCCGGCCAGCCGCAAGCAGGTCGCGGTGCTGTTCCAGGATGTGACTGCACGCAAGCGCGCCGAATCCGCCCTCAAGCGCCTCAACCAGGAGCTGGAACAACGGGTTGCCCAGGCGGTGGCAGAACGCAGGATCCTCACCGATGTGGTCGAAGCCACCCTGGCGCAGATCCAGGTGGTGGATCTGGACATGCGCTGGCTGGCTATCAACCGCGCTGCCCGCGATGAGTTCCAGCGGCTTTTCGGCCTGACGCCGAGCGTCGGCGACAGCTTGCCTGATCAAATGGCCAAGCATCCCGAGGACTGCGCCCGCGGCCTGCTGCTCTGGACACGGGCGCTCAAAGGTGAAGCGTTCGTCGAGATTGCCGAGTTTGGCGCAGGCGACCAACACCGCCACTACGAACTGCGCTTCAGCCCGCTGCATGACTCGCAGGGGCAGTTGATCGGCGCCTACCTGTTCGCCTACGACATCAGCGAGCGGATCCGCGAGCAAAAGCGCCTGCGCAACACCGAAGAGGCCTTGCGCCAGGCGCAGAAAATGGAAGCGGTCGGCCAGCTCACCGGCGGCATCGCCCATGACTTCAACAACCTGCTGACCGGCATCAGCGGTTCCCTGGAGCTGTCGCGCAAGCTGCTCGGGCGCGGCCGCCACCAGCATATCGACCCCTACCTGCGTACCGCCCAGGATGTGTGCAACCGCGCAGCCTCCCTGGTCCACCGGCTGCTGGCCTTTTCCCGGCGCCAGACCCTTGAACCACGCACCATCGATGTCAACCGCCTGGTCAGCGGCATGGCCGAATTGATCCGCCGCAGCGTTGGCCCGCATATCGAGATCGATTTGTTTACCGCCAGCACTACGTGCCGGGCCAGCATCGACTCATCGCAACTGGAAAACGCCCTGCTCAACCTCTGTATCAACGCCCGTGACGCCATGCCGGCCGGCGGCCGGATCACCATCGAAACCCGTCATCTGCAGGCTGACGACCAGGTCGCCGCGCACCTGGACCTGGCCCCCGGTGACTACCTGGCCCTGAGCGTCAGCGATAACGGCAGCGGCATGCCACCGCAGGTGCTGGCGCGCGCCTTCGATCCGTTCTTCACCACCAAGCCGGTGGGCCAGGGTACGGGCCTGGGGCTGTCGATGGTCTATGGTTTCGTCCGCCAGTCCGGTGGCCAGGTGCGGGTGTATTCGGAACCTGGCCAGGGCACCAGTGTGCACCTGTACCTGCCACGCCTGGACAGCGCCAGCCTGCCGGCCAAAGAGTCGCTGCCGGTTGCACGCAAGCAGCGTGACCTGCGCGACATGACGGTGATGCTGGTCGATGATGAAGCAACCATCCGCATGCTGGTCGGCGAGGTACTCAGCGACCTGGGTTACGCCAAGATCGAATTCGGCGACGGCCACAGCGCCCTGCATGCACTGCAAAACGGCGCGACCGTCGACCTGTTGATCAGCGATGTCGGCATGCCCGGCGGCATGAACGGCCAACAACTGGTAGCCGCGGCCCGCCAACTGCGGCCTGGGCTGAAGGTACTGTTCATCACCGGCTATGCCGAGCAGGCGGTGCTCGGCACTGGGGTTTTCGAGCCCACTACCCGGGTGCTGACCAAGCCGTTCAGCCTCGATACCCTGGCCCAGCGCATCGAGGAGATGATGGGCTGATCAGCGCCCGCCGCCGAGGTCGAGGAAGCTGCCGGTCGAATAAGAAGCTTGGTCTGACAGCAGCCAGAGGATCGCCTCGGCCACTTCTTCGGCCTGACCGCCACGGCCCATGGGAATGCCCGGTTCGAGCTTGCTGACCCGGTCCGGGTCGCCGCTGAGCGCGTGGAAGTCGGTGAAGATGTAGCCCGGGCGCACGGCATTGACCCGCACACCTTCGCCGGCCACTTCCTTGGCCAAGCCGAGGGTGAAGGTGTCCAGCGCGCCCTTGGAGGCGGCGTAGTCGACGTATTCGTTGGGCGAGCCCAACCGCGCGGCCACCGACGAGACGTTGACGATGCTCCCACCCTGCCCGCCATGGCGGGTCGACATGCGCTGCAGCGCGTGCTTGGCGCACAACATCGGCCCGACCACGTTGGTCTTCATCAGCTTGAGCAGGCGAAACTCCGACACTTCCTCGACCCGGCTCTGCTGGCCGATGGTACCGGCGTTATTGACCAGCGCGGTGACCGCCCCCAGCTCGGCATCGACGCGCTGGAACAGCTGGATGATCTCGTCCTCGACACTGACGTCGGCCTTGACCGCAATGGCCTCGGCGCCCAGTTCACGGACCTCGGCCAGCACCCGCTGGGCGGCCTCGTCGTCACGCAGGTAGTTGATGCAGATGCGGTAACCGGCGCGTGCGGCCAGGCGCGCGGTGGCGGCGCCAATGCCGCGGCTGGCGCCGGTGATCACGATAACCTTGTCCATGGATACTCCTTGCCCCCAATGGCGTTGACCCCTCAAGGCTAACGCAGTCAGGGGCCGGGCACAAAGCCGCTTCAGGCAGCCGGTGGCGGTACGGGCGCCTTGGGTTCGGCTTTGCGCAGCGGATACAGGTGCTGGCGCACGATACCTTCAGGCAGGTCCTTGCCGAACACGCCATAACGCGCCGGCCATTCCTTGGGCGGCAGCTTGAAGGTGCCGAACAGCATGTCCACCAGCGGCGTGTGGATTGCGTAGTTCTTGTAAATGTAATCCTTGTGCCGGGCGTGATGCCAGTGGTGATAGCGCGGCAGTACCAGCAGGTAGTTGAGCCAGCCGCCGTCGATACGCACGTTGGCATGGGCCAGCACCGCCTGCACGCCCACCAGGATCACATAGGCGTTCATTGCCTGGGGCGAGAAGCCCAGCAGGATCAGCGGTGCCAGCACCCCGGTGCGGGTCAGGAGAATCTCGCAGAAGTGGATACGCGAACCGGCCAGCCAGTCCATGTGCGTGCTCGAGTGATGCACCGCATGAAAACGCCACATCCACGGCACCACGTGATACAGGCGGTGCAGCCAGTACTGGCCGAGGTCGGCAACGAACACCGCGAGCAGAAACTGCACGACGATCGGCAAGCTTTGCACCTTGGCCTGCAAGGTGTCGGAGACCACCCAGCCGGCCAGCCAGCCGGACGAGGCGGTGACGAAGATGAGGATGAACTGCACCAGCATATGGCTGACGAAAAAGTAGCTGAGGTCGGTGCGCCAGTGCGGGCGCAGGATGTTCTGCTGCGGGTCCTTGGCGTAGAGCTTTTCCAGGGGGATGAAGATGATCGCCGACACCAGCAGCGCCAGCACGAACCAGTCCAGGCCCAGCGAGTACGGGGTCTGGCCGATGGTTTCGGTCTGGATGTTGGTGCCCCCCAGAAACATCGCCAGCCCTGCCGCGCTAATGCCGGTAAAGCCCAGGCGCTTGCGCTTGTTGAGGAGGATGTTCAGGGTGCCCAAGGCAAAGGCCAGGATCAGCCCGATCAGCAGCGCGGTGCGGGCAAAGTGCACGCTGTAGACCTTGCGGAACTCGGCAAAGGTCAGCCACTGCGGAAACAGAAAGCACAATACCGCCAGCAGGCTGAGCAGTCCGAGGGCGGCCGAAATGTAACCGCTGATACGCCCCTGGCCAAGTCTGAACGGGTCGTGGCCGTGGCGTTTGAAATAGGCCTTGATTGCCTGCATGAATCGCTGATCCTTCATAGTGGTGGGCTCCGTGCGGCGCGGAGTATACCGACCTGCGGCCACAAGTGAACGCGTGCATGCCTGGGCAGCTGACAAATCTGTAATCCACTGCTCAGTTTGCTGACAGTCAGTGCTGGCTAAGGTCGTGCCATCCCAGCCCCTGGAATGGCACCCATGCTTCGACACCCGACCCGCCGCACCTTCGTCAAGGGCTTTGCCGCCGGCAGCGCCCTGGCCGGTCTCGGCCTCTGGCGCCTGCCGGCGTTTGCCGCACCTGCGGTGTTCAGCAATGAACTGAGCGGCCAGCACTTCGAGCTGTTTATCGGTCAGACGCCGGTGAACATCACTGGCCGCTCGCGCACGGCCCTGACCATCAACAACAGCCTGCCCGGCCCGACCCTGCGCTGGCGTGAAGGCGACACCGTGACATTGCGCGTGCGCAACCGCCTGGGCGAGCCGACCTCGCTGCACTGGCACGGGATCATCCTCCCGGCCAACATGGACGGGGTGCCGGGCCTGAGCTTTGCCGGCATCGAACCCGGTGGCGAGTACCTCTACCGGTTTACCCTGGCGCAGAGCGGCACCTACTGGTACCACAGCCATTCCGGCTTGCAGGAGCAGGCCGGGGTCTACGGGGCGATCGTCATCGAACCCAAAGAACCCGAAGCCCATCGCTATCAGCGCGACTACGTGCTGTTGCTCAGCGACTGGAGCGACCAGGCCCCCGCCGAGCTGATGGCGACCCTGAAAAAGCAGTCGGACGCCTTCAACTATCACAAGCGCACCGTCGGTGACTTCATCGACGATGTCGCCAGCAACGGCTGGCGGCAAACCGTCGCCGAGCGCAAGGCCTGGGCCGCCATGCGCATGAGCCCCACCGACCTTGCCGACATCAGCGCCGCCACCTACACCTACCTGCTCAACGGCCAGCCACCGGACGGTAACTTCACCTGCCTGTTCCAGCCCGGCGACACCGTGCGCCTGCGCCTGATCAACGGCTCGGCGATGAGCTACTTCGATTTTCGCATTCCGGGCCTGAAGCTCACGGTCATTGCCGCCGATGGCCAACCGGTGCAGCCGGTCGAGGTCGACGAGTTGCGCATCGCCGTGGCCGAAACCTATGACGTACTGGTGCGGGTCGGTGACCTGCCCGCCTACACCCTGTATGCCCAAAGCATGGACCGCAGCGGCTACGCCCGTGGCACCCTGGCGCGCAGCAATGGCCTCAGCGCCGAGGTGCCGGCACCGGACCCGCGGCCGATCCTGAGCATGGCCGACATGGGTCACGCTGGCATGGCTGACATGGGCGGCATGGACCACAGCCAGATGGCCGGCATGGACCATTCGATGATGGCCGGCATGCAGCAGCACCCGGCCAGCGAAACCGGCAACCCACTGGTCGACATGCAGACCATGAACCCCAAGCCCAACCTCGCCGACCCGGGCATCGGCCTGCGCAACAACGGCCGCCGGGTGCTGACCTATGCCGACCTCAAAAGCACTTTCGCCGACCCCGATGGCCGCGAGCCATCACGGGAGATCGAACTGCACCTGACCGGGCACATGGAGCGCTTCGCCTGGTCGTTCAATGGCATCAAGTTCTCCGACGCCGAGCCGTTGCGCCTGACCTACGGCGAGCGCCTGCGCATCACCCTGGTCAACGACACGATGATGGCCCACCCGATCCACCTGCATGGACTGTGGAGCGACCTGGAGGACGAACACGGGCGCTTCCAGGTGCGCAAGCACACCCTCGACATCCCGCCGGGCAGCCGGCGCAGCTACCGGGTCAGCGCGGACGCCCTGGGGCGCTGGGCCTATCACTGCCATCTGCTCTATCACATGGAGATGGGCATGTTCCGCGAGGTACGCGTCGATGAATGAGCTTCTCAATCGCCCACTGCTCGGCAGCCTCGCCCTGCTGGCCTTGCTGGCCAGTGAAGAGGCTCGCGCCGAAGTCATGGATCATGCCGCCATGGGCCACGCTGCCATGAACCACCAAGGCATGAACCACAGCATGGCGCCGGGCACTCCACGCACGCCACTGCGTCCGATCACCGACGCCGAGCGCCAGGCGGCCTTCCCGCCCCTGCCCGGTCATCAGGTCCATGACCGGCAGATGAACTGGGCGGTGATCGTCGAGCAACTGGAATACCAGAACTTCGAGAGCAGCAGCGCCCTGAACTGGAACGCCAATGCCTGGATCGGCGGCGATGTCGATCGCCTATGGCTGCGCACCGAGGGTGAGCGCGAACAAGGTGTGACTCACAAGGCCGAGCTGCAGGCCCTCTGGGGGCACGCCATCAGCCCCTGGTGGGAACTGGTCGGCGGTCTGCGCCAGGACTTCAAGCCGGCCAGTGGGCAAACCTGGGCCGCCTTCGGTATCCAGGGCACGCCGCTGTATGGCCTGGAGCTGGAAGCCACCGCCTATGTCGGTGAGCGCCAGCAAACCGCGCTGCGCCTGGAGAGCAGTTACGCTATCCTGCTGACCAATCGCTGGATCCTCGAACCGTCGCTCGAGGCCAATTTCTACGGCCGTAACGACGCGACACGGGACCAGGGCAGCGGCCTTGCCGACAGCGAGATCGGCCTGCGCCTGCGCTACGAAATCACCCGCGGCTTTGCCCCTTACCTGGGCATCAGCTTCAACCGGGCCTATGGCAACAACGCCGAACAGATCCGTGATGAGCACGGCGATATCGGCCAGACCCGCCTGGTCGCCGGTGTGCGCCTGCGTTTCTAGAAGTGGAGAAGTACCATGCTGAGCAAGAATATCGTCGCCTTCGGCCTGCTGGCCCTGAGTACCCTGGCTCAGGCCGGGCAGACCATCGACGTGTACCGCGACCCCAACTGCGGCTGCTGCAAGGAATGGATCAAGCACCTGCAAGACAACGGCTACACGGTCAACGACCATGTCGAGCCGAACATGAGCGCGGTCAAGCAGCGCCTGGGTGTCGCACCACGTCTGGCCTCGTGCCACACCGGGGTGATCGACGGCAAGTTCGTCGAAGGCCATGTACCGGCTGAGCAGATCAAGCTGCTGGGCAAGCGCCCCGATCTCAAGGGCCTCGCCGTACCGGGCATGCCCATGGGCTCGCCGGGCATGGAAATGGGCGACCACAAGGACGCCTACCAGGTCATCGGCCTGACCCTTGAGGGCAAGGACGAAGTGGTCGCCAACTACTGATCTGACCGTGATGCTCAGCTATTGGGCGCTGTTTCTCAGCGCCTTCGGCGCAGCCACCTTGCTGCCGCTGCAATCGGAAGCCGTGCTGGTCGGCCTGCTGCTGCGCGAACCTGAAGCCGTGGTCAGCCTGTTGCTGATTGCCACCGCCGGGAACGTGCTCGGTTCGATCGTCAACTGGCTGCTGGGCCGCGGCATCGAGCACCTGCGCGGCAAACGCTGGTTCCCGTTCAAGCCCGAGCAGCTGGAAAAAGCCCAGCAACGTTATCAGCGCTATGGCCAGTGGTCGCTGCTGCTGAGCTGGATGCCGGTGATCGGCGACCCGCTGACGCTGATTGCCGGGATCATGCGCGAGCCGTTCTGGCGCTTTTTAGTGCTGGTCACTGTCGCCAAAGCCGGCCGTTACCTGGTGCTGGCGCTGCTGACGCTCGGCTGGATGCAGCACTAGCGCCCCCAGATCTGCGCCTCGGTCCAGCCCAGCTCGGCAAAGTCCTGGGCGCGCAGGTGCGCTTCATCCTCACAGAAGAACTCATCCAGCTGCGGCGGGCGCACCGAGGTGTCACTGAGCATCGCGTGCACCTGGCCGCGGTGGTGGATCTGGTGCTCGAACAGGTGCGACAGCAGGCGCAGGCGTTGCTCGCGCTGCACCCAGTCGGGGCGCACGATATTCACGTAACGGTGCAACTGGTCGTCACGCAGCTGGCTGCAGTAGGCGATCAGCCGGTGGTCGGCCTGGACCTGTTCGGCGTGCAGTTCCAGACAGGTGGCATAAGGCTCATCGGGTTCGAAGAAGCGCTGGCTGTCCGGGTCGGGCGCTTCGCCGCGCTGCTCGCACTCGAGGGCCTGCAGGTAGAACCAGTCGACGGTGAGGATGTGGTTGAGGGTGGCCTTGATCGACGGGAAGAAACTCGCCCGTGGGGCGACGAACTCGTCCTGGCTCAGTTGCCTGCAGGCCTTGTACACCCTGTGGTTGGCCCAGCCATTCTGGTAGGCCATGGTCAGCAGGTAGTGCGAGAGAGGCTCGGCCATGATCGATTCCTCAGCAAAAGCGTTGCAGTTGCATCTCCCGCAAACGGCTGAGCGTACGCCGGAACGGGAACTCCAGATACCCTTGAGTGTAGAGTGCTTCCAGCGCCACCTCGGCTTCCAGGTACAAGGCGATTCGACGGTCGTAGCATTCATCGACCAGGGCGATGAAGCGCCGCACGCTGTCGTCATGTACTGATAGCTGCGGCAGTTCGCGGTCCCCGGCCACCACCCGCTGGGCGCCATCCTCGGTGCCGCGGGCAATCTTCGCCGGGCGCTGGCGGGCACCGAGGGCCGGCACCTCGCCCAGCAGGATGGCCTGGAAACTGTCGCACAAGGCCATGAAATCCATGGCGGCAAAGGGTTGCTCACAGAGGTCGGCGTAGCGACACCAGAGCACGCTGTCGCAGCGTTGCACCACGTTCAAGCTGCGCGAGCCGATCTGCAGCGGCTGGCCAGCGCTCGCTTGATCACCACGTAACTGGGCGAAGACCTGCTCAAGGGCACTGGGCCGGCCGTTGTCGCGTACCCAGTAGCGTTGCTGCGCCGCGCCCGGATGCAGGCGATGGTCCTGCTCCCCTGCTACGGCGACCACCTGCATATGCTGCTCGATGGCGGCAATCGCCGGCAGGAAGCGCTCACGGTTGAAACCGTCGCTGTAGAGCTGCTCGGGCGGCTGGTTGGAAGTGGCAACGATCACCACCCCGGCCTCGAACAGCACCTGGAACAGGCCACCGAGAATGATCGCATCGCCGATGTCGTTGACGAACAGCTCGTCAAAACACAGCACGCGGATTTCTTTGGCCAGGGACAAGGCCAGCGCCTGCAAGGGCTCGGCCGTGCCGTTGAGCTGGAACAGACGTTGATGCACCCAGCGCATGAAGTGGTGAAAGTGCTGGCGCCGGGCCGGTACCTGCAGGCAGGCGTGGAACTGATCCATGAGCCAGGTCTTGCCGCGTCCGACCGGGCCCCAGAGGTAGACACCCGTTGGGGTTTCGCCGCGTTGCAGGGCCTCGAAGCAGGTTTGCAGGGCCGTGGCGGCCTGCAACTGGGCCGGGTCGCTGACAAACCCCTGGCTGGCAATGGCCTGCCGGTAGAGGGTCAGGGGGGACTGTTCGGTGAAGCAGGACATGCGCGGCGTCCGTCGCAAAAGCAGGCATTCTGCGGCTGCAGCGCAGTATGGGGCAAGCCCGCATTCTGTGGGAGCTGGCTTGCCAGCGATGGGGCCAGTACAGCCTGCACATCAGAAGGCGCCTGGATTACGACCGCTGCGCGCTCGATCGCAGGCAAGCCAGCTCCCACAGCTCTCGGTGCAACTCTAAAGATCCAGCCCGACTTTGAGCAGCGCCCCATCACGCTCATCGGTCAGCAGGTACAGATACCCGTCCGGCCCTACCCGCACATCGCGAATCCGCGCCTTGAGCTCGCCGAGTAAACGCTCTTCATGCACCACTTTGTCGCCGTTGAGTTCCAGGCGAATCAGCTCCTGCGCCGCCAGCGCGCCGATGAACAGGCTGTGCTCCCACGGCTTGAAGCGTGGGTTGTCGTAAAACGCCATGCCGCTGATGGCCGGGGATTTTTCCCAGACATGGTGCGGGTCGACCATGCCATCGACATGCTCGCCCCTGGCTTCTGGAATCGGCATCAGCGAATAGTTGATGCCATGGGTGGCAATCGGCCAACCAAAGTTCTTGCCGGGCTTGGGGATGTTGATCTCATCACCGCCACGGGGCCCGTGCTCGTTGGTCCACAACTCGCCGGTCCAGGGGTTGAGCGCCGCGCCCTGCTGGTTGCGGTGGCCGAACGACCAGATTTCCGGGCGCACGTTATCGCGGCCGACAAAAGGGTTGTCCTTGGGCACCGTGCCGTCCGGGAGGATGCGCACCAGCTTGCCCTGCAGCTTGTCCAGGTCCTGCGAAGTCGGCCGCTGGTTGTTCTCGCCAAGGGCGATGAACAGGTAGCCGTCGCGGTCGAACACCAGGCGCGAGCCAAAATGGTTGCCGCTGGAGAGCTTGGGTTGCTGGCGGAAAATCACGTTGAAGTCTTCAAGCTTGGCACTGTCTGCTGACAAGCGCCCGCGGCCCACCGCTGTGCCGGCCGTGCCGCCTTCCCCGCCGCCTTCGGCATAGGACAAGTAGACCATGCGGTCCTGCTTGAAAGTCGGCGACAGCACCACATCGAGCAGGCCGCCCTGGCCCTGGGCCCACACCTCAGGGACGCCGCCCAGTGGTGCCCCGACCTTGCCTTCGGGGCTGACGATGCGCAGGTTGCCAGCCCGCTCGGTCACCAGGATGCCCTGGCCGTCCGGCAAGAATGCCAGGGCCCAGGGGTTGCGCAAGCCCTCGGCGAGGGTGCTGACCTTGACGCTGCCCTCCTCGCTCTTGAAATCGCGCTCGGGCGCGGCGTGGGCCAGCAGCGGCAGCAACGCCGCGGTCATCAGGGTGGGTAGCCAGGTGCGTGGGGACATCAGCGATTCCTTCCAGGGAGGGCCTGTTACTCAGGGCGCGGGCGCAGGTGCGCGCGGCGGGCGGGTGGGTTCCAGGCGCGGGGTGGTCTGTTCGCGGCGGATGTTTTCGCCATTGCCGATACCGCGGTTTTCAAGGGTCGGCGGGCGCGGATTGGGCTGGGTCGAAGGGCCGCGCACAGGCGGCGTGGCCGGCACGCTGCCCTGTCGGCTGTTGGGGTTGGCGCGCATGATCGGGCTGTTGTAGGGGTTGTTGTTGCTGGCCGCCAGCTGCAACGGCGCGGCAACGGGCGCAGCCTGCAGCGGCGAGCTCAAGAGCAGGGCCATTGCCAGGCCCGACAGGGATCGGTTCACGGTATTCACCTCCGGCACCACGCGGCGCCGAAAACCAGCGCGCCCAAGCGTTGGATAGCCTAAGGCGCGACAGGTTCGCCGGGAAACCTCGAATTCCCCCGGAGGTGATTCATTTTGTTACCGGATCAGCTATCGACCTTATGCCGGGCGGCATACAGGCAGAGCATCTCCATGGCCAGGGTCGCACCGGCCAGGGCAGTAATATCGGCATGGTCGTAGGCCGGCGCGACTTCCACCAGGTCCATGCCCACCAGGTTGATACCGCGCAGCCCGCCGAGGATTTCCAGCGCCTGCACCGTGGTCAGCCCACCACACACCGGGGTGCCGGTGCCTGGGGCGTACGCAGGGTCCAGGCAGTCGATGTCGAAGGTCAGGTACACCGGCTGGTCGCCGACCCGTTGCCGAATCGCCTCGATGATCGCCTGGGTACCGCGTTGATGCACCTGGCGGGCGTCGAGCACGGCAAAGCCCTGGGTATCGTCATTGGTGGTACGCAGGCCGATCTGCACCGAGCGCGCCGGGTCCACCAGGCCTTCACGGGCGGCATGCCAGAACATGGTGCCGTGATCGACGCGCTGGCCCTCCTCGTCCGGCCAGGTGTCGCTGTGGGCGTCGAAGTGAATCAGCGCCAGCGGTCCGTGTTTGCTTGCATGGGCCTTGAGCAGCGGGTAGCTGATGAAGTGGTCGCCGCCCAGGGTGAGCATGGCGCAGCCGGCCTCAAGAATCTGCTCGGCATGGGCCTGGATGCTTTCCGGCACGGTATGCGGGCTGCCGTAATCGAAGTTGCAGTCGCCATAATCGGTTACCGCCAGGTGATCGAAGGGGTCGAACTCCCACGGCCAGTGCCGGGCCCAGGCCTGCTGCACCGACGCCGCGCGAATCGCCCGCGGCCCGAAACGCGCACCGGGGCGGTTGCTGGTGGCGGTGTCGAACGGCACCCCGCTGACCACCACATCGACACCGCGCAGGTCGCGGCTGTAGCGGCGGCGCGAGAAGCTGGTGATGCCGGCAAAGGTGTTTTCGGCGATGGTGCCGTAGAGGCTGTCGCGGGTGATGGCCTGGTCGTTGTCGGGGGCGAGGTCCATGGTCGGGCTCCTGGTCTGTTGTTATTGGCGGCTACGGAAGGTGGTCCAAAGGCGAGTGCGCTGGCGCATGTCGGCCAGGCTCATGCTGCGGTCGGCAAACAGCCGCGCGCGCACTTCGGCCGAAGGGTAGATGTCCGGGTCGCTGCGTACCGCCTCGTCCACCAGGGGCGTGGCGGCCTGGTTGGCATTGGCGAAGAACAGCGTGTTGGTCAACGGCGCCACCGAGTCGGGGCGCAACATGAAGGCAATGAAGGCGCGGGCGGCGTCCGGGTGCGGCGCGTCCTTGGGCATGACCAGGTTGTCCTGCCAGATCAGCGTGCCTTCGCGGGGAATGCGATAGATCACCTGGTACGGCTTGCCAGCCTTTTGCGCCTGGTCGGCGGCCATGGCCGCGTCACCGTTGTAAGTCAGGGCCAGGCACACACTGCCGTTGGCCAGGTCGTTGATCTGCCGGCCGTTGGCGACATAGCGGATGGAGGGTTGCAGTTGCTTGAGCAGTGACTGGGCGGCCGCCAGGTCGTTTTTGTCGCGGCTGTAGGGATCCTTGCCCAGGTAATTCAAGGCTACGCCAATCACCTCCTGGGGCGAGTCGGACATGGCAATCCCGCAATCCTTGAGCTTGCTGGCGTACTCGGGCTTGAACAACAGGTCGAGGCTGTCCAGCGGTGCATCGCCCAGCCGCTGGCGCACCGCCTCAAGGTTCATGCCCAGGCCCAGGGTGCCCCAGGTGTAGGGCACGGCGTACTGATTGCCGGGGTCGACCTCGGCCAGCTTGGCCAGCAGGTCTTTGTCTAGATTGCCGTAGCCGGGCATGGCCTGGGCCTGCAGCGGTTGCAAGGCACCGGCAGCCAGGGCGCGGGCCAGCAGGCTGGTGGACGGCACCACGACGTCATAGCCACTGCCACCGGTGAGCAACTTGGTTTCCAGGACTTCGGTGGTGTCGAAGGTGTCGTAGCGCACCTTGTAACCGGTTTCCTGCTCGAAACGCTGCAAGGTTTCGGGGGCGACATAGTCGGCCCAACTGTACAGATTGAGGACTTTTTCCTCGGCCTGCACCGGCAAGGCCAGGACCAGGGACAACAACCACAGGGATGTACGCATGTCGGGCACCTTTGTCAGTGGATGCCGCCAGCATGCCTGCCGGGTTACATTACTAAAATGGCAAGTCAATTAACCTGACATTCATCGGGAGCAATGTTTGATGTTGGGACAACTGCACGACCTCGACCTGCATCTGCTGCGGCTGTTCGTCACTGTAGTCGAGGCCGGTGGCTTCAGCGCCGCCCAGGGCGTGCTGGGCCTGAGCCAGCCAAGCATCAGCCAGCAGATGGCGCGCCTGGAAACCCGTCTGGGTTATCGCTTGTGCAGCCGCGGCAAGGGCGGCTTTCGCCTGACCGCCAAGGGTGAAGTGCTGCTCAAGGCCACTCGCGAGCTGCTGGTGCAGATCGAGGCGTTTCGCCATCAGGCCAATGGTGTAGCCGGGCGTTTGCTCGGCGAGGTGCGCATCGGCATTTCCGAAGCCCAGGAAAGCACCGTGACCTTGCGCCTGGCGCGGGCCATCGAGCGCTTTCGCCAGCGTGACGAGTCGGTGCGCCTGGAACTGGTCAGCGCCATGCCGGCAGACCTTGAACGTCAACTGTTGCAGCAACGCCTGGACCTGGCCATCGGCTATTTTTCCGGCAAACAGGCGGCGTTCGATTACACGCCGTTGTTCGAAGAAAACCAGCGCCTGTACTGCGCCAGCCATCATCCGCTGGCCGGCCAGCCGGACGTTAGCCTGGAGGCGTTGCAGCAGGCCGACCAGGTCGAACACCCCTACCGTTTCCAGAGCCGCCAGGAGCCCTTTGACGGCACCAGTGGCGCAGCCCGTTCAGAGCAGGTGGACGGTGCCCTGACCTTCATCCTCTCCGGCCAGCACATCGGCTACCTGCCCTGCCACTACGCCGAGCCTTGGGTTGAGCGCGGCCTGTTGCAGGGCCTGGACCCGGCGCTGGATTTCACCGTGCCGTTCGTGCTGGTGCGCCATCGCGCCCAGGTGCCCAGCGACGCCCAGCAGGCCTTCGCGGCCGACCTGCTGGCAGCCTTCGCCTGACTCAGTAGGCCAGCGACCAGGTCAGGGTGTAGGTGCGGCCACGGCCCTGGTAGTCGTAGAGGTAGGCCGGGCCGTAGGTCGGTGAATAGAACAGCGTCGCGCGCTGGCCCCAGACGGTGCTGTACTGTTTGTCGAGCAGGTTCTGGATGCCGGCACTGAAGGTCCCGAAGCCGGTGTCCTGGCTGCCCAGCAAGTCGAAGGTGGTGTAGCCGCTGATCGTGTGATCGGCATCGTCCTTGAGGGTGAAGGCGTGGTTGGCCTGCAGGCGTGCACTACGGCCATCGCCCTTCCAGCCGACGAAGGCAGTGGACTTGGACAGCGACGCATAACGGGCATCGCGCTTGATCCAGTCGCCGTCCTTGTCTTCCTCTTCCGAGCGCACCAGGTGCAGGGTGCTGCCGGCCTCCCAGCCGCTTTCGAAGTGGCGGGTCAGCGCGCCTTCAAAGCCGAAGTCGCGGCTCTTCTGTTCTTCGACGTTGATGGTCAGGGTGGCCATGTCGGTGGTGATGATCTTGTCCGACCAGATGTAGTACACCGCCGCCTGGGCGTCCCAGTCCAGGTCGGCATAGCGCCAGCCCAGTTCCACCTGGCGGCTCTTGATCCCGGCCAGCGGGTTGTCTTCGACGCTCAGGCCCGGCTTGCCGTAGTACTTGGCCGGGTCCGGCAGGTCGAAACCTTCGCCGTAATTGCTCCAGACCTGGTGGCCGTTCTTGAAGTCGTAGATGGCGCCAAGGTTGAACAGGTTGACCTGGTAGTCGTTGTTGCCGCCGGGCACGCTCTTGAAATCGCCGACATCGACGTCCATCTGCTGGCGCCGGGCGCCGCCGGAAACCGTCAGGTTATCGGTCGCCTTCCAGTCCAGCTGGGCGTAGGCCGAAATGCCATCGACCCGGTAGCTGGGGTAGCGCGCCGCCTTGCTGGCTTCATCCAGGTCCAGGCCACCGCTTTCGGACGACGTCAGGGCATCGAAGGTGGTCTGGTCGGCATTGAAGCGCTCGCGGTCCAGGTCCACGCCGTAGGTCAGCTTGAGACTGTCCCACTGCTTGGCGAACAGCGCCTTGAGGCTGCTGACCTCGAAGTTCTGCTGCGAGGCGGCAAAGTACACGCCCTTGGAGCCCGCCGGTTTGCCGGTGTTGTAGTACGGGAACGGATAGAAGTTGTCGTCTTCCTTGCGGTACGAGGCCTGCAGGTAGAAGTCCTGGCCGAGCACATCGCTGTGGTGGTAGTTGGCATTGAGCAGCAGGCGCTTGGTGCGCGGCTCTAGGTCGGTGGAATAGCCACCACGCAGCTCGGCATCTTCCAGGTCCGATGGGCCGTTGTAGTTGAGGTTGGGAAAGTAGATACCGGTGCTGCCGTGGTTACCCGAGTCGTAGTACTGGGCCAGCAGGTCGAGGCTCTGCTCGTCGTTGAATTTCAGGCCCAGGCTGCCGAGCACGTCGATGGTGCGGTTGTACTGCAGGTCGGTCTGGGTGTTGTCGATGAAGATCTGGTCGCCGGCACCGTCGTAGAAGGCTTCGTTCTGCTCGGCGGACACGCCCAGGCGCGCGTTGACGCGCTCGTTGCCGCCGCTGATCGACTGGGCGATGCGGGTCGACAGGTCGTCGCTGTTGTTGAAGCCGCTGCTGGCGCCCAGCTGGGTTTCAAAGCGCGCCGGCCCCGCCTCGCCCTTCTTGGTGACGATGTTGATGATCCCACCGGTGGCGCCGCCGCCATAGATGGCGCTGGCGCCGGAGAGCACCTCGACACGCTCGACGTTGAACGGCGAAATGCTGTCGAACTGGCGCGACAGCCCGCGTGAGCTGTTCTGGCTGACGCCGTCGATCATCACCAGCACGTTGCGCCCGCGCATGTTCTGGCCGTAGTTGGTGCGCCCTTCCGGCGCCAGGTCCAGGCCCGGTACCAGTTTGCCGATGGCCTCCTTGAGGCTGACGCCGCTGTCGATCTGCTCGCGCAATTGCTGTTGGTCGACCACCCAGACGGTGCCGGGGATTTCGCTGATCGAGGTGCTGGTACGCGAGGCCACGCTGACTTCGATGGGCTTGAGGCTGATACTTTGCGCCGCCGCGCTCTTGCGCAGGATCACCGTGTTCTGCTCGCTGAACTGCCAGCTCATGCCGCTGCCGGCCAGCAGGCTTTGCAGGGCCTGGGCGATGCTGTAGCGGCCATTGAGCGCCGGGCTTTGCCGGCCGGCCACGTCCTGGCTGGTAAACAGCAGGTGCAGGCCCGCCTGGTCGGCGAAGGCGGTCAGGGCCTGGTCGAGGCTCTGCGCTGGCAGGTCCAGGGATACTTCACGCTCCTGCTGGGTGCTGGCGGCATTTACCGCATCGGCAGCGTGCACTTGTAGCGTGCCGAGCAATGCGGCAACGGCAGTGGAGGCCAGCAGGGCGTGTTTGAAATAACCGGTGGAACGGGCGATTGGCTTGAGCGGACCCTTCACTGTTTTCTTCCAGGCAAATGGTTGTAAATGAGAATGGATTGCTGATCAGTCTCACTACGACGATTGGGCGGGGAAGAACTTGCAGTGGGAATTTGAAAATATTTTTTGCGCAGTTACGACCCTATCGCTGGCAAGCCAGCTCCCACAGGTACGGTGCATGCAATACCTGTGGGAGCTGGCTTGCCAGCGATGAGACCCGTCAGTACACCACCGCCAGCCAGGGCAGGTAGGTAACCTTCAATGCATAGCGCTGCTCAAGGGTGCGCAACAGCCCCTCAGGGTCGTTCAGGTCAAACACCCCGCTGACCTGCAGCGCCGCCAGTTGCTGGTCAGACAGCACGATACGCCCGTGCTGATAGCGCTCAAGCTCGGCCAGTACTTCACGCAGCGGCTTGCCGTTGAAGATCAGCTTGCCGCGCTGCCAGGCGGTTTGCGCCCGGGCATCGGGCGATGTTTCCAGCAACTGCCCGCCGACCCGCGCCTGGCCCTGGGCAACCACCACGCGATTGCGCGCACCGTCCCGGCGCACACTGAATACCGCAGCGCTGCCCTGCACGGGCTCAGCCCCGGCATCGACCACGAACGGCCGCGGGTCGGCGGCCGGCTCGAACAAGGCCTCGCCGGCCTTGAGGACAACGCGGCGCTCGCCACGGTTGAAATCCACCGACAAGGCGCTGCCACTGTTGAGGGTGACCTGCGAGCCATCGGCCAGGGTGATGCGTTGCTGCTGGCCAACCCCGGTGTGGTAGTCGGCAAGCAAGGCTGGCGCCTGCTGCACACCGCCATATCCGACCAGCGCCAGCACCAGCGAAGCGGCAATTTTCGAGCCCCAGCGCCGCCGACGTGGCGCCGTCGCTACGACTTCAGCCGCCGCGCGGGTCTGCCCGAGGTCCGCCCACAACGCCTCGGCTTCGCTCGCGGCCTCGGCGTGAGCCGGGCTCAGCGCGCACCAGCGCTGGTAGCGTTGTTGGTCGCTGGCGCTGGCGTTGCCCGAATGCAGCAGTACCTGCCAGTCGAGGGCATCATCGGACAAATCGCTGATCGGCTGCGGCGCGGGCATGGCAAGGGCATCAGTCATGGTTGTGTTTGAGCCAGTCGCGACAATGGCGCAGGGCCTGGCCGATGTATTTTGCCACCATGCTCTCGGAAACGCCCAGCCGTTGTGCAATCTGCGCCTGGGTCAAGCCTTCGACGCGGTTGAGCAGCAACGCCTGACGGGCATTGGCCGACAATTGCAGCAAAGCTTCATCGAGCAGCTCCAGGCGTTCACTGGCCAGCAACGCCGCTTCCGGCGCTGGCGCCGGGCACGGTACCTGGTGCGCCGCTTCGCTGTCGTCG
Source organism: Pseudomonas sp. JV241A (assembly GCF_900275665.1). Lineage (NCBI taxonomy): Bacteria > Pseudomonadati > Pseudomonadota > Gammaproteobacteria > Pseudomonadales > Pseudomonadaceae > Pseudomonas > Pseudomonas sp. JV241A. The sequence continues at coordinate 211,819 of NZ_OPYO01000023.1, forward strand.
AGGTTGGCGCTCATGCGTTGCTCACGGCGCAGGGTATCGATCGCCAGGTTGCCGGCCACGCGAAAGATAAAGCTGCGCGCATGCAGCACCGGCAGGTCCTGCTGCTCGATCTTTACCAGCTTGAGGTAGGTTTCCTGGGCGACGTCGGCGGCCCGCTGCCGGTCGCTCATGCGCCGGGTCAGGAACTGCAGCAGGTCATCGTAATGTTCCTGGAAGCTTGAAAGCAGTCCGGACACGGGAGACGTCAACATGAAGGATTCGATGGGCCAGTGGGAGGAATTAGCGGGCGTTAATGAGAACAAGTATCTTTCATAACGCACAGCACTTTCAACGCCGCTGTGCATTTGCCACACTCGCAGCTGTTCTCCTGCGCTGGAGCTGTGCCCGTGACCCGATTCCTACGCCTTTGCCTGGCCCTGCTGTTGATCGGCGGCCTGAACGCCTGCGCCCTGTTCCAGGCGCGCGATCCGGTGAACATCAGCGTGATCGGTATCGATCCCCTGCCCGGCCAGGACCTGGAGCTGCGCATGGCGGTGAAGATCCGCGTGCAGAACCCCAACGAAACCGCGATCGACTACAACGGCATCGCCCTCAACCTTGAGGTCAACGGCCAGCCGCTGGCAGCGGGCGTGAGTGATCAAAGCGGCAGCATCGGCCGCTTCAGCGAAGGCGTGCTGGTGGTGCCGGTGAGCATCACCGCGTTCTCGGTGCTGCGCCAGGCCGTGGGCCTGAGCCAGGTGCGCAGCCTCGACGGCCTGCCCTACACCGTGCGCGGCAAGCTGGCCGGTGGCGCGTTCGGCACCCGGCGCTTCAGCGACAGTGGCCGGCTCAACCTGCCACAACCGGCCAGCGCGCCCTGGTAAAACTCAGCCCTGGTTGATGAAGCGCACGCCGGGCTTGCTGCGCTCATCCACGCTCAGCTCGAAGATATCCGGCCGCGCATAGTGGCCAACCACGTCGAAGTCATAACGGGCACGCACCAGTTCCTCAGTATCGATTTCGGCGCACAACAGCCCGCGCTCACCCACCAGCGGCCCGGCCAGCACCTCGCCCAGCGGCCCGACGATCACGCTGCCCCCGGCAATCAGCTGGCGCTCGCCCGGCCAGTCGGCGACCTCGATGCCCAGCGCGTTGGGCGAGTCCTGCACCTGGCAGGCACTGATCACGAAGCAACGGCCTTCGGCGGCGATATGGCGCATGCTCATCTGCCACAGCTCACGCTCGTCCACCGTCGGTGCACACCAGAGCTCCACGCCCTTGGCGTACATCGCTGTGCGCAGCAGCGGCATGTAGTTTTCCCAGCACACCGCAGCGCCGATACGCCCGGCACGGCCTTCGATCACCGGCAAGGTCGAGCCGTCGCCACGGCCCCAGATCAGCCGCTCGGTACCGGTGGGCATCAGCTTGCGGTGCACCGCCACCAGGCCCTGCTCGGGCTCGAAGAACAGCACGCTGCAATACAGGGTATGGCCGCTACGCTCGATCACCCCGAGCACCAGGCTGGCGCCGGTACGCGCCGACAACCCAGCGAGGGCCTCGGTCTCGCTGCCGGGTACGTCGATGGCATTGGCGAAGTAGCGGGCGAAGGCTTCGCGGCCTTCGGGCAGGCGGTAGCCCAGGCGCGTACCGAAGGTCTCGCCCTTGGGATAACCGCCCAGCAGCGCTTCGGGCATCACCACCAGGCTGGCGCCCGCGTTACTGATGGCCTGCTCGTACGCAAGGATCTGCTCCAGGGTATGGGCTTTGCCTTCAGGCGATGAACCGATCTGCAAGGCGGCGACGACGGACTTGGTCATTAGCGGGTGCTCCGGGTGGGCGATGGGTATTGCAGATTGTCGGCGCCGGACCAATCATGAATAAAGCCCACTTCGTTTCTGAATGATATGAATCCTGCAAATATCACCGACATCGACCTCAACCTGCTCAAGGTCTTCGAAGCCCTGCACGACGAAGTCAGCGCCAGCCGCGCTGCCGTACGCCTGGGCCTGACCCAATCGGCAGTCAGCGCTGCCTTGCGGCGTTTGCGCGAGGTCTATGGCGACCCGCTGTTCATGCGCACCGGGCGTGGCCTGGCGCCAACCCTGCGGGCCAACCAGCTCAAGCCGCTGATCAGCGAAGCGTTGAACAAATGCCGGCAAAGCCTGGCCCTGCTCGATCCGCAAGCCGAACAGTTCGAAGGCCGGGCAGTGACCCTGGGCCTCTCCGATGATTTCGAGATTGCCTACGGCCGGGCCTTGATCGAGCAGGTGCAACGGCTGGCGCCGGGCCTGCGGCTGATCTTTCGCCAGACTCACAGCCAGATCGTCGCCCGCGCTTTACTTGATCGCAGCCTTGATCTGGCGCTGGCCTCAGGCGGGTTTTCCGCCCGCCTGCTCAGCCGCCGGGTGCTCGATGAAGGGGATTATCTGTGCCTGCTCGACCCGCACAGCATGGCGCCCGGGCAAAGCGCATTAAGCCTGGATGAGTTCGTGGCGCGGGAGCAGATTCTGGTGTCATCAGGGGGGTTTATCGGCATCGTCGACGAGGCACTGGCCGAACTGGGCTTGAGTCGCCGGGTGGCGGCGTCGACCAGCCATTTTGCTGCCCTGGCTTACTTGCTCAAGGGCAGCGAGCGCCTGGCCACCCTGCCCGGCCATGCCGCCCGGACCATTGCCGAAACCGCCGGCCTGGTGGTGCTGCCGTGCCCGCTGGCCTTGCCGCAATATCCGGTGGAACTGGGCTGGCGCACCGGCGGGCAACCGGACCCGGCGCTGGAGAAAGTCCGTGAAGCGGTACTGGCGGTGTTCGCCTGAGGCTTACTTGGCCGCTGCCATCAGCTTGTTGACTTCACTGCGGACCATGTTGGCGTATTCGGGCGGCGACATGCCGTCCAGTTCGGCCCGGACCCATTCGGCCCACTTGCCCTTGCGCCGTGGTTTTTCGGCGATCAGCCGGGCGGCGTCGGCCTTGGCCTTGCCCAGGTTGGTCTGCCAGAGCTCGAACAGTCGTGCTTTCTCGTCCTCGATCTGCGCCCGTTCGGCGAAGCTCTTGTTGGCCAGATTGAAACTCATGAGGGGTGTCCTGCCGCTGGAAAATAGGCGCTATCTTACACTGTAGCCGCCGGGGCCCGGCAAACCGCTGCAACTTTCCGCGCCCGGCGGCATCCACTGTTCAATGCCATCAACTGACGAGGAAACGCCCATGGCCAGGAAAACCACCGTGCAAAGCGATGCCGAGCAAATCAAGGATCAGGCTTTCAGTGAACTGCAGGCGTTGATCGAAGAGTCGGAAAAACTACTGAACGACAGTGCCGCACTGGTTGGCGAAGAAGCCGAAACCCTGCGCGCCCAGATCGGACTGAAATTGAAGCAGGCCCGTGATGCGGTCACCAGCGTGCGCAGCAAGGCGCAGCCAGTGGTGGATGCCACCCAGGACTACATCGGTGGCCATCCGTGGCAGACGGTGGCGATTTCCGCGGGGTTCGGCCTGGTGGTCGGTTTGCTGCTGGGGCGCAGACCTTAAAAGCATCGCAGGTCCGGCTCGCTCCTGTGGGAGCGGGCTTGCCCCGCGATCAATTCAACGCAAGTTCAACGGCTGCACCAACCCACAAGCGATCGCCATCCCCACCAGCGCCGGCAAGTGATCGGCCTGCATGCGCTTCATCACCCGCGAGCGATACAGGTCGACCGTCTTGATGCTGACCTCCAGCTGCTCGGCAATTTCCCGATTGGTATAGCCCTGCACCAGCGGCAGGAACACATCACGTTCGCGGGGCGTGAGGCTGTCGACACGCGCCTGCACCGCTTCCAGCGGCCCGGCATGGCGCACTTGCCCGAGCGCGTCCTGAACGCTATCGAGCAGTAACTGATCGTTGTAGGGTTTTTCGATGAAATCGCAGGCCCCGGCCTTGAAGGCCCGCACCACGATCGGCACATCGGCGTGGCCACTGACAAAGATCACCGGTAAATCGATCCCCCGCGCACGCAACGCGTCCTGCACGCTCAAGCCGCCCATCCCCGGCATGCGCACATCCAGCAGCACACAGGCCGGCACATGGCCGTCGCAGGCGTCAAGAAACGCCTGGCCACTGGTGAACGGCAGCGCCTGCAAGCCCACCGACTCGAGCAACCACACGGTCGAATCGAGCATGCCCTGATCATCATCGACCACATACACCCGCGGTTCCTGCATATCACTCCCCACTGTTTGCCACCGGCGCCAGCCGACAGCACAAGATCAATCCGCCCGCCTCGCCAGGCTGTGCCTGCAAGGTGCCGCCAAAGCCTTCGACGATACTGCGGCTCATGCTCAGGCCCAAACCCAGGCCGTCCGGCTTGCTGGTGTTGAACGGGGTGAAGATGCCATCCAGGCACTCGGCCGCCACCCCCGGCCCCTGATCGCTGACCCGGATCGTTAGCCAGCCCGCCGCAAGCTCGGCGCTGAGCAGGATACGCGAGGCCTGGCCGTCGTGCTGGTCACGGTTGGCGTCGATGGCATTGCGCAACAGGTTAAGCAGCACCTGTTCGAGCAGCACCCGGTCGGCATACACCGGTGGCAACCCCTCCTCTACACGCTGCTCGATGCTCACCTGATCGCGGCTGGCCTCCCAGTCGCACAGGCGTACCGCTTCAGCCACGACATCGGCAATCGCCAAGGCCTGCAGGCGTCGCGGTTCCTTGCGCAAAAAGGCGCGCAAGCGCTTGATCACTTCAGCGGCATGGGTCGCCTGTTCATTGATGCGCTGCAAGCCTTGGGCGACGCGTTGCGCGGCCTGCGGATCGCGCTCCACGGCTTGCAGGTAACGCTGGCTGGCACTGGCGTAATTGACCACCGCCGCCAGCGGCTGGTTGATTTCATGAGCAATCCCCGAGGCCAGCTCGCCCAGGGTAATCAGCCGGGCGCTGTGGGCCAGTTCGTCCTGATGGCGGCGTTGCTGGCTTTCGCGCAGTTCACGCTCGGTCATGTCGCGGGCCACCAGCGAGTAGTAGCGCTCACCACCGGTAGCGCGATGGGCCAGCAACACCAGCGATACCGGAAACGCCGCGCCGCCCTGGTGCGGGATCAGCCGCGCCTCGGCCTGCCACACGCCGTGCTGCTCGGCACGCTGCCAGCCTTCGCTGTGCAAGCGCTGCTGCAGCTGCGGGTCGAGCAAGGCGTGCAACCCGGGCAGCGGCTCTACCCCCTGCAACCCCAGGGTCCGCCGCGCCGAGCGGTTGAGGTAGCTGAGCCGGCCGTCGCGGTCGCTGAACAGCACCAGGTCGGTGTTGGCTTCGACCACCTCGGCCAGGCGCCGGCGGTTTTCCTGGGCTTCGATACGGACACTGATGTCCCGCGAGACGCTGACAATCTCCACCACGGCACCGGTATAGGTTTCGCGGATGGCGCGGCTGGCGATCTCGAACCACAGGTAACGCCCGTCACGGTGCCGCACCCGGCAGGTCATGGTCTGGTAGCCGTCCTGCTCCAGCGCCTGGGATGCCTGCAACAACGATTGCTGGCGATCCTGGGGATGGAACAGCGACTGCACTTGCACCCCGCGCAGTTCTTCCGGCCAGTAGCCCAGCAGGCGGAACGCGGCGGGCGAGGCATCGATAAAACTGCCGTCAGGCGTGTGCCGGGAAATCAGGTCGGTGGTGTTCTCGGTGATCAGCCGGTACAGGCGCCGGGCCTGGCTGGCGTCACGTTCACCCTGGCGCTCCAGGGTGGCATCACGACAACGCGCCAGCACCTGCTGGGCGGCGTCATCGGGGATGAAGGTCCAGAGCAGGATCTGCCCGGCCACCGGCGCCTCGACCTCATTGATCGCCCGCCCTTGCTCCAGGCAGGCGCGCACCAGTGCCCGGTAGTTGCTCGGCAGCCAGTGCTCGACGTCACGCTGCGGCCAGGGCCCGAGCAGCGCCTGCAAGGCCGGGTTGCTGGCCAGTACGCTGGCTGAAGCATCCAGCAACAGGCTCGGTTGCGGATCCTTGGCCAGCAGCAAGGTGAAAGAAGTATCCAAAGCGGCGCCTCAGGGCTTTTATAGTATTTATACCATATTGCTATAGTCTATCTTCCAGTTACCATAGCCATTCGCGTAAAACTTGCGACAGCGGAAGGGCCTGCCCTTCACGAAACCTGATCAGAGCTAACAATCAGCCATCGGAGGTTTCAGTTCGCCACGGGCGACTGCCTCCTGCACAGGACGACCTCATGTCGATTTTCTCCCAGGGCCTGGCGCCCGCCCCTGTCAATCATGTTGCCTTGAGCCCCTTGAGTTTCATCGAGCGTACCGCCGCCGTCTACGGCCAGTACCCGGCGGTGATCCACGGCGCGATCCGGCGCAACTGGCAACAGACCTACGAACGTTCCCGTCGCCTGGCCAGCGCCCTGGCCGGGCGCGGTATCGGTCAGGGCGATACGGTGGCGGTGATGCTGCCGAACATTCCGGCCATGCTCGAAGCGCACTTTGGCGTGCCGATGATCGGCGCCGTGCTCAACGCCCTCAACGTGCGCCTGGATGCCGAGGCCATCGCGTTCATGCTCGAGCACGGCGAAGCCAAGGTACTGATCAGCGACCGCGAGTTCCACAAGGTCATTGAAGCGGCCCTGGCGCTGATGGAATACCCGCCGCTGGTGATCGATGTCGATGACCCGGAGTACGGCGAAGGCCAGGCGGTCAGCGACCTGGACTATGAAGCCTTTCTCGCCGAAGGTGACCCCGAGTTTGCCTGGCACTGGCCCGAAGACGAATGGCAGGCGATCTCGCTGAACTACACCTCCGGCACCACCGGCAACCCCAAGGGCGTGGTCTATCACCACCGCGGCGCCTACCTCAACGCCCTCGGCAACCAGATGACCTGGGCCATGGGCAACCACCCGGTGTACCTGTGGACCCTGCCGATGTTCCACTGCAACGGCTGGTGCTACCCCTGGACCGTCACTGCCCTGGCCGGCACCCATGTGTTCCTGCGCCGGGTCGACCCGCAGAAGATCCTCACCCTGATCCGCGAACATCAGGTCAGCCATTTGTGCGGTGCGCCGATCGTGCTCAATGCGCTGATCAACATGCCCGAATCGGCCAAGGCGGCGATCGATCACCCGGTCAATGCCATGGTCGCCGGCGCGGCGCCGCCGGCCAAGGTCATCGGCGCGGTGGAAGAAATGGGCATCAAGGTCACTCACGTCTATGGCCTGACCGAGGTCTATGGCCCAGTGACGGTCTGTGCCTGGCACGCTGAATGGGATGAACAACCGCTGGCCGAACGGGCGCGAATCAAGTCGCGCCAGGGCGTGCGCTACCCGACCCTCGAAGGCCTGATGGTCGCCGACCCGCAGACCCTGGAGCCGGTACAGCGCGACGGCAACACCCTGGGCGAGATCTTCATGCGCGGCAACACAGTGATGAAGGGCTACCTGAAAAACCCCGAAGCCACCGCCGAAGCCTTCCGTGGCGGCTGGTTCCACACTGGCGACCTGGCGGTGTGGCATGCCGACGGCTACGTGGAAATCAAGGACCGGCTCAAGGACATCATCATTTCCGGCGGCGAGAACATCTCCACCATCGAGGTCGAAGACACCCTGTACAAGCACCCGGCGGTACTCGAAGCCGCCGTGGTCGCCCGCCCGGATGACAAATGGGGGGAAACCCCTTGCGCCTATATCACCCTCAAGGCCGGCTGCGAGGGCACCCGCGAAGCCGAGATCATCGCCTTTTGCCGCGAGCACCTGGCCGGCTTCAAACTGCCGAAAACCGTGGTGTTCAGCGAATTGCCGAAGACCTCTACCGGCAAGATCCAGAAGTACCTGCTGCGCGACTGGGCCAAGGCGCTCTGACCCCTTTTGACTGCGAGAACTGCCATGCCTGAATTCAATGCTCCCCTGCGCGACATGCGCTTTGTCCTTCATGAAGTGTTCCATGGCCCGGCCCTGTGGGCGCGCCTGCCAGCCCTGGCCGAGCGGGTCGATGCCGACACCGCCACGGCCATCCTCGAAGAGGCGGCGAAAATCACCGGCCAGTTGCTCGCCCCGCTCAACCGCAGCGGCGATGAACAGGGCGTAGCGTTCGAGGCCGGTGCAGTGCGCACCCCGGACGGTTTTCGCCAGGCCTGGCAGACCTACCGCGACGGCGGCTGGGTGGGCCTGGCCGGCAACCCGGAATTTGGCGGCCTGGGCATGCCGAAGATGCTCGCGGTGCAGTTCGAAGAGATGCTCTATGCCGCCAACTGCAGCTTCAGCCTGTACTCGGCCCTGAGCGCCGGCTGCTGCCTGGCGATCGACGCCCACGCCAGCGACGCGCTCAAGGCCACTTACCTGCCGGCGCTCTACAGTGGCCAGTGGGCCGGCACCATGTGCCTGACCGAGCCCCACGCCGGTACCGACCTGGGCATCATCCGCAGCAAGGCCGAGCCCCAGGCCGATGGCAGCTACAAGGTCAGCGGCACCAAGATCTTCATCACTGGCGGCGACCAGGACCTGACTGACAACATCATCCACCTGGTGCTGGCCAAGCTGCCGGATGCGCCGGCCGGGCCCAAGGGCATCTCGTTGTTCCTGGTACCCAAGCGCCTGGTCAATGCCGACGGCAGCCTGGGCCAGAGCAACGCGGTCAGCTGTGGCTCGCTCGAACACAAGATGGGCATCAAAGCCTCGGCCACCTGCGTGATGAACTTCGACGGCGCCACCGGCTACCTGATCGGTGAACCGAACCGCGGCCTGGCGGCGATGTTCACGATGATGAACTACGAACGCCTGTCGATCGGCATCCAGGGTATCGGCTGTGCCGAGGCCTCTTACCAGAACGCCGCCCGCTACGCCTGTGAGCGCCTGCAAAGCCGGGCAGCCACCGGTGCCCAGGACAAGGAGCGGATTGCCGACCCGATCATCGTCCACCCGGATGTGCGGCGCATGTTGCTGACCATGCGCGCCCTCACCGAAGGCGGACGCGCCTTCGCCACCTACGTCGGCCAGCAACTGGACATCGCCAAGTACGCCGAAGACGCCGATGAACGCGACGCGGCGCAACGTCAGGTGGCGCTACTGACCCCGGTGGCCAAGGCCTTCTTTACCGACAACGGCCTGGAAAGCTGTGTGCTCGGCCAGCAGGTGTTCGGCGGCCATGGTTACATTCGCGAATGGGGCCAGGAGCAACTGGTGCGCGATGTGCGCATCGCACAGATCTACGAGGGCACCAACGGTATCCAGGCCCTGGACCTGCTCGGGCGCAAGGTCGTGGCCGATGGTGGCCAGGCGCTGGCGGCCTTCGCCGCGCAGATTCGCCAGTTCAGCGCAACCGAACCGCCTTTTCGCCAGCCGCTGCTCAACGCCCTGGACGAGCTGGAGGACCTCAGCCAGTGGCTGTGCGAGCAAGCGAGCCGCGACCCGAATGCCATTGGCGCGGCATCTGTGGAGTACCTGCAATTGTTCGGCTACGTCGCCTACGCCTACATGTGGTCGCGCATGGCCGCGGTCGCCCGCGACGCGCTGGTGCAAGACCCGGCCTTTTACGGCGCCAAGCTCGCCAGCGCGGCGTTCTTTTTCGAACGCCTGTTGCCCCGGACGCTGTCGCTGCAAGCCAGCATTCGTGCCGGCAGTGCCTCGTTGTTCGAGCTTGACGCCGCGCAGTTCTGAAGAACGGCCGGCGCTGCTGCCCGGTGGCGCAGGCCTACCTTTCGTCCGTGATTTTGTAAGCAATCATTGTCAAATCCGTGGTTTTACGGGGTTTTGGCGGTAAAAAAACCTACAACTGATAGTCATTCGCCATTATCTCGGTTCTCGGCCACCTACCCTGCAAGGTAGAATGGACAAAACCGGGAGTTTCAATGAACCACACCAGTCTCAGCGCCGCCGAACATGATGCCATCACCGATGCCGCTGCGCAGTGGTGCCTGCGCTTGCAAGCTGAAGACTGCACCGCCGCCGAGCGGCTGGCGTTCGAGCAATGGCTGACGGCTCATCCGTTGCACCTGCAGGAATACCAGGCGATGGTGGACATCTGGCAGACCGCCGACCATCTGCCCCGCACCTTCCCCGACAACGTCGTGCCCCTGCCTCAGCGCCGCCGCGGCACCTGGCAGCGATTCGCCACGGCCGCAGCCATCGCCCTGGTGACCCTGCCGGCTGGCGCCTGGATCGGTTGGGAGCAAGGCTGGCTGCCCAACAGCTATCAATACCTGGAAAGCAGTGAGCATCTGAGCCGCGTAGTGCTCAGCGACGGCAGCGAAGTCGAACTCAACCTCAACACCGAACTGCGTTTCACCAATTACAAGGACGAGCGTCGGGTCACGCTGATCAAGGGCGAAGCCTTCTTCAAGGTCAGCCACGACAGTCAGCATCCCTTCGTGGTGCACGCGGCCAATGGCTGGACCCGGGTCACCGGCACCCAGTTCAACGTGTGGAAGTATGACGATCAGGTCAAGGTGACACTGGTGGAAGGTTCGGTATTGGTCAGCAGTGACGGCAAGGCCAGCGACAGCAGCTACCGCCTTGGCCCGGGCATGCAGGCCAGCTACCGGGCGGGTGATTACGAACCGCATCTGGATCAGACCTACAGCCAGGACAACAGCCTGGCCTGGCGCAATGGCAAGCTGATCCTTGACAACCAGAGCCTGGCCCAGGCCCTGCCGATGATCAACCGCTACCTGGACAAACCCCTGCAACTGGCTGACACCAGCACCGGTAGCATTCGCATCAGCGGCATCTACAACACCAGCGAGATCAAGCGTCTGGTCAGTACCCTGCCCAAGGTGTTGCCGGTGTACCTGACCCAGAACAAGAGCGGCAACATGGTGCTTAACCGCATCTCGCCGCCACCCGCCAAAGGCTGAGCCTTGCGCTCAGCCCCTGCGCAGCCCTAGAGCATCATCGCCGCCAGCCAACCGAACGCCAGCAACGGCAGATTGTAGTGGATGAAGGTCGGTACCACAGTGTCCCAGATATGGTGGTGCTGACCGTCGACGTTCAGGCCCGAGGTCGGCCCCAGGGTCGAATCCGACGCGGGTGAACCGGCGTCGCCCAGGGCACCGGCAGTACCGACGATGCACACGGTCGCTACGGGATCGAAGCCCAGTTGCACGCACAGCGGCACGAAGATCGCCGCCAGGATCGGCACGGTGGAGAACGACGAACCGATGCCCATGGTCACCAGCAGCCCCACCAGCAGCATCAGCAGTGCACCGATGCCTTTACTGTGATTGATCCAGGCCGCCGAGGCCTCGACCAGGGTCTTGACCTCACCAGTGGCTTTCATCACCTCGGCAAAGCCCGAGGCGGCGATCATGATGAAGCCGATCATGGCCATCATCTTCATGCCTTCGGTGAACAGGTCGTCGGTGTCTTTCCAGCGCACGATGCCCGACACCGAGAAGATCAGAAAGCCGGCCATGGCGCCGATGATCATCGAGTCCAGCCACAACTGGATGATGAACGCCGCCGCAATGGCGAAGCCCGCTACCAGCAGGGTCAGCGGGTTGTAGCTCACGGCCACCTGCTCGACCTGCTCGATTTTCTCCAGGTCATACACGCGCTTCTTGCGATAACTGATGAACACCGCCACCAGCAAACCGAAGAGCATGCCCGCCGCCGGGATGGCCATGGCATGGGTGACGTTGACGCCACTGACATCCACGCCGCTGCGGCTGACACTGCCCAGCAGGATCTGGTTGAGAAATATGTTGCCAAAGCCCACCGGCAGGAAGATGTACGGGGTGATCAGGCCGAAGGTCATCACACAGGCCACCAAGCGCCGGTCGATCTGCAGCTTGGTCAGCACATACAGCAGCGGCGGCACCAGCAACGGAATGAAGGCGATATGGATCGGCAGGATGTTCTGCGACGAAATTGCCACCACCAACAGCAGGCCGATCAGCAGCCATTTGACCTTGCCGCCGTTGCTGTGCCCCTGCCGGTCGATCATGGCCAAGGCACGATCAGCCAGGGCATGGGCCATGCCCGACTTGGCGATGGCCACGGCGAAGGCGCCGAGCAAAGCATAGGACAACGCCACCGTGGCACCGCCACCCAGCCCGCCGTTGAAGGCCTTGAGCGTGCCTTCGATGCCCAGGCCGCCGACCAGCCCACCCGCCAGGGCACCCACGATCAGGGCAATCACCACATGCACGCGGGACAGGCTCAATACCAGCATGATGCCGACCGCGGCAATTACTGCATTCATTCTGTGACCTCTAGAAACCAGACAAAAAGCGACCGATCCGGCGACAGACTGCTCGGGAGCAGTGGCCGAACGACAGGTATTTTTATGGAGGGCGCACACTCTGAAGCAGACCCCCGCGCTTGTCAAAAAAACGGGATTTCGCGCCTGCGACAATCAGTCGCTTCCGTGACCGAAAACGACGCATTTCAATTGAACGTTTGAATAAAGAAAACGGCATCGCGGCCGATATAGTCGGCAGCCTCAATCTTTCAGGATCAAAGGACTTCGCCATGTCGTTCAGACAACTTTCCATTCAGTGGAAGATCACCCTGCTGGCCGGCCTGTGCCTGGCCGGCATCGTTACCCTGCTGGTGGGACTCTCGCTGTACCGCATGGAGCACAGCACGCAACTGGTCAAGGCCAGCAGCATGCAGATGCTCACTGAAGCGGCCCAAGGACGCATCGAGTCCCAGGGTGAAGTCCAGGCCTTGAACATCCGTCGCCAGTTCATGGATGCCTACCAGTACGGTGCCGGCTTCTCCCGCCAGGTACTGTTCCTTCGCGAGCAGGCCGAGAAGCGCTTCCTCGATGCCTTCGACCTGCGCGAAGACATGACCCGCCAGGTGCGCGCCGCGCTGCAGGCCAACCCCGACCTGCTCGGCCTGTCGCTGGTGTTCGAGCCCAACGCCCTGGACAACAAGGACTCGCTGTTCGTCGACCAGAAAGAACTGGGCAGCAACGAGAAAGGCCGCTTTGCCCTGTACTGGTCGCAACCGACCCCGGGCCAGCTGACCTCAATGGCGCTGCCTGAGCGCGACATGAACGACACCAGCATCGGCCCCAGCGGCGAGCCGGCCAACACCTGGTCGGTGTGCCCGCGCACGACCCGCAAGGTCTGTGTGATCGAGCCCTACTTCTATGAAATCAACGGCCAGCAGGTGCTGATGACCAGCATCGTGTTCCCGCTGATGGCGGCCGACAAGGTCATCGCCACCCTGTCCATCGACATCAACCTCAACAGCCTGCAGGCCATGAGCCAACAGGCCAGCCGCAACCTTTACCAGGGCCAGACCCAGGTCGGCATTCTCAGCCCCGTGGGCCTGCTGGCCGGTTACAGCCCGGACGCCAGCAAGCTGGCCCAGCGCTTTGACCAGGTCGATATGGAAAAAGGCGCCGAGCTGATCCGCTTGCTCGGCGATAGCACTCCGCTGCACAGCATCCACCACAACCAGCGCCTGAAAGTGCTGGCCTCGTTCGCGCCGATCCCCGGCGGCAAACCCTGGGGCGTGCTGCTCGATGTGCCGGAAAGCGCCCTGACCGGCCCGGCCGAAGCCCTCAAGCAAGAGCTCGACCAGCGCAACACCAGCGGCACCCTGATGGAACTGGGCCTGGGCCTGCTGGCGGCTATCGTCGGCCTGCTGCTGATCTGGCTGATGGCGCGCACCGTGACCCGGCCGATCCTCGGCGTCGCGGCCATGCTCAAGGACATCGCCAGCGGCGAAGGCGACCTGACCCGCCGCCTGACCTACGACAAGCGCGATGAACTGGGTGAGCTGGCCGGCTGGTTCAACCGCTTCCTCGACAAGCTGCAGCCGACCATTGCCGAAGTCAAACGCTCGGTCCAGGCCGCCCGCGATACCGCCGACCAGTCCTCGGCGATCGCCAGCCAGACCAGCGCCGGCATGGAACAGCAGTATCGCCAGGTCGATCAGGTGGCCACCGCCTCCCATGAAATGAGCGCCACCGCCCAGGACGTCGCCCGCAGCGCAGCGCAAGCCGCCCAGGCAGCCCGTGACGCCGACCAGGCCACCCGCCAGGGCCTGGCCGTGATCGACCGCACCACCAGCAGCATCGACACCCTGGCCGCCGACATGAGTACCGCCATGGGCCAGGTCGAAGGTTTGGCCGAGAACAGCGAGAAGATCGGTTCGGTGCTGGAAGTGATCCGCTCGATCGCCGAGCAGACCAACCTGCTGGCCCTCAACGCCGCCATCGAAGCCGCCCGTGCCGGTGAAGCCGGTCGTGGTTTTGCCGTGGTGGCCGACGAGGTCCGCAACCTGGCCCGCCGCACCCAGGAATCGGTGGAAGAAACCCGCCAGGTCATCGAACAGCTGCAGGCCGGTACCCGCGAAGTGGTCGGCGCCATGGACAGCAGCCATCGCCAGGCCCAGGGCAGCGTCGAGCAGGTCAGCCAGGCGGTCACGGCCCTGCAGCAGATCGGCGATGCGGTCACGGTGATCAGCGACATGAACCTGCAGATCGCCAGCGCCGCCGAAGAGCAGAGCGCGGTGGCCGAAGAGATCAACAGCAACGTGGCGACCATTCGTGACGTCACCGAGTCGCTGTCGGAACAGGCCAACGAATCGGCGCGGGTCAGCCAGTCGCTCAACAGCCTGGCCAACCAGCAGCAGGGGCTGATGGATCAGTTCCGGGTGTAACCCCGTGGGAGCTGGCTTGCCAGCGATCGAGCGCAAAGCGCTCGCTGGTGGAGCCTCATGCAGGCCTCATCGCTGGCAAGCCAGCTCCCACAAAAACCTGCCGGCTCTCCTCTACTACACTTGCCAGACTCCCTACCCTGCGAGCGAGGCACAATGAAGCCGATCACTACCCTGCTGGCCAGCGCTCTCCTTGCGCTGGCTCTGATACCCTCCAGCCACGCCGCCGACAACTCCACGCCCATCCACTTCGGTGACATCACCTGGGAAAGCGGCAGCCTCACCACCGAGATCCTGCGGCTGATCGTCGAGAAAGGCTACGGCTACCCCACCGACACCCTGCCCGGCAGCACCGTGAGCATGGAAGTGGCCCTGGCCCGTAACGACATCCAGGTCATCAGCGAAGAATGGGCCGGTCGCAGCCCCGCCTGGATCAAGGCCGAGCAGGCCGGCCAGGTGTTCAGCATCGGCGATACGGTGAAGAATGCCGATGAGGGCTGGTATGTGCCGGCGTACGTGATCAAGGATCTGGCGCCGAATCTGCGCTCGGTGGCCGACCTCAAACAGTACAAGGCCGTGTTCAAGGACCCCGAATCCCCCGACAAGGGCCGCTTCCTCAACAGCCCCAGCGGCTGGACTTCCGAGACCGTCAACAGCCAGAAGCTCAAGGCCTACGGCCTGCACAATGACTACGTGAACTTTCGCAGTGGCTCGGGCGCCGCACTCGATGCCGAAATCACCTCGGCCATACGCCGTAGCAAACCGGTGCTGTTCTACTACTGGAGCCCTACCCCGCTGATGGGGCGTTTCGACCTGGTACGCCTTGAGGAACCGCCGTTCAATGCCGAGGCCTGGCAGACCCTGACCGACGCCAGCCATCCGCACCCGCAAGGCACGCGTTCACTGCCGGCAAAATTGTCCATCGGTGTTTCGGCGCCATTCAAAAAGGATTATCCGGAACTGGTCGAGTTCTTCGCCAAGGTCGACCTGCCTATCGACACCCTCAACAAGACCCTGGCGCAGATGAGCGAAAAGCGCGAGGCGCCCAAGGAGGCAGCGCTCAGGTTCATGCGCGATAACCCGAACATCTGGAAAGCCTGGCTACCCGCCGAGATCGCGGGCAAGGTCGAGGCGAGCCTGTGAGTGGAGGCTTCCCCGAAGCGCTGCACTTCTCCTTTGCCGACGCCGTTAACCGCTTCGTTGATTGGCTGGTACTGGCTTACGGCGATCAATTGCGCAATGTCTCCGATGGCCTGCTGCAGGTACTGGTCGGCCTGGAAAACCTGCTACGCCTGACGCCTTGGTGGCTGTTGCTGGTGATCGTCGCACTGATGACCTGGCACGCCAGCCGCAGTGTCGTCCGTGCCCTGGTGCTCAGCGGCCTGTTGTTTCTGATCGGCGTGGTCGGCTTGTGGGACAAGCTCCTGCAAACCTGTGCGCTGGTGCTGGTGAGCACCGGCCTGTGCGTACTGATCGGCATCCCGGTGGGCGTCCTGCTGGCCAGCCGGCCCTTGGCGCGCAAGCTGCTGATGCCGGTGCTCGACGTCATGCAGACCCTGCCCAGCTTCGTCTACCTGATCCCGGTGTTGATGCTGTTCGGCCTAGGCAAGGTGCCGGCCATCTTCGCCACCCTGATCTATGCCCTGCCGCCCTTGATCCGCCTGACCGAACTGGGCCTCAGCCAGATCGACCCGAGCCTGACCCAGGCGGCTCACGGCCTGGGGGCCAGTCGCTGGCAGCGACTGCGGCGGGTGCAACTGCCGCTGGCGATGCCGAGCATCATGGCCGGGCTCAACCAGTCGGTGATGATGGCGCTGTCGATGGTGGTGGTCGCTTCGATGATTGGCGCGCGCGGGTTGGGGGAAGATGTACTGGCGGGGATTCAGACACTCAATGTCGGCAAAGGGGTGGAGGCCGGGTTGGCGATTGTGGCGCTGGCGATGGTGATTGACCGGATTAGTCAGGCGTATGGGCAGGTGCGGCGCGGTTAGAATTTGCAGACCTCATCGCGGTGCAAGTCGGATCGCCGCACCGCCGCTCCCACAAAGTCTGTGGGAGCGGGCTTGCCCCGCGATGCTATCTGACCTTGCGCGGTAGCTCGATGCTGACCCGCAAACCACCCAGCGGGCTTTCCAGCAAACGCATCTGCCCGCCCCAGGCCTCGACGATGTCGCGCACGATACCCAGGCCCAGGCCGTGGCCATCGACCTGCTCGTCAAGCCGGGTACCGCGCTCGAGAACTTGTTCACGGGCCGTCTCCGGGATGCCGGGACCGTCGTCGTCGATCCACAGGCAATAGTGTTGCGGCTGTTCTTCGATGCTCAGCTGCACTTCGCTGTCCGCCCATTTGCAGGCGTTGTCCAGCAGGTTGCCCAACAGCTCCAGCAGGTCCTCACGGTCCCAAGGCAGGAGCAAACCCGGCGGCACATGCTTGCTCAGCTCCAGGCCTTCGCCATGAATCATGCCCAGGGTCGATAGCAGCCCTGGCAATTCGGCATCGCAATCAAACTGCGCGCCCGGCAATGCGTCACCGGCCAGCCGCGCGCGGTTGAGCTCGCGGCTCAGGCGCTGCTGGATCTGCTCGAGCTGGTCGCGCAACTGGGCACGAACTTCCGGCAGGTCCTTGAGGCGTTCGCTGGAGGCCAGGCTGAGCAGCACCGCCAGAGGCGTCTTGAGGGCATGACCGAGGTTGCCCAGGGCATTACGTGAACGGCGCAGGCTGTCTTCGGTGTGGGCCAGCAAGTGGTTGATCTGCGCGACCAGGGGCTCAAGTTCTGTCGGTACCTGAGTATCGAGCTGCGAACGCTGGCCTTGCTGCAGCTGGGCGATCTGTTCGCGGGCACGCTCCAGTGGGCGCAAAGAGCGCGTCACGGTGATGCGTTGCAGCACCAGGATCAGCAACAGCGCGACCAGGCCCAGGCCCAGGCCGATCTGCTGCATGCGCCTGAAGCCATCCCGTACCGGGGTGTAGTCCTGGGCGACGCTGATGGAAATGGCCTGACCCAGGCGCCGGTAATCGGCGCGCAGTACCAGCAGTTGCTGGCCTTCAGGCCCCAGTTCCAGTCCGGTGTGCAGACCGGGGCTTTGCGGCGCTGGCATGTCCATGTCCCACAACGAACGCGATCGCCAGCTGCCGCCGTCGAAATCAATGCGAAAGTAATAGCCGGAAAACGGCCGCTTGTAGGCCGAGGAAATCCGTCGCTCATCCAGTTCAAGGCCGGTCTGGCCGCGCACCAGCGCCACCAGCAGGTTTTCGCTTTCCTTGCGCAGGCCGGTCTCCAGGTAGCGTTGCAGCCCGGCTTCGAACAGCCACAGGCTGAGCTGGGCCAGGACCAGCCCGACCAGCACCAGTACCGCAATCAGGCCAAGGCTCAAGCGTGCCTGGATCGACTTCACTCGCTGCTCCCGGCATAGCGATAACCCTGGCCGCGGCGGGTTTCGATCACGCTGCGGCCGAGCTTGCGGCGCAGGTGATTGACGTGCACTTCCAGGACGTTGGAATCGCGCTCGGTTTCACCGTCGTAGAGGTGCTCGGCCAGGTGGCTTTTCGAGAGGATCTGTTGCGGGTGGAGCATGAAGTAACGCAGCAGGCGAAACTCGGCAGCGGTGAGCTGGATGTCGACACCGGCGCGGGTCACACACTGGCGGCCTTCGTCCAGTTGCAGGCCAGCGGCTTCCAGGGTCGGCTGGTTGGCAAGCCCGCGCGCACGGCGCAGCAGCGACTGGATACGCAGTTGCAGTTCTTCCGGGTGAAAGGGCTTGCTCAGGTAGTCGTCGGCGCCGGCCTTCAAGCCCTCGATACGCTCGGCCCAGGAGCCGCGCGCGGTGAGGATCAACACCGGTGTCGCCAGCCCCGATGCGCGCCACTGGGCCAGCACCTCGAGGCCCGGCAAGCCGGGCAGGCCGAGGTCGAGAATGATCAGGTCATAGGGTTCGCTGCTACCCTGGTAGACCGCATCCCTGCCGTCAGCCAGCCAGTCGACCGCATAGCCCTGGCGTTGCAGGCTCTGGGTCAGTTCATCTGCCAGCGGCACGTTGTCCTCGACCAGTAACAGGCGCATCAGTCATCTTCCTCGTCTTTGAGCAGCGCTCCATTGGTAGCATCGAGCTTGATCTCGCGCACTACGCCTTCAGGGGTCAGCAATTCGACCTCGTACTCGTATCTGTCGTGTTTCTCTTCCAGCTCCGCCTCCAGCAACCTCGCCCCGGGATAGCGTCCCAGGGCGTCTTTAAGCAGTTGCTCCAACGGCAGGATGATGCCCCGCTCCCGCAGTTGCAGGGCTTCATCCTGATCGAGGTCACGGGCCGAAGCCAGCGAGCAGAGGGCCAACAGCGCAATGAGAAGTGTCTGTGCTGTTCGCATGCAAGGGCTCATCAGGTGTCCTGGGCGTCCTTGAGGACTTCACCGGTCTTGGCATCAAGATCAACGTCCCATTCGACGTTCTGGGCGTCACGCAGTTCTACCTTGTAGACATAGCGGCCGTAGACGTCCTCCAGCTCGGAATCCTTGATGGTAGCGCCTGGGTGCTTGGCCAGCGCCTTGGCGTTCAAGTCGTCCAGAGACATGATGGTCTTGGCCTGAACCAGCTTGACCACTTCATTGGTCGGAATGTCTTTAGCCAGCGCAACGTTGGCGCTCAGGGCAAGGGCAGCAGTGGCGAACAGGGCAGTCAAAGTTTTCATGGTGTCTCTCCGTTGAGATCAAAAATGTTTCTACGGGGCCTAGAGTACCCAACCGAACTTAATTGAAGCTGAAAACAACTGGCGACATGATAGCGCAGCCCAGCCCCACATCTGGACGCTGTTCTTTATAATTGCGGCTCAACACAGCGAGGCCCGTATGAGCGCAATCCATATCAAGTACCCGGCCCTGACCCTCAAGGCTGGTAGCCGTGCCCTGCAGCGTATTGGTGAGCGAGGCTTGCAGGCAGCGGATGTGGGCGTGCTGCCGGGTGCTGCGGGCGGCCCCAAGGCCCTCGGCATTCAAGGGCTGGACCTGGCGCTGTTCGGCCAGTGGCTCCCCAGCGCACCGCGAGAACGCTCACTGATCGGCGCCTCGATCGGTTCCTGGCGCTTCGCCAGTGCCTGCCTGCCCAACCCGGCCCAGGCCCTGCAGCGATTGGGACAGCTTTACACCGAACAGGACTTTGCCAAGGGCGTGACTCAAGCCGAAGTCAGCCGCAGCTGCGAGCGCATGCTCGATGAATTGCTCGAAGGACGCGACGCGCAGATCCTCGAAAGTGCTGACTATCGCCTGAACATCATGGTGGTGAAGAGCCATGGATTGCTTGCTCACGATCATCGCGGACGCTTGGGCATGGGCCTGTCGTCTGTGATCGCCGACAACCTGATCGGCCGCCCGCGCCTGTCCCGTCACTTCGAGCGGATCATTCTTCATGATGCCCGCAGTGCTCCGCCGCTGCAGCCATTGACTGACTTCCCGTCGCGCTGCCTGCACCTGGACGTCGCCAATTTGCGCCATGCCCTGCTGGCTTCCGGGTCGATCCCCATGGTCATGGAAGGTGTGCGCGATATTCCGGGCGTGGGCCAGGGAACCTATCGGGATGGCGGCTTGCTGGACTATCACCTGGACCTGCCCTACGCCGGCAATGACCTGGTGCTCTACCCGCACTTCACCGACAAGGTCATCCCCGGCTGGTTCGACAAGGCCCTGCCGTGGCGCCGTGGCGATGCTGATCGGCTGCGCAACGTGCTGCTACTTGCACCCTCGCCGCAGTATCTGGCCAGCTTGCCCTTCGGCAAGCTGCCGGATCGTAGCGACTTCAAGCGCTTCATGGGCGATGCTGGCAGCCGTCAGCGTTATTGGCACAAGGCAATGGCCGAAAGCCAGCGCCTGGGCGATGAGCTGCTCGAGCTGATAGAAACCGGCAAGCTGCACGCGCATCTGCAACCACTGAAGTGACCATGCTGGTAAACTGGCCGCCAGCATTGGTTTACTGAGTCAAGACATCGTGGAAATCTTTAAAGAGTTTACGTTCGAATCGGCCCACCGCCTGCCCCACGTGCCTGAAGGGCACAAGTGCGGTCGCCTGCACGGCCATTCGTTCAAGGTTGCCCTGCACCTGACTGGCCCGCTCGATCCACATACCGGCTGGATCCGCGACTTCTCCGAGATCAAGGCGATCTTCAAGCCGCTGTACGAGCAACTGGACCACAACTACCTGAACGATATTCCTGGCCTGGAGAACCCGACCAGCGAAGTGATCGCCAAGTGGATCTGGGACCAGGTCAAGCCGCTGTTGCCTGAGCTTTCCAAGGTGCGCATTCATGAGACCTGCACCAGTGGTTGCGAGTATTACGGCGACTGAGTCGGTAAATGGATGTGAAGAGACCACCCTGCGGGGTGGTTTTTTTTGGCCTGGTTTTCAGTCCTGTGGGAGCGGCGGTGCGACGCCGCTCCCACAGACCCCAGAAAGACAAAACCCCTACCTGCATACGCAGATAGGGGTTTCGGAATTTAATCTTGACGATGACCTACTCTCACATGGGGAAACCCCACACTACCATCGGCGATGCATCGTTTCACTGCTGAGTTCGGGATGGGATCAGGTGGTTCCAATGCTCTATGGTCGTCAAGAAATTCTGTTGCCAGAAGGTCTTGTTCAGACACTCCAGCGAATCGGGTATGTGATGTTTTGTGAGTTACAAATTCTCGGCTTTGCAGTCTTCACAACACCGCAATCTGGTCATTCGACGCAAATTGCTTGGGCGTTATATGGTCAAGCCTCACGGGCAATTAGTATTGGTTAGCTCAACGCCTCACAGCGCTTACACACCCAACCTATCAACGTCGTAGTCTTCGACGGCCCTTCAGGGAGCTCAAGGCTCCAGTGAGATCTCATCTTGAGGCAAGTTTCCCGCTTAGATGCTTTCAGCGGTTATCTCTTCCGAACATAGCTACCCGGCAATGCCACTGGCGTGACAACCGGAACACCAGAGGTTCGTCCACTCCGGTCCTCTCGTACTAGGAGCAGCCCCTCTCAAATCTCAAACGTCCACGGCAGATAGGGACCGAACTGTCTCACGACGTTCTAAACCCAGCTCGCGTACCACTTTAAATGGCGAACAGCCATACCCTTGGGACCGGCTTCAGCCCCAGGATGTGATGAGCCGACATCGAGGTGCCAAACACCGCCGTCGATATGAACTCTTGGGCGGTATCAGCCTGTTATCCCCGGAGTACCTTTTATCCGTTGAGCGATGGCCCTTCCATACAGAACCACCGGATCACTAAGACCTACTTTCGTACCTGCTCGACGTGTCTGTCTCGCAGTCAAGCGCGCTTTTGCCTTTATACTCTACGACCGATTTCCGACCGGTCTGAGCGCACCTTCGTACTCCTCCGTTACTCTTTAGGAGGAGACCGCCCCAGTCAAACTA